>JAFXVU010000243.1 GCA_017534705.1 Bacteroidaceae bacterium
GGTCTTGGAAGAGCGATCGATGATCGTCATCTGGTTGTTGCCTGTACTATTGGTGTCCCATGCAAAGGGAACAATTCCCCGTTCCATGCAGACCTTGTTCATGGTCTTGTAATAATACTGAATAGAAGCGTTGTGCTTCTCCTGACTTTCATTGGCACCTGTGATATTTGTACGCCAGATGACGCCGTACTCTCCGTTGATGACAGGAATGCCTTTGTCAACAAATGAGGTCTTGAGACGGTCGGCAAGTTTGATCATGTCACTCTCTTCGCCATAGGTGGCATTATGCTTTGAGCCGCTGACGTGATTGCCGCTTCCCCAATAGTAGAACATATTGCCCCAACTCTCATCTTTGTCCATGCCCCAGAAGTTCCATGGATAATAGAAATGTATCTCAATGGCGAGTTTGTTGCCGATGGGGTCTGTCGGCATCTTATGGGTCATCCAGTTGCATGTCTTCTCCACATCCGTGGAAGGCCCCTGTACTACTAATAGTCGCTTGGCATTATTACCTCCAGTGGCACGGACGGCATCAATGAAAATCTGTTCATACGAAACCAATTGTGTGACGGTGGACTGATTCTCAACATCAGGCTCATTGAGTCCTGCGAAGACAAGATGCTCGTCATAGTCTTTGAATTCATTGGCAATCTGCGTCCAGATACTTCTTAAGACCTCTTCATTCTTTGTTCTAGCAGAACCTGTGGCATTGATATTTCTCTCTAACCAGCCTCCATCGTAATGATCATTCAAAATGACGTATAATCCGTCCTTCATACAATAGTCAACAATCTCCCGGACTCTTTTCATCCAGGTGGCGTCAATAGTGTAGTCTTGAGGATTACTGATATGTCCCCATACCCAGGCACAGGGAATCCTGATAGCCTTGAAGCCGCAACTTTTCACATAGTCTACGATTTCTTGGGTTGTCTTGGTTCCTTGCCAAACGGTTTCTGATTCCAGTCCTCCGTCATTGGTGAATACTTCAACTGCAGGTTTGTTAGGAGTCTCCCATGTGATGGGATAATTACGTACTGCTTCCATCGTGTTTCCAAGATTCCATCCAGGCATCATCTCGTCAGCAATTTGCTGGGCGGTTTTGTCGAATCCTGTTTGAGCAGATAAGGTCCATACGGATATGGAACTCACACATATTGCTAATAGTCTTTTAATGTTCATTTGCTGATAGTTATAGTTTCTGGTTGGTAACCTTGTTGGAGTAGAATAACAAGTTGCCCTTGTATAGGCGCAGGATATATATGCCTGAAGGTATATGTGAGGTATTGAGCGTGAGTACAGATGCTCCCGATGATTCATGTACTGAAACCAAGGTTCTTCCCGACAGGTCGAGCAGTTCCATTCGCACGGGACCTTGTATCGGTTTAGTGCTACTGAAACTGATGTGTGAGCCGAATGGTAACGGTCCTATCGTGAAATCCTCACTCTGGGCTGCAGAACTGATGGCTGTGGAACCATCGCTCACAATCTCCCATGTAACCGAATGCCCGTGTAGGGCGGTGT
Organism: Bacteroidaceae bacterium; assembly: GCA_017534705.1. Taxonomy (GTDB): domain Bacteria; phylum Bacteroidota; class Bacteroidia; order Bacteroidales; family Bacteroidaceae; genus RUG11857. The sequence continues at coordinate 1,522 of JAFXVU010000243.1, forward strand.
GGTTTTCGGTATGCACCAGCAGGGTGGTGTCTTCTACTAAAACCGTGAGGTTATGCGTTCCCTCCTGCAATTGTGATGAATTCAACGTGATTTCTTCCACGTTATGACCTGCGTTTGTTCCGTCCAACAGCCAATTTGTGCGGAGCGTGTTGGGGTCGGGTTTTAGGAGGTTGAGTTTGAAGGTTGCCTTCTGCCCATCGAACATGAGGGCCTGCTCGTTTTCAGGTGTGAATGAAATAATGTCTTTGCTCGTTACGTGGATTTTTTCTATAAGTGCTTCCCTGCACACCGGACAATATTCACGGTTCAGGTATCTCATCAGGCAATCTTGATGAGGACGATACCATGAATAGCCTTCTTCCGCAGGGTCTTCATTGTAGCGGTAGGTTCCTACCTCGTTTATACCCAACCATGTTTGCCACTTCACGGGATCAATAATCTGTGTCATGTTGGCAGACTCTTTTCCCTTATACCAATATTCGTCTGCAAGGCCGGCGAAAGCATGGCCGAATTCGTGGCGCAATGTTTCTATTGAACTCTCTTCCATGCTATAGCAGATGAAAGGAACTCCACCTCCACCTCCGTATTTGTATGAGTTGACCACGATGGGGACGATGTCGTAGTCTGGTTTCGTGGTTGTTAGGACATCGTAAACCACACCCAATTTTGTGGGCCATGGCATACGGTCGACTCCTGATGTACCGAAGCATACTCCAAAGAAATTGTCAATGGGGGCATCGGGGGTCATCCCGGCGCCGCTTTCGTTGGAAGGCGTTTCAATACAGAACACATTGAACCTGTTGCGATACTGTTCCCAGGGCATTTTGCCAAAGAAAGAGCTGGTCTGCTTTTTAACAAAATCAATGAATGTCTGCATCTCATCTTCCTTGAATCCGTCTCCAAGGAAAACGATGTCCGTGAAAATCTTGCTGTCGCCTGCATAAAGAATGGTGTCCATCTTGTATTGGGCTGAGCCGGTCATCCAGGATATAAGTGCAATGAAAAGTAGTATGGCCTTTTTCATATTGTGAATTGTTTTTTTATGTTTATAGTCTGTATTTTTAATGAGTCGTACATGAATGTGATGTGCCTTGTCTTGGGGTTGAGTTGCAGTCGAACGAACAATTCTGCCTTGTCTCTTTTTATGGTTTTCGTCTGGGGTTGACTTCCGTTGAAATATTCTACGCGTAGCGCCAGGGGATTGTCAATCTCATGTTGGCTGAGTATCTCTCCCTTTGCATCTTCCTGTTGATAATAAAGTCCGAGGGGTTTCCCGGTGCAAGCAGCACCTTCTGTGTTCATTTGTCCGCTAAAACGTTGCTGGCTGTCAATGGTGATGCTGTAGGAGGCAGCCACAGAATCGTAAGCGATGGTTCCTGTTAGGAAAAGAATGTACGGCCCATCGTCATCGGTTATTGCCGTAATGGGAGGGGATGATTGCATGGCAGTTTTCTTTGTGTGGCATCCTGTCATCACTATTGCCATGAGAAATAATATGCATAATGATTGTTTTGTCATTAAAGCCTTGATTGCATTTATAGACTTCATGCAAATGTATAGCTTTCTTATTAGAATGCAAAACAAACTATGTCAAACATCTGTTTTTTTATGTATAATTTGCAAATTAGAAGAAAAGTTTTTACTTTTGCAGCGAGCATATGAACAAGAAGATAGTAACATTCGGCGAATTGCTGCTACGCTTCTCCAAATCCAACCGCATGCGACTGATTCAGGGTCAGACGTTTTCGGGAGCCTACGGAGGAAGCGAGGCCAATGTAGCCGTGTCGTTAGCCATGATGGGCGACGACGTGGAGTATGTGACACGACTGCCAAAGAATCAGATTGGGCAGGCTGCGAGTATGAAACTGTTGGAATACGGCGTCGGAATGCCCAATACGCTTTGGGGCGGCGACCGTATGGGAACGTATTATTATGAGGAGTCGGCGGGTATGCGCAGTTCGAAGGTGGTGTATGACCGTGCGAACTCGGCTTTCTTTGAATTGAAACCAGGGATGTTCAACTGGCGTGAGATTCTGAAGGATGCGGACGTCTTCCATGCCTCAGGTATCAC
>JAFXVU010000244.1 GCA_017534705.1 Bacteroidaceae bacterium
AAGAAAAAAGAAGAAATTGGTATGGACGCAACAACTGCCGCCATGGCAGCATCTGGCATTACCGCTGCAGGTGTAGTAGGCGCACAACTCTTTGGCAACAAGAACGAGACTCCTACAACCCAACCTGAAGACCAGCCAACTCAGCCCGAGGAACAACCAGCCCAACCTGAAGGCCAACCAACGCAGCCCGAGGGACAGCCAACTCAACCTGAAGGACAGCCAACTCAACCTGAAGACCAGCCAACTCAGCCTGAAGGCCAACCAGCGCAGACCGAGGGACAACCAACTCAGGCCGATGGACAACCAGTTCAACCTGAGGGCCAGAATCCTGATATCGACCCGTCATCATCTCATTTATCCATTGCAAATCCAGAGGATGAAGCCATCGCTATCGCGGAGCAAATTGTCAATGAAGATGAAATCGACATCTATGACAACGACCTACCAACCGTGCAAATTCTCGATACAGACATCATCTATGCCGAGGATGGTTCGGAGATACCTGTTGCCCTGATTTCCATTCCCGGCGAAGAGGAACTTTATGTTCTGGCCGATGTGGACGGTGACCGAATCTACGACTACGTGGTCGATGCCAACGGATACATCGTCGACTATGTGGAAGGTGGTCTCAACATCGATGATGCCGAGATTGCTACAGCCGATGATTACGGTTATCTGGCAGTGACAGAAGATTCCATCGAAAGTATTGATGACGAGTACGTCCTGGCCGACCTCCTGATTCTGGATGACGAGAACGGCGGATACGACTACCACAATGACTACAACGGAGATGAGGAGTACACATACGTCACCGATGATTTTGACGATGAAATCGATGACAGCGAGATGGAAGACATCCTCAACGACCTCTTCGATGATGATGTAGACGAAGTGTAAAAAAAACAGATGCTTATGAAACTGAAAAAATGGACAAGATTTGTTCTGACCGTCTTGACGATAAGCCTGTTCTTCATTCCCGTGGATGGAGCCACGGTTTCATCCACAGCCAGTCTCGCTAAACCCAAGGGCTTCTACGAACGGATGTTGGAGAAATTCTGTCAGAAACACTACAACGAACTCTTCGAAGATTTCTGGGGTACACGGAAATATGTCGCTGGTTCGCTGAAAGTGGAAAGAATGCGTATCAACGGCCAACGGGAATTGAACATCTACGGCACACATGAATTTGTTGGACGACTGGGTTACCCGACTTACAAGACCAAGTTCACGGCCAACATCTACGAGTCGAAGAAAACGCCCAACGATTACGTCATCACTTTTGAGAAAGAAAGCAAGAATCTCGTCACAGGCGAGCCTTATATAGAATCACGTACCAAAACTTTCCATTATGAAGAATAAGCGTTTTTACATTTCTGCCCTCATCTGCTTCATGGTGATGTTCACAGGCTACCATCCAGATGCAGCTTGTCAGCCCAAGATCGGAGTCGTCTTCGGTGGAGGTGGTGCGAAAGGAGCCGCTGAGGTGGGTGTGCTGAAAGTGTTGGAAGAGGCAGGAATCCATGCCGACTATGTGGCTGGCACCAGCATGGGCGCCGTCATCGGCGGACTCTATGCCGCAGGCTATACTGCGAAAGAAATAGAGCGTATGCTGCTGAATGAAGATTGGCTATGGCTCTTCGACCGCAACAAGATTATCAACCCAGGGGACAACCGCATATTGGGTCTGGTCAGAGGTCCTTACTTCCGAGCACACATGGACGCAGCCCTCACAGCCAAAGGCGCCCACCTCTTCCGCCATATCAAGACCCCATTCGTGTGTGTGGCTACAGATATCCGTGGCAACAACTTCAAGGAAGTGGATATGCATGAGGGTGTTGTAGCCGAGGCGATAAGGGTGTCGATGGCCTATCCGGCTCCCGGCAATGCCCCTGTGGTGATGAGCGGCATGGACCTGGCCGACGGTGGAATGGTCAACAATCTGCCAGTGAACGTGGTTCGGCGCATGGGCGCGGACATCGTCATCGCCATCGACTTGGAACAAAGCAGTGAAGACAACTTCAGTCTCGGCATCCCGACATTGGGTGTGGTCACCAAGTGGTTCAACGTCAGGCCAGACAGGGCGAGACGCATGAAGAACATCGACAATGCCGATGTCTATATCCATCCCAACCTCAAAGGATTCAGCATCAAGGACTACGACCGACAGCACCTCTCGCAGATGATAGCCATCGGACAGAAAACGGCCAAGGAGCATTATGCAGAACTTGTGAAGATTGCCCGAAGAGCCCATTCACGTTAAGCGCAATGGCAGAATATCGTAACGATAATTCATCAAAAAAATCAGACAGTCAACACGGTTTCGTCAGAAAACCATGGTGTTTCGTCAAATAAAGTTTGTGAATTATTGCGTTTTCTTAATAAATGTTGTAATTTTGAAACATCAATTAAAAAACAACATCAATTCCCCGCTCGGATGCCCTTGAGACAGCCAGTGGTAAACCTCAACAGATATGGAAAACCCCAGTTATGCCCTTCAAGAGGGTTTTATACTAAAAGGCGAAAAGAACTACTTTAATTTCCAGTTCCTCAACAAAGGCGGTTATGGCATCACCTACCTTGCCAATGCCTATTATTTTGATGGGAATATCAAACAGACAGGAACCTACGCCATAAAAGAGTACTTTCCCAATGGTATAGCCCAGCGAAATGCCGACGGTTCGGTTTCGGCTATTGACTCCAAGACCAAGGAATATTATGAGTCGTACTCAGAATTTGAACAGGAAGGAGACATGATTCACGATTTGAAACATCCTGGTATTGTTCCTGTGAACGAGTTGATACGAACCAACGGCACCATCTACTATGTGATGAGTTATCTTGGCAAAACCAGCCTCAAGAATTATGTTGTGGAACAGGGAGGCAAACTCAAGGAGGATGAAGCTATCAGCATCATGCATGAACTGCTCGATGCTGTCACCTTTCTACACGACAAACAACTCAACCATCTTGACATCAAGCCCGACAACGTGATGATGGGAGAAAACGTTGATGGAACCCTACATCCTGTTCTCATCGACTTCGGACTCTCCAAGCATTTCAAGCCCAACGGCAAACAAACCTCTCGTTTGGGAGGAAAAGGCGTGACTGACGGCTATTCCCCTCTTGAGCAGTATGCAGGCATCTCCACCTTCTCCCCCAAGGCCGACATCTATGCATTGGGCGCCACTTTGTTCTACATGCTCACAGGCAACATCCCCGAGAAAGCCAACGAAATCAGCGAGGAATGGATCAGAAAGTCATTGCCCAAGGATGTGACTATAAAAACTGCTGATGCCATCTGTAATGCCATGCAACGTGACGTCGACAAGCGTACCGCCAAGGCAGAACAGTTCTTCGGAGGAAAATCATCTGGAGGAGGTACGAGGCGTTTGGGGGGTGAAGGAGATAAGCCTAAGTCCCCCAAATTGCCTTATATGAAAATCGGCATCGGACTTGGCGCCTTGATTCTGCTTCTCCTGCTGTGGAGTCCATTGAAGAATATGTTCACCAGCACCCCGCAGCCAACAATCATCGAAACAGGAGGACAAGGAGGCAATGCTGAAATCACAGAGACGGCGGAAACCAACACAAATGGAACATCCGGCCAAGAGCAACCTGGAAAACCAGCCACAGGTAGTAACACATCAACAGGTAATAATACCTCCACTGATGAACCTTCCAACACAGGCAATAATACCTCCACAAGTAACAATACTTCCACAGGTAATAATTCATCAACAGGTAATAATACATCCACAGGTAATTCCAGCACTGGTAATCATTCCAACACCACCTCTACTACGGGAAATACTTCCAGCAGCAATACCCCGACAGGAAACACCGCCACAGGTGGACATCAAAATAACAATGACAAACCCGTTGTCACCTCAGGCACAAAAAACCTTGGCTACGCCATCTATGAGGGGGAACTGAAGAACGGCCAGCCCGACGGTAAGGGAACCCTTACTTTCCAAAGCTCTCATGCCCTTGACTCCCGCACTGACAAGCAAGCCAACCCAGGTGATGTGGTCAACGGCAGCTTCTCGAACGGACATCTCGTGAGAGGCACATGGACAAAGACAGACGGCTCGTCTGAGAAGGTTCTGATAGGACAATAAAAAAACACGAACAATATGAAACGTATCTTATTCATCGCATCGGTTCTCTTGCTACCGCTTTGCATGGCTGCACAGACGTTCTCCGCTCCTCATCTTGAGAAGGCGACGAAGGCACTGAAACTGGGTTCGGCCGAACTCCGTCCAGACACACTGCCATCGGTGAAGACCCTTACGAAGGGAGACAAGGAAATCGTTGTCAGATTCTCGTCCAAAGGAGAGATTGAACACATCGGCATTCCGCTGTTCAGTCAAGAAATCAGGTTGCTCCAGCCTTCGCCAGTCTATGACTTTCTGGAATACGCCACCCTTGACCGTCTTTTCAAAGTCAACGACAACACACTGAAACTCGACGAGGTGAAGTTCACCAAGGGCAACTGGAACCAACTGCCCGGCATTCTCGGCAGGAGCGATGGATGCTCCATCATCAATCTGGACGACCAGTCCTACCAGGTGGAATGGCTCAAAGACGGGCAGAACGTGTTGGCCATGCAGTTCCCCATCAACTATGAACTCTTAGCCAACAGTGAGCGCGAGGAGATGGAAAAGCGTTTCGTCAAGGAACTGAAAGCCTACACATACGAAGGAAAAGGCGCAGCCGATGTGGATGCCACCAACCTGATTCGCACCGACGACCCCGACGTGTTTGTGCAGAAAGGGCAGACCTACATCATCGCCGCCATCAACAACAACCGCTACGTGACCATCAGCAGCGAGACCGATACCACCGTGACCGACACAGTGGCGCACGAGGTGCTGAGATACAGGTATCTATTCAATCGCCACAATGCCGCTGAATCCTTGTCGAACCTGATGGTTGAACCTGGTATGAAAGTGGATGGCGACAGCATCAGCCTCCAGGTGAGATACTACAACTACAAGCGTGAAACCTTGAAAGTGAGCGTCCGCGATTTCCTCGGCTATTGCATCAAGCAGGGCTGCTCCCCTTATTTCGGGATAGAGGAAGAAGAAGGCAACAACATCACAGGAACACTCTTCCTTGCCAACGCAGCTTCAGGGTATGTGCATCTGGTGAATGTGAAGTGCGACACCGACAAACTTTTCAGCGACCGGCCACAACTAACCGCCACGATGCTGATGTTCACTCCGACGAGCAATATCAAGAACCTCTTCGCCAATATCGACCTCAAGAACAATCTCGGACGCAAGTACCTTAAGTAGAAAGACGATATGGGAACAAGAACTATCATAACGGTTGTCCTCAGCGCATGGATGGGTTTGACCACAGGAGCCCAGAGCGTTGCTGAGCAGATGAACGAGGTGAAAGACAACCCCGCCTACTGTTACGGTGAGGGTGCTGATGAAGACCCTGTGAAAGCCACCGACATTGCCCTCGATGACCTCTGCCAGCAATTGTCCAAGAAAAACGTGAATGTGGACAAGGCACGTCTCCAGAAAAAAGTGAAGAAGCTGGAACGCCAGCGCGGCTCCCAGACCAGAATACTTGTATATGTGGTCCTGGCCGACTACCAGGGTGGGGGAGCCTCAAAGAATCCATCCCGGTCTGTAGAGAAATCGAACTATACCGAGAGCCAGCCTCTGAGCCAGACGAACACGCAGGTGTCAGAACCTGTTGGTCAGGTAACCCAAACAACACCCCCAACAAGTCCAACGACAACGAACAATGACAACTATCAGTCTCAACAGAACAACTCCGTGAACTCGGACTCGAAGGTGAATCGCGTGATGAACCAGATGAAGGCAGTAAAGCATTTGGATTCATTGAAATGGCTGCTCACAGAAGCCAAGGAGGACGGATTGATACAGAATTACGGCGCGGCAGACAAGGTGACCGATTCCGACAAAGTCTATTGGTGGGTATTCACCAAAGGTGAGCCCATGCAATTTGTGGCAGTGCTGTCGCCCGTGAAAGCCAACGGCAAGCGCGACAATCTGGTCACAGGCGAAGAGAAGACCCTGCTGGACTATCAAGACTGCAATGCCGTATGGTTCACCATGCCCTGAAACACCCATTCATTCATCAAATAGAAGCTATAAAAACTCACACAATATGAAACGGACTTTATTTTTACTATTCATGCTTTTGCTGACCCTGTCAAGCCATTCTCAGACAGTGACGTTGAGCATCAATGAGGGATTGAACAACAAGCCCACCTTGAAAACGAACATCGAAAGAGAAATAGGGAAACTGCTGACAGAGTTCAATAACGCAGCCAGAAACAACCGAGGCCTGAACCTGTCGGGTATCAACATGACACCCAACGGCAAGGAAGACCTGAAAGAGATGTACGATTTCCTGCCTTTCTCGTGCGATGACAGGCATTACTCCGAGCGCTGCATCCAAACGGTCACTGGCTATTGCGTCAGAGGAATCCTAGTGACCATCAAACCTATGCCCGATTATACAGACGAGCGTGAACGTGAACTGACCATCAGTTTCGCTGCCGACGGACAAATCACGAGCGCCGTGTTCTCTTTTCACGACCCCAAAGTCTTCCTAGGCAATGCCACCGAAGTGAAAGACGTGGCAAGGAGGAACGAGATTCTGAACTTCACGGAGAACTACAGGAGCTATTATGACAAGAAAGATATCGACATGATTGACTCCGTCTTCAGCGACGACGCCATCGTCATCACTGGAAAGGTGATCTACAGGAAGACCCCGGAGTTCGGCCGACTGGTGAAAGACGTGGAATATAAACAGCAGGACAAGCAACAGTATCTGAGCCATCTCAGGACGATTTTCAAGAACAACAAATACATTAGGGTTCAGTTCAAGGATATCGAGGTCATGCGTCATCCCAAACGCTCCGACATGTATATGGTCACGCTGCATCAGGACTGGACCTCCACCAAGTACAATGGCAGTGGATACCACGACACGGGTTTCGTTCAGCTCTTCTGGCAGTTCTCCGACCAAGACAAAAACCCGCAGATTCTGTTCCGTTCATGGCAATCAGATGAACTCGTCAAAAGCAACAAGGACAATCTCTTCAGTTTTGACGACTGCAACATTCCTCCTGTTCGCTGATAAAAATTCAACCTAAAAAACATAAACTTATCATGGGAAAACTATTCTTCAACTCCAGAGACGAACTGGTGTTCATTGATTTCAACGACGTAGCCTTGGTTCAGGCCGACGGCAACTACTGCAAACTGATGTTCATCGACCGTCGTGAGATGCCTCTCTCCATGGGCATCAACAAACTGTCGGACATGATCAGCCAGACAAAATTCGACAAGGCCATCTTCGTTAAAATCGGACGCAGTCTTCTCATCAACCAGTCATTCCTCGAGCGAATCGACATGGTGAAGCAACAAATCATACTCTCGGACAAAGGCATGCAGCCCATCCGCATCACAGCCCCGAAACAAGTGCTTAAGGACTACAAGAACTTTCTCGCGGAGACTTTTAAGATGAAAGAAGCACAATAACCAATAATCACCTAATAGTTATATTCAACCCATGTCAACAACAATCATTATCGGCAAAAACGGTGAACAGAAATTCACGATAACAGGTTCAATGGTGAGCAAAGAGCACGCTCAAGTGACTATCGATGACAACGGTACATGGACCCTTAAAGACCTTAACTCCAAGAACGGCACATACGTGAGAGACAACAACGGCAACTTCGTCAGAATCAGCGAAATCGCCATCACCCCCGACACCTTCATCTGTTTAGGCCCAGACAACGCTACCGGCTGCATGTTCTATGCCTGCCATCTGCTCAACGACAAGGACGACTACCATCATGAGTTCTCCTTGCTCGACAAATACGCTAGAAAGTATATTGCAGAGTACTACAAGGTGGAGAAACGCTCAGTCATCATCATGAAGAGCATAGCCGGCATCTCTCTGCTCTTGCTCGCCCTTTCGTTTGCTATGGAGCAGGGTAAGGCCATCCAACTCTTACGCGTGGGTACTTTGCTTTCCACTCTCTACTCGCTTTTCGCCAACCCTAAGAAGAGCCTTTTGCAAATCAACGAGAAGGCCAGCAACTTCTACCGTTGTCCTAATCCTGGCTGTATCTACAAACTCACCGTCAAGGATATTGAGAACTGCCAGTGCCCTCGATGCAAGGCCCATGCATAACATCCACCTGATAAATTAAAATCCTAAATAAAACTATCGCAGGAATAAATGGAAGTAAAAATGGAAGTAAACTCGCTTCGCTCATGGGAGGTATGTGCTACGCACAGGACAATAGCATAGAATTGCTGTAGTATCGTCCAGCACGAAGTGCTTCACTTCAAGCCAGCACGGCTTAACTTCCTATTTAACTCCTTTTATATAACTTCCAAGACTTTAGATTCTAAATAAATATTAACTGTTAAACAATTGTAGAAACAATGAGAAACAAACTTTTATCTCTTTTGCTGATTCTGTGTTCATGTCTCAGCATTTCCGCTCAGAAGACCTATGTTCTCAGTACAGGAGTCTCTAATTATGGTGATCCCAATATCAACCTCGGCAACACCACCAAGGACGCAAAGGCATTCGGAGCCTTGTACAAGAAACAGAAAAACACCAGTGTTTCGATTCTGACCAGTTCCAACGCCAATAAAGCCAATATCAAGACTCATATCGATGCCATTGCCAAACTGTCCAAGCCAGAAGACAAGGTTATTTTCTTCTTCTCCGGTCATGGCAGCCCTGGTTGTTTCATAGCTTACGATGGTCCGTTCTACTATACAGAACTGATTTCGATTCTCCGCACAATCAAAGCCAAGGGCATCTATGTGTTTGTTGACGCATGCATGTCGGGTTCTATTTCGGACGACGCCACGTCCTACGATTGGGCCAGCAACCGTGCCTCTTCCATTTCGCTGATGATGTCGAGCCGCGCAGATGAGTATTCTTATGAGACAGGTTGGGTGACCAATGGTTTCTTCACCCAGGCGTTGCTCAAGGCCCTCAGGGGAAAGAGCGATACTAACCGCGACCGCAATATTACCTTGATGGAGGCCTTCAAGTATGTGCACAAGGATGTCACTGACCGCACACCCAAGATGCACCCACAACTCATCGCTTCCTCTGAACTGTTTGATACTATACTTACACAATGGTAGGCGGACGCACGTTCACAGACAAGTTGAATTGTTAAAAAACGCAGTTTCGTCAGCAAACCCCTCAGGTTCGTCAAAGATGCGATAAAAGATTTGGATTTTGCTACAACGCGTTTTAACTTTGCAACGTGTTAAACTTCTAAAACATTCAAGATTATGGATACTGAAAAATTAGATCTCAACGAAGAGCAGAACAACAAGAACGGGAAAAAGGTGGAAGCGACCACTGTAGCCATGTCAGCACTCGGTGGTGCCGCAGCAGGTGTAGTGGGAGCCACAGTGTTCGGTGGTGACGACGCCCATGCCGAAACTGGAACAACAAATACCAATCAGGGAGGTGAAGCACCGACCCAGACAGAGGAACCTGCAGGAACGACTCAGACAGAGGAACCAACAGAAACAACTCAGACGGGAGGACAAGCCGCTCAGAACACCGGTCAGCAGACCAGCTCCGACCAGCCCACACCTCTTTCACCCGACGAGCCTGGAAACACCGGTGGACAGACAACAACCACCGCCACTTCAACAGCTACCACTGGTGGAACAACTTCCAACACAGGTACTGAAACGACGTTAGAGTCACACCCCATTGACCCAGAAGAGGCAGAAGCCCTTGCCATCGCAGAGCAACTGGTCAGCGAGGACGAGATTGACCTCTACGACAACGACGCACCGACTTTGGCCATCGTTGACACAGATGTCATCTACGACGAGAATGGAGATGAGATTCCCGTGGCCTTGGTGTCAATTCCAGGAGAAGACGACCCTTATATCCTTGCAGATGTTGACGGCGACCACGTCTATGACTACATGGTTGATTCCAACGGCGAAATTGTCGCTACAGTCGAAGGCGGTCTCAATCTCGACGACGCGGAGATAGCTGTCTCAGACGATTCCGGTTACCTTGCCGCCAACGAAGACTCCATTGAAGTCCTCAGCGATGAAGACATCACAGCCGATATCATGGTCTTAGACGATGGCGGCTACGACATGCACGGCGAAGATCTCGAGGTGATACCCGAAGAAGAAATGGCTTATACTGGTGACGAGGAATATGAAACGATTCTCGACGACAGCGACCCTATCGATGACATTATCTCCGACATCACATACGAGGCGCCAGATGAGGTGTAGTCCAAGTGACACAATAAAAGAACAAGAAACAAACCCAATAACTGAACAACTATGGAAGAGAACAAAATAAAAATCACATGTCCCTTGTGCAAGAAAGCTTTCTTGGCAGTCAAGCCTGAGAAACCAGGAACCTATAAAGTGTTGTGCCCGAATGCGGAGTGCGCACGTGAAATCAAAGTGGTGCTCAGACCTCACGAACTGAAGTTGGGACAGGGGAACACAAACCAATCCCAGCAACCCGCTCCCCAACCTGAGGCATCCAAACCCTCTCCCCAACCCGAAGCATCCCATCCAGCTCAGCAGCCCGAGGTATCCCAGCCAGCTCAGCAGCCAGAAGGAGATAAACCTGCACAGCAGCCAGAAGGCTCCAAAATACACTATGTGGGCAAGCCAGAGAAGACCGATAAAGGCATCTTCTTGCTGAAGACGCCGCTCGTCATCGGAGAGAAGTCGGCCTACACATGCCCTGGCTGCGGCAAGAACATCGTCTTGTCTCCAAAGACAGCAGGTGCTTTGGCAGCGACATGTCCAGCCTGTAGCACTCGCACAGCCTTCAGGGCAATGCCGCCAACGCCAGAGCCCACCAAGGAAGCTCCATCGTCCAATACTCGTCGCCACAATCCTGAGATGTATGCCATCAATGGCCAGAAGGCCATGCTGGTTTGGGGTTCAATTTTCCGTCCCCACAAGGCCGAGATCAAGGAAGGCATCACCTGGGTTGGCCGCAATGAACCAACCGCACCCTCCGACGTGATGATTGACGACAAGTATGTCAGCGCCCATTCCTTCTTTATTGAAAAGGACAGCCAGAGAGGCATCTGCACACTCAAAGTCGTTCACGCCACCAATCCTGTCACAGTCAATGGTGTGGAGTGCAAGGAAGGCAATTCCGTTTATCTCAAATTCGGTGACAAAATCAAGGCAGGCAAGACCATCT
>JAFXVU010000024.1 GCA_017534705.1 Bacteroidaceae bacterium
CAAAAAGAAATCATTAGCACATTTATATTCGATGCAACAGAAAATTATCATTCTTGATTTCGGTTCACAGACAACACAACTGATTGGTCGTCGTGTTCGAGAACTGAACACCTTTTGCGAGATTATGCCCTACAATAAGTTCCCTGAGAACGACCCTGACGTGATTGGTGTCATCCTCTCGGGCTCACCTTATAGTGTCTATGAGGAACGGGCATTCCAACTCGACTTCTCGAAAATACGTGGCAAGTATCCTATACTCGGTATTTGCTATGGCGCCCAACTCATGGCGCACACTTTTGGAGGAAAGGTCGAGCCTGAAGGAACACGTGAGTACGGACGTGCCAACTTGGAGTTCATGGAGGAAGGTAACCCGCTCTTGAAGGGCTTTGCCAAGAACAGCCAAGTATGGATGTCGCATGGCGACACCATCACACGTCTGCCCGAAGGCTTCCGCGTCATCGCCTCCACTGCCACGGTGAAGTATGCCGCCTATGCTGCCAACAACGAGAAAATCTGGGGTGTGCAGTATCATCCCGAGGTGTTTCACTCTATCGACGGCACGTTGCTGCTGAAGAACTTTGTGGTCGACATCTGCGGGGGAAAACAAGACTGGTCGCCAGCGTCGTTTGTCGAGCAAACTGTATCAGAACTGCGGACGCAGCTGGGGGATGACAAAGTCATCCTTGGCTTGTCGGGCGGTGTCGATTCGTCTGTGGCTGCCATGTTGCTCAACCGTGCCATCGGCAAGAACCTTACCTGCATTTTCGTGAACAACGGACTGCTTCGCAAGAATGAGTTCACCGATGTGCTGCACGATTACGAATGCCTTGGACTGAATGTAGTTGGAGTGGATGCCTCGCAGAAGTTCTATACTGAGCTGGCTGGTGTGCACGAACCAGAGAGGAAACGCAAGATTATCGGGGCGGGGTTCATTGATGTGTTTGAAGCCGAGGCTAAGAAAATCAAGGGTGCCAAATGGTTGGCGCAAGGTACTATCTATCCCGACCGCATTGAATCGCTCAACATCACGGGCAAGGTCATCAAGTCGCACCACAATGTGGGTGGACTGCCAGAGAAGATGGGGCTGAAGCTCTGCGAACCGCTCAAGTGGCTTTTCAAGGACGAGGTTCGTCGCGTGGGACGCCAACTCCAAATGCCTGAACATCTCATCACCCGACATCCTTTCCCCGGGCCTGGACTTGCTGTGCGCATTCTGGGAGAAATCACGCCCGAGAAAGTGCGTATGCTTCAAGAGGCGGACGACATCTTCATCCGTGGACTGCGCAACTGGAAAGTACGCCTCTCGGGTGAAGAGGCGCGCAAAGTGCTTGCCGCTGGTGTGCCTGCCGACATGAAGGACGGTGAGATAGAGGTGTCGCTCTACGACCAGATATGGCAGGCTGGAGCCATACTGCTTTCCGAAGTGAAGAATGTTGGCGTGATGGGCGATGAGCGGACCTACGAGAATCCAGTTGCACTACGTGCCGTCACTTCAGCTGATGCCATGACTGCCGACTGGGCCAGACTGCCCTATGAGTTCTTAGCAGAGGTCAGCAACCTGATTATCCGCAACGTCCGCGGCGTCAACCGCGTCTGCTACGACATCAGTTCCAAGCCACCAGCAACGATCGAGTGGGAGTAGAAATCATTGACCATTGACCATTAATCAATGGTCAAAAATGCGATTTAGCGAGTGCAGAGCCGAACTTGTTCTTCCTATGCCGAGCGTGAGCATTTTAGGCGTAGCCAATGTTCAATGGTCAATGTTCAATGTTCAACGGTCAATGAAATACACGATAATATGGAGAATCAGGGGGAGGAGATAGGCGGTGTACTGGAACACCTGGAACCAAAGTTCTCCATGGCTGAACAGACTGAACACCTGTGAATAGTCGAAACAACCCACCATCTGTGCGATGATGATAAATGAGAGGAAATAACCGGCGATGTCGGCTATTAATTTGGTGTCGGCTTTCACGACATCGGCCACGGTGAGGAGTCTTCCCGATGTGTAGCCGTAGATGTCGGCGGTGATGATGACAATGATAAATGCCACGGAGGGCAGACCACGGGTGAAAGGCGAGTGGTTCAGTGTGCCGAGCGGATTTAGAAGCAATGCGCTGGGCAGCAGTGTGGCACATGCGATGGCGGCGGAAAAAAGCACAAGGATGAGGATACTGATGAACAGTGCGTTCTTCTGTTTGGCATTGGTGTGTCCACGCAAGGCATAGAGCATACCTGAGCCGTCGAGGGCACTTAATGCCATCAATCCCAATAATACCATGGGAAGAGGGGAGTCGGCGATATTGTCGGTCACACTGGAGAACATCCACCTGATGCCGTCGGCACTCAGCAGGTTCACCACGTCCATGCCATAGACACTTCCCGTCCATGTGAAGAGGGCGAGCAGCAGGATAATCAAGAGGCATCCTAATGGAATATATGTCAATAGGTCGCGGTGTCGCATTGCTTTTGTTTTTCGTCTTTTTTTGTTATGTTGTCTTTTCGTCATGTCTTCTCTCATCTTTCGTTATAACGCAATAACGATATAACGTTATCACGAAAAATCGAAAACAATTCGAAATCATCGTCTTATGCGTCGTCGGGCTCGAGGTTGTCGATGTCGAGGATGCGAAGTTCCAGCGCCTTAGTGACCAATCGGGTGGCATTGACGGAACGCTCGTTGCCGAATAGGCGGCTAATGAGGTCGTTCTGCCGTTTTTCCAGCGACTTCACACCAAAGGGCATGCTCCGCAGATTGGCAATCATCTCCTTGGTGTAGCCCAGAGCCAGATGGCGCAGCAGACGCTCGTCGTACTCGTCGATGTCGTAGTCGAGCATCACCTCCTGGTGGCGGTTCTCATTATAGACCGACTGCTTGAAGCGGTAGAGAATCTTCTCCAGAATGGGTTGGTTGAACACCATGTGCTTTCCGTCCATCACGCTCATCACATCACCACGTGTGAGTAATTCACCACTCTTGAGGATAATGCCGTCAGCACCAGCGTCGAGGGCGTCAACCCACAAGGCCTCGTTGAGAATCTCGCCAGTGAAAATGAGGACGTGGATGTCGGGATATTTCTTGCGCAGTGTGGAGCAGATATCAACACCAACTGTGGTGGAACCACCCAGACCGAGGTCGAGTAGAATCAAGTCGGGATGCTCTTTGCGAAGCAAGGTCCACAACTCGTTCTCGTTCATGGCTGTGCCCACAATCTCTGCCTCAGGAATATCGTTGCGGAAAATTTCTTCCGTACCCTTGAGTTCCAATTTCGCGTCTTCTACAATGATTACTTTGAACTTGTCCATATCTTGTGTTTTTTAGTTATCAAGGATTATCGAATATGTGAATGATGTATGTCGTAGTGCCGACGTATCGCTGATTCTGTGTCTTATGTCCTTTTCTTAGGGATGGTGAAGATGATAGTGTAGCCTGTACCCATGTCGGCCGTCTCTGCATAGATACGGCAGCCCCGATAGGGGGAGTGCTCGTCATGCTCACGCACTATTTGCTTGCACACCATCAGTTGGGTGGAGGTCAAACGGTCGGTGCGCGAGTCGTAACTGATGTTCTCAGGATAGAAGAGGTCGTTAAGTTCTTGAGGGCTGAAGGTCTGTCGCTGGTCGGTGAAACGGAAAGCTACGAACCTGTCCTCCGCTACGGATTCGAACAGCAGTTGCCCGGGTTTCGCGCATTCGAAGGCAAGGTGCAGTAGGTTGTCCACCAAGTACTCAAGCAGGTCCTTGTCGCCGATAATCTCATCGTTGGTTTGTTGGCCAAGGGTAAGTGTGATGTCATTGACCATCTTGGATTGCATCTTGTCGGCGGTGCGTCGGGCGTAGTCTGCAAAGTAGGATGCGGGCCATGTGGATCGTTTGAATGTCTTGCCCGAGACTTGTCGGAGGGCGTTGGCACTGAGAATGCTGTATATGTCCTTATAATAACTGGCGAGTTCGTGGATGGTTGCCACATCCACTTCCCCGTTCGTGTCTTTGTTGTTCAGCAGTTGTTTGATGCGGTTAGGGTAATACATGGTCTCGTGCTTGATGGTGGAAAGGCAGTTGTCGAGTATCATGTTCTGCACGTGAACAACGCTTTCCTCGTGACCTGCTCGTCTTTCCTCGTCTTCCATCATCTCGATGTCGTTGGTGCGGATGTTGAGTTGCACCAGGGAGTTGTTGAGATAGATGGAGGTGAGTTGAGCCATGAGACGAACGATGATTTCCTCGTCATCGGATAGTGTGCCGCCGTGCATGGCCAATGCCATACCGCCGATAGTCTGTTCCTGTCCTTCTTCGCTCACTGTCAGCGGGTAGGCCACGATGCTGTCATGACGGGTCTCTCTCTCTGGCTGTCTATAAGTATCTTGGGCATACTGGGTGAGTGTCTGGGCATTGCGGCAATGTTCCGAGACGGCGGTCAACAATCCTTTTCCGTTGTCGCTGTTGACCACAATGGCCAATCCGTCGAAACGTTTCACGTCGCAGAATCCGTTGAAGAGGTCGTTCACAAACCCTGGGTCGAGTCCATCCTTGCCGCCACCATTGTATTCAGTGGAGAAGACATGCTTGGAGAAACTGATGTACTGCTCCATGTTGAGAATGTTGAGCAGGTAGAACTTATAATAGAGGATGAAGAAAAGGAGCAGAGCGAGGAGGAGGATGACAACAAGCAACACCATCACAGTCTGCTTGTTGATGTTGGCCATCTGCAGGTTGTTGCAAGTCTGTTCTAAGCTCTTGTCTTGGCCTACAAGGCGATACATGCGCGTGTAGGTCTCATTGTTGCTATAGTAAATGTCCCAGCGGTTTAGCGCTAGTGCTGCGATGGCCATTTCATTGCGTAGGTCAAGAATGATGCTGTAGGCCATGTTGTGGTCTTCCTTGTACCAGTCGAGTTCTGGGGGTGTCTCAGTGCTGTAGAGCATTTGCATCTGACGCGTGTCTTCGGGGTAGAGCAGATGATGGAAGAGGTTGAGTTGCGTTATGGCTGAGTCGGCGTTGAGCAGTGCCTCTTCATAACAACCATCGACATTGCAGTAATAGACGTTATCGACGTATGCGTGGATTCTGTCGCTGACACTGTCCATCTTGAGCATGAGGATACTGTCTGTCTGCGCTGTATGCAAGGTTGTTGACGCAGTCATGGGTGAGGCTGGTTGGTTTGTGGGCATGCCTGTGCAGCAGCACAGCAAGGGGGCAAGGAATACCAGCAGGAGCTTGGCCGTTCGCGTGATGCCCTTGGGCAAGGTGAAGTGGAAACGGCTGCCTTTTCCTATTTCACTCTCCACGTGGAATTGGCAGACGGAGAAAAGCTTGTTGGTCTTGCGGTATTTCTCAATGATGCCCTTGCAGTTCATCAGACCGAAGCCGAATCCCTTCAGACTCGACAACTGGCGGTTTTCCTCGGTGCTGTCTTGGTCATTGTCTTGGCTCATGCCGATTCTGCTGGCATCATAGACTTTCTCATCGCAAATGAGATGGATGTCGTCGGCCGACAAACCACGACCTGAGTCTTTTACGGCAATATCGACACTGTCCTGGCCTTCGGTGGCGATGAGACTGACCGTTCCTCCTTGTGGCGTATATTTCAGCGCGTTGTCGAGCAGGGTGTTGACCATGAAGATGGTCAGTGCTCGGTCGGCTCTGACTATGCTTTCGGTGGGTTCCACCACAAGACGTATGCCCTTGCTCTCGAACGACGAACGGTTCTTTGCGAACATCTCAAAGAGCGGCTGAAGGCTGAAGTTCTCGATGTTGAGGCTCAGGGTGCCTTGGCTCATCTTAATCCAGTGGACGAGAATCTCGTTGTCAGCATTGATCTTATCGACCAACTCCTCGATGTAGCGAAGCCGTTCGGCTCGTTTTTCGCTGTCCTCACTCCTGTTTTTCAGTCGGTTGAGTTCGTTTGTCATTCGGTCGATGTAGGGCATGACGCCCAGCACCACCGACATGCACGCTTGTTTGTCGATGTTGGCGTATTTGTTCTCTTTCACATGCATCTCGTGCACAAAGCGGCGGCTTTCCGACATCTGCATGCGGTTGTTGAGGGTGATGACTTTCTTGCCGTTGTCGATAATCCAGTCGTAGAAGGCGCAGACAACGTTGAGCAGCTCACGGTCGTAGCTGCCAAGGCGTTTCCCCTTGAGGACATAATCGCTGCTCTTGATTCGTTTGCTGAGGTCCGAGAGTCGGATGTCTTCGGGGAGGGTGGGGAAAAGGTGGTGGATGTCGCCGCTGACGGCTTCGTCGATGGCTTGGCTGATGTCTTCTTCATCCTCCGCGTCAGAAGGCACCGAAGCGATGATACGTTTGCAGATGCCGAACAGTCTCACGAGCTTGTCCTTGCGCTGTTGTTTGTTTCTGAGCTGTTTCCTGTAGAAGAACACGAACGACGCCACCAACAGGATGAGGAAGGTGAGTAATGCCACAAGCAGGATGTCAATGGTGCGTTTCTCCTTCGACAGTTTGTCGTACCTGTTCTCTATCTCCATGTCCTGACGTGTGACATCGAGGATATCGAGATAGGCGTTGCGGTTGTAGTCGGCCGCGGCTTTATCGCCCATGGCGCTGTAGCAGATGCTTAGGTATTCCCTGACACTCGACAACCACATAGGATTCACACTCTCGTCGCGGCTCTCAATCCATAGTTTCTCGGCCGAGGTCGGTTGGGGAATAGTGTCGTAGGCAACGAGTGTCAGGTCGTGCAGTTGCTGGTTGGTGCTGTCGCTGTGCTGCTTGTGATGGATGTTGATGTTGTCGAGCGCTGTCTGAAGGGTGTCGAGGGCTGAGCTGTATTCTTTGTGATGGATGTGGTATTCTGCGATGGTGATGAGAGCGGCATTGGCGCTAAAGGAACAGCCGTAGTCAATGAGCAGTCGGTAGGAAAGACGTGCGAGGGTAAGTGGCAACTTGTCGGTGTCGTTGTAGTCTGCTTTTACGTATTCGGCCAGCACGAGGATGTCTTTTTGTGCCAACAGTTCAGGTCCGTGGAGAATGTCGTCTGCGCAACTCTGCAGGGTGGAGGCGATAAAAAAGGTGAGTCCTTTGTTCACACTCACGTTGAAGCAGCGCATCAGGTCTCTGTTCTCTTCGCTGAGGGTGGAGTTGGCTTTGCCTTCTTCCATTGTGTTAGCCGAAAGATTTGGCCTTTCTTCTATCATGCCGCCTGTGCCGCGCAGATAGCAGTATTTTGCAATCTGGGCGGTGTCACCGCGGATGCAGTCGATGTTGTCGGTG
>JAFXVU010000245.1 GCA_017534705.1 Bacteroidaceae bacterium
GCATTCCCGTAGCGCACCAATTTTACACCGACTGTCTTGCCTGCCTCGCCATCAGCATGGAAGGAGAGTTTGTAGTGACCAGTGGTGAGTTGTAGCGAGTGATAGACATTTTGATTGGCGTCTGTCTTGGCTCCGACACCGAAAGCCAGCACGGTTGAGCCTGAGTTCACCGTCCACCCATGGGCTGCTGGATTGAAGTTGGCAGTTTCTACGCGAGGCATCCACTTTAAGGTGTTGTCACTGGGACTGTCAAGGGTATAACGACGGAAGAACTTCCACATCGTCAGCGAGGAGTTGCCATCCTCAGTGTTAGTGGTGAAGTCGTTGTGGCCCATACCGTCGATTTCGTAATAGATGTATGAGAAACTTCCGTCTGTGGCCTCATAAACGCTCTTGTCATACTTGCCGCTGACACGGGTTTTCACGGGGACAGGGTTGGCGCCCATGCGTGCCACCATCTCATCAACGATAGTGGGCATGAGAGAGTATTTCACAAAGTCATCGTTCTTGCCATGGATATGCAGGAAGGGCACAGGTCGCTTGCTGACATGGCGAAGGTGGAACTCGTTGAGAGGGAAACCGCTGATGCTGGCGTATGCCGCAAACACATCGCTGCATGCATTGGCTAGAGCGTATGTGTTCATACCGCCGTTGGAGAATCCACAGCAATAGACGCGCTTGCGGTCTATCTGGTAGTTTTGTGCCAGTTCATCGACAATAGCTTTGATGAAAGTGACATCAGCATTCTCCTCACCCGAAGCATCCCATCCTGTGACGGTGCCTCCGAAGACGGGGAAGTAAATCTGTTCGCCTTGAGGATAAGCAATGATGAACTTCGCAGTGTCGGCTATCTCGTTGAAATGCGGTGTTTGTCCACTGCTTGTACCACCTGCGCCGTGCATGGCGATGACCAAAGGAGCATTGGTCTTACAACCATTCGGTACATAGAGCCAGTAGGAGCGAGTCTTGTTGCCTACAGTGATGTTCATCGACTGGTTGACTGGCTGTAAACCAGTTGACTCTGAGTTGGTGACGTAATATGCATCTGTTACTTTGACAGAAGCATTTTTTGTGTTGTCGTCACGGGAGCATCCATAGATGGTCAAGTCTTGGATATTTGTGATGTCGCAATTGCCCCAGTTCACACCTTCAAGAGACAGGAAAATATCGCCTGAAGCATCAGGAGAGACGATGAACTCCTTTGTAGGACCACTTGGTGGATTCGAACCGTCATTCTTTTTGAAAACAATCTTTAATTCCTTAGCACTCGCATTGGTGAAGTCGCTGACGTGCAGATGAAGTAGTGTCCAGTCGCTGAGGTCGCCGCTGATACCGTCTGCTGCCATGAACACCCATTCGGAATTCCAACCACCAGACCCCCAGGTGAATGTGTTTGTACTGGAATCCCATTGTGCGGCACAATATACCTCAGTCTTAAATGTCAGAGGTTGTGCTTCGTCTATATAATAAGCATCAGTGATTTTGACAGAGGCGTCAGCTGAGGTGTTATCACGGTCGCAACCATAGATGGTCAAGTCTTGTATATTTGTGATGTCACAGTCACCCCAATCTACTCCTTTGAGAGAAAGGTAAATGTCACCCGATGCATCTGGTGAGACCACGAATTCCTTAGTAGGACCAGAGGGTGGCCAAGAACCGTCATTCTTTTTGAAGACTACCCGCAACTGTTTGGTGTTTGCATTTATCCAGTCGCTCACATGAAGATGAAGGAGTACCCAGGTACTGAGGTTGCCGCTGATACCCTCTGCGGTCATGAAAACCCACTCGGGATTTCCCCATCCACCTGAACCCCATGTAAAGGTGTTAGTTTGGGAATCCCATTGCGCAGAACAATAATCATCTGTCTTAAAAGTCAGGTTATGTTTCTCTGCTTTTAGTTCTCCCACGCCGGCAATTATCAAAGTCAGTGTGAGCAATGATTTGAAAAAGAATTTGGTCATGAAACTTATTTATATTATATAGTTGTTTTTTAGAAATTGGTTGTTTTATTAAAGAATAGATACAATATCATTTTTTGTCCTTTGTAAAAACTCCCAAAAGTATATCTGTATCTTCTAACTGCAAAATTATACAATAATCAACAAACAACCATGTTTTTTTCGGATAATCATTAAAGAATGTTGTAGATTTGCATATCTACAAGTGGTTACAATAACCCGCTTCGTTTATGGATATGATTGTCTAATGTATGCTAAGCAAACAACGTCTGATACTGGCGTACTCTGCCTTGAAAAGTGAAAATTTGGCTTGAACATCACTTTTTTTGCAAAAACATGAAAAAAAAAGGAAAAACACTTGTTATCTATTTGGAAATTTGTAAATTTGTAATTTAAAAACCAAAAACTGTAGTTTTAAGCTTTAATATTATTATTAACTTAACTGGTAGTTCAGACAACCGAAAACACATAACCCTTATTGCCTGAGCTCGACAATCTAAATCAAATAAACAATGCCAGGGAAAGTAATTAAGGAATTGCGCATGATGGGGCTTCTGGATGAAGCTCTCGCAATGGCACTAGAAGAATGGAAGGCAGCGCCTGAAGATGAAAAGACTAAGACCAACCTTGCATGGGTGTATTTTGCTTTCTGCAAACGCTACACGGATGCAGAACTCAATTACGCCAAGTTTGTCGAAACTTTCGATAAGCTGTCACAGTTTGACCTTTTTTCCACAAACAATGTATTGAGCAACAGCATCGCTACTTGTATTGTTAAGCTCTTGTCGAAGGTGGACACTTTCGACGACCTGGACAAGAAAATGGAAAGGTGCGACGAGTTGTTTTCTATGGTGAAACAGCTAAATATCGACAAGACTGAGGATGTCTATTACGATATTTTCGAGCGTTTCTACGATTACAGGGACACTTGGGAATCCTTCTCTGATTTCTGCCAATGGTGGGGGTTGGAATACCTACGTCCACAAGACTTTCATCGTCAGACTCTTCGAGTCGGCAAGAAGATGGTGGTGTCGATGGGTGAGGGGGCTTATATTGCCTGTGCCAAAAGACTCCTTAATGAATATGAAAGGGGACTTAAGGGTGTGTCGGACCTCAACAACCTTATCGGTAAGCTCGACATTGTGATAGACCAGTACAAAGGACTTTACTGGTTGGAATACTACAAATACAAACTGATGCTCAAACGCGACGACAGCGATGAGGTGATGCAGACATTCCTCCCCATAGTCAAGAAGCGTTCCTCTGAATTCTGGACATGGCAGCTGATGTCGGAGATCTTTGCTGACGATGAAGAGAAACACGTGGCTTGTATGCTCAGGGCAAGCAGCTGCAAAGCCAAGGAAGTATTCCTCAGTCCCATCCGATTCAAGCTGGCAAAATATATGATTGAACATGAGGATTATGTGGGCGCGCGTTACGAAATAGAGCAGTTCCTTTATGGCCGACAATTTGGTGACTATGGTGTTCCTGATGAAGTAAAGATGTGGGTGGAAATGCCGTGGTTCAAGAACGCTCAGGGAACATCCACTGTCATGTCGATGCCTTTCCGTCAAATCACAGACTCTATACTCGCCTCTGACTTGCCTGTGCTCACCGGTGTCGTGACTTATGTGAACCAAGAGAAGAAAATCGCGACTTTGGTTTACGATTACCAGCGAAATGCGTTCTTCAAATTCAGTGATTCACTCGAAGGACTGCAGTCTGGTGATGTGGTGAAATTCAAGGCCGAGTTCAAGGCTGGTGGTGAGAATGTGAAAGTGGTGTCTGCGCAAATCATTGACTCCATGCCTGAAACAGATTTCTACAGGACTGTCAAGGGAACGGTAAGTACCAATTTCTTGGGCACCTCATTCTTCCTCAACACTGACGATGAAACCATTTACGTTCCCAATACCGTATTCGACAACAACGATGTCAATCGTAGTCTTTATGTAGGCGATGAAATCACTTGTAGGGTTGCTTATGCCTACAATCGCAAACAGGACCGTTGGAACTGGGTGGTCGTGAGGATAATCAGGGACGTTAATGATTGAGTATGTCTTTCCTGTCGTTGTCGGTGCGCTGATTGGATGGTTCACCAATAAGGTGGCTATCAAGATGATTTTCCGTCCCCTCAGGGCGCATTACCTCTTTGGATACAAGATTCCTTTCACACCAGGCATCATTCCCAAAGGGCATGACCGCATAGCACGTTCTATTGGCAATATTGGGGAAAACCTGGTGAAGATTGAGTCCATCAAGGAAACATTGCTGTCCGATAACATCCTAGGGAGAATCAATGCTTATATCGACGACTTTATTATCCGTCAGACAAAGAACGGTGAGACATTGAGGGAGTTCATCGCCCATGCTGTTCCCGCCGATGTAATCAACGAACTCATCCTGAACACTAAGGACGACATGGCGGCTGAACTCAATAGAATGCTCAATAACTCTGAGTTCATCAACTCTGTTTCTGACAAGATTATCGAACATGTGGAGTTGAAAATCAACTCGTTAGATATTCTCGGTCTTGGGGTTTTCGCAAGTCTTACAGGAATTCAGCGCAGAATCAATTCTTATTTGCGCAACAGCATCCGGAAGGTGCTGAGGGACAATATTCGGTCGATTATTGAGAACAATGCCGAAGGCATCGTTTATAGCATTTGCAACAAGGGTATCAACAAGGTGATGTCTATCCCTGTCTGTAACATCGTCAATGAACAGAGAAGCAGTATTGACGCATTCAAGGAATATCTCATCAATGGATATAAGAAAGGGGTGGACAAATACCTGCCGAGAATAGTTGAAAACATCAACATCTCAAAGATTGTGGAGAAAAGCGTACTTGAACTTGATGTCCTTGAGGTGGAGAAACTCTTGCTTGATGTCATTGCCAACGAACTGAGATGGATAGAGGTGTTCGGTGCCATACTTGGAGGATTAATTGGTATTCTCAACATCTTCGTCTGAAAAATCGCGTTTTGTGATGAACGACAGGTCATTGCATCATTGTTATGTGGCAGCTGGTGTCTTTATGCTCATGATTGGCGGTATGGTCTATCTGTTGTGCAGACCTAATACAGTGCTGGTTAATCATGTCGTTTCTGTCATGCGACTTGATGATTTGTTCGTTGATATGAGGCAATGGATGCAACTTCACCCCATGTCGAATCTGTTGGTTTACTGTTTGCCCGCTGGTTTGTGGGCGGCAAGTTATGTGACACTGGTCCATGCCTTCTCGTCCCGGCTTACCAAAACAGAACGACTCATTTTTGCGTCGATGATGCCTCTTGCGGGCATCGTGTCAGAGCTGCTGCAAGGAGTCGGTTTCATTCCTGGCACCTTCGACCCGATTGATATCGTTTGCTATGCCACTCCTTATTTACTCTATATGATGGTTCTGTTGTAGGAATGCGATGCTAATGTCTGTATCAGACATCAAGCGAAAAATCGTTTTATCAAAACAATTTATAATTGTTTGTTATAGTTTCTATTACAGATTGGTTTGATTTTGCATGATAATTGTTGAACAGACAAGTAGTCAACGAATATGGACAACGATTTACTGACTTTTCGGAAATTCTACCCAGGCGACGCCGACGACATCATCCACGAAGTCTATGATGCTGCGGTAGATAAACTGCAGACCCTTTACCCTGGCAATCGCATCACACAGTTTGACCACTATACGATAGGTATAGCCTCAGATTCTCTCTACAGTGAGAACGGTATCGACCTCTATGAACTGGGAATGGTGGATGAGGAACTGTATGCCATGCGCCGCAAACGCGACGGACA
>JAFXVU010000246.1 GCA_017534705.1 Bacteroidaceae bacterium
AAAAGGGTTCTCCGACAACACCCTTGACGCCTATGAGCGCGACCTTGACAAGTTTCTCGGTTTTCTGGATTCAGGTGGATTGCATCCTTTTGATGTGGGTCTTGAACACCTGCATGAGTTCTCGGCCTCACTTATCGATATAGGCATCCTGCCGTCGTCCTTGTCGAGGATTTTGTCGGGGGTGAGGAGCTTCTATCATTTCCTGGTGGTAGACGGTTACATGGAGACCGACCCAACCGAACTACTGGAATTCCCCAACAAATCGCGCCACTTGCCCGACGTGCTCACCGTCGATGAGGTTGACCGCATCGAAGCCGTGATTGACCTGAGCAGTAGTGAGGGTCAGCGCAACAAAGCCATTATCGAGGTGCTTTTCAGTTGCGGTCTGCGCGTGAGCGAACTCTGTGCCTTGCGTTTGTCCGACCTCTACCTCGACGAGCAGTTCCTCCGTGTGGTGGGTAAGGGCAATAAGCAACGGCTGGTGCCCATCTCACAGAAAGCCATCCACGAGTTGAAGCTTTATTTCATCGACCGTTGCCACATCGACATCAAACCAGGTTACGAGGATTACGTCTTTGTGAGTAAATTGAGGAAGAAGAACCTCTCCCGCATTATGGTGTTCCATCTCATCAAGGAGTTAGTGGCCTTGGCTGGCATCGAGAAGACAGTGAGCCCTCACACTTTCCGTCACAGTTTCGCCACAGCGTTGCTCGACGGAGGCGCGAACCTCAGGGCCATACAGGCGATGCTCGGCCACGAGTCGATAGCCACCACCGAGATATACACCCACATCACCACCACCCGTCTAAGGGAGGAAATCATCAGCCACCATCCAAGAAACATCGAGAAAAAGGACTAATTGTTTATTAATCGGAATTACGTGATAACGTTATAACGATATAACGAAAAACTAATAAAAATGAAGAAATCAGTTTTAATCATCTTTATGGTTTCGCTGTTGTTGCCCGCCTGGGCGCAGACCACCATCGACATCAGTGGCAACAACACTTCGTCGAACTATGTGAGTTACGACAAATCCATTTCTTTGCCAGCAGGTAAGGCTGTTGATGTATTGATGGCGCGTTATTGCTATTTCAGTTCTGCTATTACGGGTAGTGGCACCCTCAACCTTAAGGCTGGTGGCGAGCGGTGTTATCTTGGTACAGCCAAAGGCGCCAGTTGGCCTAACTGGACCAGTTTCAAGGGCGACATCCATATCTATCCTTACCGTGAGAACGCTCCGTCTGCAGGGTTCTTTGGCGTGGTGTTGGCACATGGCGGCAAGTCTTTTTCACCTGAGAGTGTGGAAGAAGCCGTGAAGTCGGGTAAGGTGAACAAATCGATGGAAAACAACCATGTGACACTGCATGCCGGGGCGACAATCTGTTGCGAGGCCAACGCCAACGGGGCGGGATTCCGCATTGGCGAACTCAACACAGAAGCAGGTTCTGAGATTATCGGTTATATGAAGAAGAACACCCGTGCGGCTTATTTCCTCCTTGGGTGCCTCAACACCGATGCCACCTTGGCAGGAAAGATTGCTCCGCCCGACTACAGTGACACCCATCCTGTCGGCATCATCAAGGAAGGCAAAGGCACTTACCGCATCACAGGTAATGAGAACTATCTGAGTGGAGGACTTAGAGTGATGGATGGTCGTGTGTTGGTGATGAACGACCGTGAGGAGGCGGAGAAGAGGAAATTGCGTGGTTCATTGGGAGCCAAGCCGAGCGATACTGAACCTGTGGCATACGTATTTGAGCAAGGAGTGTTGGGCGGTACAGGCAGTATAGGCGGCACAGTTGATAATTATGGCACAATAGAGCCAGGCGACGATGGCGTAGGTACGTTGTCCAT
Organism: Bacteroidaceae bacterium; assembly: GCA_017534705.1. GTDB lineage: Bacteria > Bacteroidota > Bacteroidia > Bacteroidales > Bacteroidaceae > RUG11857. The sequence goes on from JAFXVU010000246.1 coordinate 1,858, forward strand.
TCAGAATTACGCCACACCATCCAAGAAAGCCAACCTTTTCGTGCGCCCAGGGTCGGTGTTGCGGTTCAAAGTTGCTTCGACATCCAGCTACGACCAACTGATTGTTGCAGGACAAGTGAAATACCTCGACATGATGCAGGATTTCACTACGAGCGACAAGATGCCGACAGTGGAAATCATGCTTGACGATGAAGCCGACGTAAAGGTCGGCGATGAGTTCCGTCTCGTCACAGCACAAAGTAAGGCATTGGGCGCTGGAGAATGGCATTTTGATTTAATGAAGACCAGTCGTTACACTTGGGAGCTTGAAGAACAGCAAGAGGGTGGTAAGTTCGCGCTGGTTTTGCGGCTTGTCTCGTTGGAAGACCAGGATAATCCTGACAATCCCGACGACCCTGACAATCCCGACGACCAAGAGCACATGGGAGCTTTCTATGATGACGGGATTGACGATATCTCCGACCATCTGTCGTTACGTTACTACGCCATGAAGAACGACAAAAAGATTGGTACAGCTCTCTCAACTTGGAAAACCGACATCACCAATGCCGGACTGGCAGAGACTAAGGAAGTGGCTGGACAATTCAACATGCTGGTAGCGGAAAATGAAATGAAATTCGATGCTCTAGAACCCTCTCGGGGTCAGTTCAGTTTCGGTGCCGCCGACAACCTGGTCAGTTTCGCCACACGCAACAACTTGACTATGCGTGGCCATTGCCTGGCCTGGCATTCTCAGTTGCCCGAGTGGGTGTCGAGCGATGGCAAGAAAAACGATAGGAACTGGAGCCGTGAGGAGGCCTTGGAAATACTGAGGAACCATATCACCAAGGTGGTAGGTCACTACAAAGGAAAAGTGGTCGAATGGGATGTCGTGAACGAATGTCTTTCTGACGACCAGACCGCCGTACGCACTAATCCCGAGGCTTACGACCTGCGAGAAAGCGTGTGGACGAAGGCCATTGGCGAGGATTTCATTGATTCTGCCTTCGTCTTTGCCCACCGTGCCGACCCAGAAGCTTTGCTCTACTTGAACGACTATGATGTGGAGATGCAAGGCAAAGCGAAGTCGGTGGCTTTCTACAATCTCGCCCTGCGACTGAAGAAGAGCGGCATTCCTATCGATGGTGTAGGTCTTCAGTGCCACTTCTCTTTGGGCGATGTGGATTCCGTCCGTCTGGAGAACACTATCCGTCGTTTTGGCGAGGCTGGTCTGAAGTGCATCATCACCGAACTCGATATGGGTGTTCCCTCTACTTCTGGAGCAGACCTTGAGGAGCAGGCGCGCCTCTACCGTGTCATCACAGATATTGTGCTCAACAACGACAACTGTCCCAATATGGTGATTTGGGGACTGAAGGACAACGATAGCTGGCGTAATGATTCCAACCCCTTGCTTTATACTTCGGGACTTGCACGAAAACCTGCGTGGTATGCGGTTCGATCCGCCCTTCGCCATCGCAAGATTGTGAAAGAACAAACCGATGTCCGTTCAATCAGCAAGGATTCACCAACTGATAATCAAGTGATTTACGACCTCAGTGGACGCCCTGTCAACAGCCTCCCGCTGCGTCATGGCATTTACATCCAAGGCGGCCGGAAAATCATCGTCACTAGGAAATGACAAGATTCCATAATATCGAAAGAACGAGAAAACGAGTAAACGAATAAACGATTAACAATGAAAAATCTGATTCTTACATTTTTTATGGCTGGGCTGTCATTGTCAGCAATGGCGCAGAATGGCTATAATCTGGGTGGCGACATTTCCATGTTGCCCCAATATGAAAGTGTGAACACGCCTTACTACAACGCATCTGGGGGAAAGATCAGCGATGTGTTGGTCTTCATGAAGAACACCTGCAAGATGAACTCCATGCGTGTTCGCTTGTTTGTCGCTCCACCGGCAGCAGAGGCGAAGTCGGGAGTGGTGCAGAGCCTGGAATACGTAAAAAACCTCGGACGTCGTATTAAGGATGCAGGCATGGACTTCCTACTCGACTTCCACTATTCCGACACCTGGGCCGACCCTTCCAACCAGTATATCCCGTCCTCATGGAAGAAAAACACAGATAACGCAGCCCTACAAGACTCACTTTACAGTTATACCAAGCGTTGTCTGGAGTACCTTGTTGCCAATGGTGCCAAGCCCGACTTTGTGCAGATTGGCAATGAAGTGAGTTATGGTATGCTTTGGCGCAACAACAACGACAGATGTTATTCCAATGTCAGCAATGCCACTTGGAAGCGTTTCACCGATTTCCTCAACAGTGCCTCCAAGGCTGTGCGTGAGGTCACTCCTGATGCCAAGATCATCATCCATATCGAAAGGGCTGGCAATACTGATGCAACCACAAGTTTCTACGACAAGATGAAAAGCGCAGCCGTAGACTACGACATCATCGGACTCTCTTACTATCCTTTCTGGCATGGCGACTTGCAGCAACTCTCCAAAACCCTCAATCGCCTGGCTACACAGTTTGCCGACAAACCTGTACAGATTGTGGAAACAGCCTATTACTACAACTATTTCCCAGACTGGGACACCTCCTACACCAACACTACCGGGACCTGGCCAGCCACTGTGGCAGGACAGGGGCAGTTCATTTCCGACCTTTGCGCCGAGCTGGCCAAGCACGACAATGTCACAGGCCTTTATTATTGGTTTCCTGAGGAGAACGGCAATGGCGGCGCTTATTGGAGCGAGACGAACACCGTGCTTACGACTTGGATTAACCGTGGTTTCTGGGACAACAATACTCATAAACTCAATTCAGGCATCCTCAAGATGCAGGACTTTCTCTCCGCCAAAGAGGCAGCTGGAATCGAGGCCTTGAGCGATGATGGGAAATCTACCGGCAAGGACAATGCCATCTACAATCTGAGCGGGCAGCGTGTTAGTGCGATGGATGCCCCAGGCATCTATATCCAAGGCGGTGAGAAAAAACTCAAAAAGTAGTGATGATATATGTTTTTTAACCCTAAAAATCACAATATTCCTCGTTTTACTTTCTTTTTGCTATAAAAATACTAAAAATGCTTGCTTTTTTCTTGCATTTATTAGGTTTTTGGCCTAACTTTGCGCAGAAATTCAGAAAACAAACATCAAACACAGATAAGCATGAGTAAAATCAGAGTAGCCATCGTAGGATATGGCAACATTGGAAAGTTTGCCCTTGAGGCATTGGAGACAGCCCCCGACATGGAGGTTGCAGGTATTGTGCGCAGAAACGGCGCTGCCGATAAACCTGCGGAACTCGCCCCTTATCAAGTGGTGAAGAATATCAAGGAACTGGAGAATGTGGATGTGGCCATCCTTGCCACTCCGACGCGTAAGGTTGAGGAGTATGCCAAGGAATGTCTGGCTTTGGGCATCAATACTGTCGATAGTTTCGATATCCATGGTCAGGTGCTGGCATTGCGCGCCAGTCTCGACAAAGAAGCCAAGGCTCATCAGGCCGCATCGATTATCTCTGCCGGCTGGGATCCGGGTACAGACTCTGTTGTGCGTGCTTTGATGCTCTCACTCGCTCCCAAAGGTATCACTTACACCAATTTCGGACCTGGCATGAGCATGGGCCACACCGTAGCAGTGAAAGCCATCGAGGGTGTGAAAGCTGCATTGTCAATGACCATCCCTGTTGGCACAGGCATCCATCGCCGCATGGTATATATAGAGCTGCAGGACGGTTATGAGTTTGAGGAAGTGGCAGCCGCCATCAAGGCCGACCCTTATTTCGCCAGCGATGAGACCCACGTCACTCAGGTGGATTCCGTGGATGC
>JAFXVU010000002.1 GCA_017534705.1 Bacteroidaceae bacterium
GTGTCAGCGATAGCAGAGCTCTTGCCCATGCTGGCTGGTCACGAGATACGCACCATACATGCCTCCCCTTACGGTTATCTGATTGTTGCAGCCATCGACGGACTTCTTGTGGCACGCATCGATGAGCAATGCCATGCAAGCGACCCTTGCTGGTTCGACTCGCAGAACGGATTCACCATGATTGAACCACTGATGAGCACGATGGCAGAGAGCGAGGACGGCACGGTGTGGCTGGCAGGATTGGAAGAAATGACATCCTTCAAACCTGCACAATTGATTGACAACAACCGCCAATCGACCATTGTGGAGACACCAAGACCATGGTGGAAACAATGGTGGATGTGGATTGTAGGAGCATGCCTTCTTTCACTGGTCGTATGGCGCTTGGCACGATGGTTCGAACAAAGACAAGCCAAGAAGAAAATGATTGACCTGCTCCGTGAGAAAAGACAAAAAGAGCTCCAGCTGAGTGCAATACGTTTGAAAGCCATCCCGCATTTCCATTCCAATGTGCTGGCAAGCATCGAATACTTCGTGATGAACAACTCGGCTGATGAGGCTACCCATTATATGAAACTCTACTCCGACTTCACCAACCAAACCCTCACCGACATCAACCTTCCGGCGCGTTCCATAGCTGAGGAGATAGATTATGTCCGCGCATACCTCGAACTGGAACAGTTGCGTTATGGCGAACGGTTGCAATACCACATCGACGTGGCAGGAGATGTGGACCAGAATGTGAAGTTGCCTACCATGATTCTGCACACTTACTGCCAGAATGCAGTGAAGCATGGCATCGCCAACAAAGTGGGTACAGGAAACGTGGAGGTTATTATCTCACGGATGCAAAGGGATGGCGCTGACGGGGTGCTGGTGGCAGTGAAGGACGACGGTGTCGGACGGACCGAGGCTGCAGCCCTTAGCGGCAACAACTCCACAAAGCAAGGACTGAAGATTCTGAAGCAACAGATTGAACTGTATAACCAAACCAACAACCATAAAATCAAGCAGAACGTCATTGACCTGACCGATGCTGACGGAAGGCCTGCTGGCACTTGCTTCGAGATTTGGGTACCAACAGATTACAAATACTGAACAAATGGAAAAGAATAATCATAAACTCATAACCATCGTCGTAGAGGATGAACGGCTTCCTCGTCTGTCGCTTTTGAAGAAACTGGAGGATTTCCGTCATGCACTGGAGGTGGTGGATTCATGCGATAATTATGACACCGCACTCGAAAGCATCCTGAAGAATCGTCCCGACCTCGTGTTCCTCGACATCCAACTGCAAGGACGCGATTCCATCCAATTACTAGACGAACTGAAACAGACAATACCACTACCCTACATCATCTTCACCACCGCCTATTCCGACCGCAAATACCTGATGAGCGCCATCAAGTTCTCAGCGGTGGACTATCTTCTGAAACCCATAGACAAGGGGGAATTGGCCGCAGCCATCGCCAAGGCGACGGACAGAGCTGAAGCGGAAACACCAGACCAGCCCTCATTGCCCGAAAAAATGAGTTTCAAGACGAGCAACGGCAGGATTCTCATTGCTGCGGACGACATCGCTTTCATCAAGGCTGATGGAAACTATGCAAAAATCACTACTTTCATGAGCAAAGACTTGGTGTTGGAGAATCTCCTCTCATTGCAACAACGTCTGCCTAATGACGTCTTCGTCAGAGTGGACCGAAGCACTATCATCAACCTGTCCAAGGTCTATCGCCTGAACCAACAACAGCACACCTGCACACTTCAGTCAAAAGACGGAAAACTGCAAATGCTTGAATTGTCGAAAAGCGGAATTGAAATGTTGATGGAAATGATGGGATAAAGCCGGAATGAGAAACGACAACTTTTCCGTTCATCCTTTCTTCTTGCGTTTCTTCTTCGCCTTGAGTTGCTCGACGATGGCATAGTGGATGGAAGCCTCCATAAGTTTCTCCTGACGAGTCAAAATATCAGCGAAAAGCTCATGGACGGGAATGTTGTCTTCCTTGAGGGATGTGGCTTTATCGGCATCCGCGGCGGCTGCATCAAGGTTGCCCAAAGCCAAAAACGCCTTACCACGCTGGTAGATGGCCTTGAAATGTATAGAATTGATGGACAAGGCCTTATTGAATGAACCAACTGCATCGTTGAGTTTGCCGCAACGGCTCTCGGTCATTCCTCTTGCCACATAGGCATCCACATACATCGGGTTGAGGTTGAGTGCCTTGTTGAAGTTGGCTATCGCCGCTTCTGGCTCATCCATCTCCAGGCAATTCTCGCCGAGTGAGTAATATTCCTCAGCGCATTTGTTTAATTGTTCTTGTTTGGTATCAAGTTCTTGTTTCAGCTGCTTGATTTGGAATTTCAAGTGATCGTTCTTGCCTTTCAAGGTGTTCACCACTCCGAGTTTACGACGGATGAAGCGTTTGATAAGCGGTTTCTCTATATCATATCGCAAGTGGATGGCTTTGAAAAAGTGGGTGAGGAAAGCGTCGAAATCGGCTTTGTCAAAACTATCCACAGCATCTTTATACGCAATATCGGCAGAGGCCTGCTTCAAGGCGAGCTCAACAGCCTGCTGGTCGTTGAACTGGCGGGCGAAAGCCACAATAGCGGGATTGACAAAAACATCACGCCTTTCTATTTTCTTGGTCAACGACAGACCTTCCAGACTACGGCAACGACTCAAAGCCACATACGACTGACCACCGGTAAAGGCGCCACCAGTCATGTCAATGTTCACACGGTTGAAGGTCAGACCCTGGCTCTTATGGATGGTGATGGCCCAAGCCAAACGGACTGGAAACTGCACATAGACACCCAACTCTTCCTCTTCTATCTTCTTCTCCTGCTCATTGTAGGTGTAGCGTACATTGGCCCATTGCTCCTTCTCCACATCAAACTCCTCGCCTGTATCTGTCGTAATATAAAGGTACTTGCCGTCCATATCTATGGCGGTAATCACTCCAAGTGTGCCATTGACCCAACGCTTGTCCATGTCGTTCTTCACAAAGATAACCTGAGCACCGACTTTGAGGTCCAGTTCCTTGGGAGTGGGCATCATCGACTCCGGAAAATCACCTTTTACTTCGCCAATGAATGTGCAGGTCTCACCTGGCAAACGGGAAAGACGGGAAGAATTGATGCTATCCACAGTATCACGGCGGGTAGCCAAGGTAATGACCAGTTCCTTCTCCGCAACTTCTTCCATCGATTCCATTTCATCAAAGGACTCGGGGCCATCGTCTGTAACGCACTCGTTAGTCTCGGCTCCATCCGAGGCTATGGGGGAATCTTCTTGGCGGCAGGCAGTATTGATGAGTTGGAGGTCGAGGGCAGAGGCTGAGTTGGTACGTATATGGTCGAGCACAGTGATGAAAGCCCGGTCGCTCTGACGATAGACTTTTGAAAGTTCAATACTGACCAAACGCATCTGGGAGAAAACCCTCGCAGAGAAGAAGAAAGGGGTTTCCCAGAAATGCCGGAGAATCTCGCCTTCGTCACGGGTCACCACAGGCTCCAACTGGAAAACATCACCTACAAGCAACATCTGTTTGCCGCCAAAAGGCTCCCTCATGTTGCCTGAATAGACTCGCAGGATACGGTCAATGAAGTCGATAATGTCTGCCCTCACCATTGAAATCTCATCGATAATGATGAGCTCAAGTTCCTTGATGAGTTTGCAATGCATCTTGTTGTAGCGAAGGAATGCCCTCAACTTGGTGGGAGAGGAGAAACGGCTGTCGTCGGGCACCAGAGGGTGAAAGGGGAGTTTGAAGAAGCTGTGCAAAGTGGCGCCTCCTGCATTGATGGCAGCGATACCTGTAGGAGCCAGCACAACGTGTTTCTTCTTTGTTGTGGCACAAACATACTTCAAAAACGTGGACTTACCCGTTCCTGCCTTTCCTGTGAGGAAGATGGAGTTACGGGTGAAGGTCACGAGGTCGAGCGCATGCTTGAACTCAGGGGTTGATATGTCAATGTCCTCAATGGTCAACGGTTATCTTTTCTTCTTGAAAAAATCTTTCATCAAACGGGCTGCCTCATCGGCAAGTACACCTTGCTCCACAATGGTCTTCGGATGCAGGGCCTCGGGTGCGTATTTGCGGAAACCGCGCTTGTCATCCGCAGCGCCATAGACGAGTCTTCCCATCTGAGACCAAGCAATCGCGCCGGCACACATCACACACGGCTCCACCGTGACATATAGCGTGCAGCGGTCAAGGTATTTGCCGCCAAGGGTCTCCTCGGCAGCCGTAATGGCCTGCATCTCAGCATGGGCAGTGACATCCTGCAAGCGTTCGGTGAGATTATGCCCGCGGCCTATCACCCTATCGTCGCAGACCACCACACAACCTATTGGGATTTCGTCCATCGCTAAAGCCACCTTGGCCTCAGCCAAGGCCATACGCATGTACTTCTCGTCGGTATTGTCCATCGATTCTTGAAATGGGAGTTAAAGGGAACGACAATAGTTGATTTGCAAGTATTATTTCAGATAAGTGTTGATGATTTCCTGAGCAGCCTCATCACCCAGTTCCTTGGCACGGTTGAGGTTCTGCAAAGCAGAGGTCTTGTCACCTTTCTGCAATTGGGCGTACCCCAACATTCGGTAGGCATCAGCATTCTGACTGTCGAATTGCAATGTCTGCTGAGCTGCCTTGATGCATTCGTCGAGTTGGTTCACACGGAGCATGATGGCACATTTCTCCAGATAGAACATGGGTTCACGCGGAGCGGCTGAAATGGCCAGCTCTATATCATCTATCGCCTGTTGATACATACGAGCCTTGGTCTCCAACTGAGCCTTGTCGTAGTAGAAAGTGGCATTGACCTTATTGTTACTCAAATAACAGAACTCATTGTAGTCCTTAACAGCATCACGGTATTTGCCCGCGGCTTCAAAGAGCTTGCCTCTGCGCAACACAAAGGTAGCGGCATCGGCCGGGTGAGGTGTGGGGAACATGGCCAGAGCGGAATCCATCAACTCTATCACCTCGCTGAGACTGTCACCACGCGCCTCAGCAGCTAAAGAAGCTGCATAAAGTATGGCGGGGGAGCGGTCTTCACTATGGTTCAACTCATCATAGATAGCGTAAGCCTTGTCAAATTCGGACATCGCCACATGCAACTGTGCCTTCTCCAATTTATAATCAAGCAGGGGCTTGATGGATATAGCCTCATCAATATAGCCCATCGCACGTTCAAAGGTCCATTTCTCATACTTGGGCTCCGGCTGGTAAATCAGCTTGTTGTGGATAAGCTGGCAAACATTATATAATGCACCGTCGCGTTCGGGGGAGAGTTTCAAGTAGGTCTGTAAGTCGCTCTCTGCCTCGTCGAAACGCTGGAGGTCGGTGAGGGGGGTAGCCCTGCGAAGATACCCTTCTGGATTGTCGGGATATTTACGGATAAACAAGTTGAGCATGTCCATATATTCCTCATTGGAGGCTGAGCGAGACTTGAAATAAAGATAGACAAGACTCTCACCTACCGAGGAAGGCAACCCCTTGCTGATATTGATTTTGCCGAGCGCTATCGACTCGTTCTTCGAGGGGATAGCAGTGATGCTGAGCGTACGCAGATGATTGACATCAAGAATATAGCCTTTGCCACCCATCGATGGTTGTGCCAAACCGAAGAGTTGACCATCCTGAGTGAAAACCGGACAGGCATTGAATTTACTATCGTAGGCCTTAGAGGTGGAATAATACTTCACACTGTCGTTGATGGCTGAGACTTCTGATATGGTGGCCACTTGATAAGAGGGGTCTTTCGCGGAGTAAGCCAGAATGTAAACGGTAGCACCCACATTTTGGGGTCTCACTTCGGGCTGAACTGCCACTGCCTTATCTACCTTGACACTGAACTTCACCAAACCATAGGTCTCATCTGCGCCGAGAATATAGTCCACATCATACTTCTTGCCACCTGCATCTACCACCACCGCCTTGGAGGCTCCTTCAAACACTGAATAATCCGCTATGGCCTCACCCTGGGTGTTGATAAAGAAACCTGTGCCTGAATGCAACAAATTGTCTTTGTTGTCGTAGGTCATCACGGAAACGATGCCCTTGGCAACCTTAGAAGCCCACTTGGGAGCACTCTGAGCAATGATTGTGGTACTGAGATTGAAAGCGATGATAAATAAGACTGCTATTTTTTTCATTTTTATGATGATTGTTTTCAGATTAATCGGATTATTCGGAATGATTAGGAATCAAGCCCAACAATGACTTGGCGTTGTTGATGGCGGCTTGGGTGAGTTCCTCTCCACTGAGCATATTCGCAATTTCCTCGACACGCTCGTCAAGGGTCAGCTCAGCAACATGAGAGGTGGTGGTGTCTGCGTCATTGTCTTTCCACACCTTGTAATGATGAGTGCCGATGGCGGCAATCTGAGGCAGGTGGGTGATGCTGATGACTTGACGGTTGGCTGCACCCATCTCTTGCATGATATGAGCCATCTTCTCAGCAATGGTACCCGACACTCCCGTATCAATCTCATCAAAGATGATGGTAGGCAGTTTCACTGCATTGGCGATGATGGCTTTGAGACTGAGCATCACACGGGAGATTTCACCACCCGACGCTACTGTCGATATCTTCTGAAGGGATGAATTCTTGTTGGCTGAGAAAAAGAAAACCACCTTGTCCTGACCTGTTGGACCTGGCTCCTTGTCTTGGCTAATCTCAACCTTGAACCTGGCTGCGGGAATACCTATCACCGACAAACGCGACACCATCTCCGCTTCAAGCGTCTTGGAGGCCTTCTTCCTGAGTTCGGTCAATACACTGGCTTTCTGCAGCACCTTTTCCCTACTCTCCCGATAAGCTTTGCGTTTCTCCTCAATATTCTCCTCACTGTTGTCAATTGCGTCAAGGCTGCTCTTGAATTGGGCGTAAATACCCATCAACTCGCCCACATCGGCGGCATGATGCTTCTTCAGCAGGGAGTATATGGTGTTGAGACGGTCGGAAATAGCAGCAAGACGGTCGGGGTCGTCTTCCATCCGCTCAGAAGCGTTGTCCAGTTCTTCTGCGATATCCTTGAGCTCTATATAGCAACTATCAATACGTTCGGACAACTCTTTTGCCATTGGAAAGTTGTCTGAGATGCCATTCAGGGCGGCACAGCAATCCTTAAGCTGATTGAGCACGCTGAGCTCTTCACTGTTGATGGAAGTGGATGCCATGAATAAAGCTTGCTTGATGTCCTCTGCGTGTTCCAGGATATCCTGTTCTTCCTCCAGTTCCTTATCCTCGTTTTCCTGCAAACGGGCCTCTTCAATCTGGTTCACCTGGAATCGGAGATAGTCCTCGTCTTCCTTGTTTCTCCTCGCGGTTTCCACTGCATCATTGAGTTCCTGCTCTGCCTTCTTCATAGTTTGATACAGGATACGATATTGGTCAAGGTCTGACTTCGCACCTGAGAGGATGTCAAGAATTCCCAACTGGAAATCCTCTTTGTTGAGGAGTAGGTTCTGGTGTTGGGAATGGATATCTATGAGTTTCTCTCCCAACTCTTTCAGTTGTGCCAGCGACGCTGGTGTGTCATTGATGAATGCACGGCTTTTTCCTGCAGATGTGAGCTCTCGGCGGATGATGCATTCCTGCCCGTCGAAATCAAGGTCGTTGTCACGGAAGAAATCATCAAGACCGTAATCGCCGACATCGAACACCGCCTCAACCACGCAACGTTTAGCACCATTCTTTACTGACTTGGAATCGGCACGCTGACCACGCAACAAACCCAAGGCACCAAGGATAATGGACTTACCTGCGCCTGTCTCGCCTGTGATGGTGGAAAAACCGCTATGCAGACTCAAATCCATCCGCTCGATAAGCGCGTAGTTCTCGATATGTAACGAACTGATCATTTCCTATTTCTTTATTTTGTCCCACTCTCGGCTTTGAGATGCATTGAGATTCATGACAATGTCATAAACCTGCTCTTTCTCCTTGTCTGTGCCATGACCCTTGTAGATATTCACAATCTCATCGCGTTTGTAGTCGGTGAATATCTGGGGCAACATGCTTTGGGGCTTATTGGAGTGGGCTTCATCGAGCAATTCCAAAGAAGTAGACACTTCGGTGCGTCCTCGGTCTACGTTGTTTGACATTTCGTCAAGTCCCTGGCGATGGTATTTGTACATCATCTGACGGAAAGATTCCATCGAACTTTCCATATAGTCGTTGATGATGGCATGACGGTTGCGGTCGTCCTCAAATGCTTTCCAACCTTTCTGAGACATGGTCTGACAACTGTTGACGATTGACACCACCCTGTTCAGCACTTCCGTTCCGCCCAAAGGAGACATGGTGTCAAGGTCCATGCCTATGAACAAATAAGCGTAATAGGCCATCAATGCCGTGAGGTCATTATCAATATTGTTCTCGTTGAACTCCAATGGGTCGTATTCCTTATAGGTGAAATTGAAATTGTCGTCGCGCATACTGAACACCGTGGTGTTGTAAGAGGAATTGAAAACCGGTCTGTTGAGCTGGAACAGACATTGAGCTCCAAAGACATTGGTGTTGGGGTCGTAAGTCTTCACGCTAATCAGCATCGTGCAATTGATTCGCTCAACCTTACCGAACTGCAAGTCTGTCCAGGCACGGTTGTTCATGAATTCATTGAGTGCTGTCTGCAAGGTCTCAAACACACTGGTATTCGTTCCCTGTACCTGAGAATGGTTCACAGTAACCTTGCATTCCAACTCTTGCGCGCTGACTGTTAAGTTTCCCGACACCCAGCAGAACATCGTCAAAAGCAAAGGCAACATGGATGTTCCCAGACGTTGAGCCTCTCTTTTCCAAAACCACTTGATGTTCATATATAAATATTTTTGTTAATATTTATTTCTTTATATATTTTATCTTCTCGATATCCCGTTATAACGTCATAACGAAATAACGATATTCCCAAAAACACGATTTTCAGAACCGTCTGCCTAACGCTTAGCCAACTGCAACTCAAGTTCGTCAATGATGTCGCCTGCCACCTCTGCCTTCGACTTAAGTGGATATTCCTTCATCTCATCGTTCTTGATGATGGTAATCTTATTGGTATCGACCCGGAAACCTGCGCCTTTGTCGTTGAGCGAATTGAGCACGATGAAGTCGAAGTTCTTCTTCTTGAGCTTGGCCTGGGCATTGGTTGTCTCATCGTTGGTTTCCAAAGCGAATCCTACCAGAACCTGTGAGCCGGTTTTCATCTTGCCCAATTCCGCGGCGATGTCCATGGTGGGTTTCAGAGTGATACTGAGTTCGTCACCTTTGCGCTTGATTTTGTGGTCGGCTGTGTTGACGGGGGTGAAGTCTGCCACCGCAGCGCTGAGTATGGCCGCATCGGCAGTTGGGAAGTGCGTGGTAGATGCTTCGTACATCTGTGAGGCGGATTCCACATTCACCACTTCGAGATTAGGGTGTTTGGGCACGGGGATGCTCACGGGACCGAGCACGAGTTTTACATGCGCTCCCCTCTTCAGGCTTTCTTCCACAAGCGCCATACCCATCTTTCCAGATGAATAGTTGCCGATAAATCTCACAGGGTCGATTTTCTCGTAGGTAGGACCTGCTGTGACGAGAATGGTCTTACCAGCCAAAGACTCCCGCTGGCGGAAGAAATCCGTTATGCACTTCACGATGTTCTCTGGCTCCTCCATCCTCCCTTTGCCTTCAAGGTGACTGGCAAGGAATCCTGAGGTTGGCTCAATGATGATATTACCGTATGAACGCAATATCTGCAGATTGGACTGAGTGGCTGGATGCGCATACATGTCGAGGTCCATGGCTGGAGCCACCATCACAGGCGCCTTCATCGAAAGGTAGGTGGTAAGCAGCATATTGTCAGCTACACCATGAGCCATCTTGGCGATGGTGTTGGCCGAAGCGGGAGCTATGACCATGAGGTCGGCCCACAAACCGAGAGCGACATGACTGTGCCATGTGCCATCGCGCTGAGAGAAGAACTCGCTCACCACAGGCTTGCTGGTCAGTGCCGACAGCGTAATGGGAGTGATGAACTCTTTTCCCGCAGGGGTGATGACCACCTGAACCTCTGCTCCTTGCTTGATGAGCATCCTGATAAGCAAGCACGACTTGTAAGCCGCAATGCTGCCTGTAATGCCCAGAACTATTTTCTTGCCTTTCAACATAGTCTTTCTAATTTTTCTTGGATTGATACTTCATATTGAGCCATATCCTGGTAAGCACTTGTTTTGTGTTGCGCGAAAACTCTCCACGCTGAATCCAATTGTAATAACCAGGCTCCTGCATCAACACCTCACGAAGTTTACGACCCTTATGCTTACCGAAGTTCACTACCTCCTCGCCTTGCTCATTATAGACAAAACGACCGTCAAAATCAATGTTGTTGTTCAGACGTGAGAATTCAGCAAGGAAATGAACGTCGTTCTGCAAATCATCAGGATAGCGGTCCAACTGCGCCTCTATCACCTCCAGTGTCGCACGAGTATCGGCTTGGGCTGAATGTGCGTTGACGAGGTCCTTGCCGCAGTAGAACTTATAGGCTGCCACCAAGGTACGCTTCTCCATCTTGTGGAAGATATTCTGCACATCGATGAACTCACGGTTCATGGTGTCAAACTCCAATTTACACCTTTGGAACTCCTCTATCAACATCGGAACATCAAGCTTGTTGGAGTTAAAACCTCCCACATCACATCCCTCGAAGAAAGCGAAGATGTCACTGGCCACGTCCTTGAACGTGGGACAGTCCTTCACATCCTCATCCGTAATGCCATGCACAGCTGTGCTGGCCTCTGGAATATGGCATTCGGGGTTTATCCTGATGGTCCTTGTATCTTCCATGCCATTGGGATGGATTTTTATCATCGAAATCTCGACAATACGGTCACTGGCGACATTCACGCCCGTGGTCTCAAGGTCGAAGAAAATCAAGGGCCGCTGTAATTTCAATTTCATATTTGATTCGAATCGTTATATGACGATGACGGATAGCGATAGAATCCCACCCGTCATCATCAGTCAGATTGTATGGCGTTCTCGTGACATTACCGACTGAATCAGTCGTTGAGCATCAATGGCATGAGAATCATCAGCACTTCCTCGTCTTCCTCCTGGACGTCAGGGGTAATCACACCTGCGCGGCTGGGGTCAGCCAATTTGACGCAGACGCTCTCACCCTTCAGATTGTTGAGTACATCAAGCAGGAAAGGACCGCTGAAACCGATGCTGATGGGGGTGCCATTGTAGTCACACATGATTTTCTCCTCTGCGTTGGTGGAGAACTCAATGTCGTTGGAAGTCAGTGTGAGCATATTGTTCTCGAAATGCAGACAAACGAGTCCGTTGCTCTCGCTCGCGAACACAAGCACACGACGTACAGCACTGATGAAAGCCTGATGGTCAACAGTGGCGATAAATGGATTGTCCTGAGGTATCACTGAGTTGTAGTTCGGATAACGACCTTCTATCAGACTACAGGTCACACAATAGATTCCAGATACAATCTTCGCCCTCTTCTCATTGAACTCTATCGTTGTTATGCCTTCCTCCTTCGGGGCGATGCCCTTGATGAAAGCTGCTGGTTTCTTTGGCAACACAAAAGCGCTGGTGAGGTCGGTCGACACATTCATGAAATTATGGCGAACAAGTTTGTGGCCGTCACTGGTCACCATCACAAGGTTGCCAGGAGTAATATCGAAGTGGATACCGTTCATGATGGGACGTATCTCATCCTCACCTATGGCAAACAACGTACTGGCCATGCCGTTTGTCAGCACCTTGTTGCTGATCTCCAACTTGGAGGTATAAGGCTCGTTGTTGTCTATCTGGGGGAAGGGAGCACCATCCACGCCTATAAAATAATAGTGACCGTTGAGGTACTTCACCTCTATGGTATAAGTCTCGTCGTTGACCTCAAATGTGATGGGCTGCTCTGGTATCTCCTTCAAAGCTTCAAGAAGCGTTTTGGCGTTTGCGGCGAACATTCCGTCGGTATCGGTATCAGTAGCGTCAATTAATGTAGTGACGGTATTCTCGCTGTCGGATGCCCGAAGCTCAAGTTGACTTCCTCTAAGTGTGAACAGGATATTCTCCAAAATGGTGATGCTGTTCTTGGAATTGATGACTCGGCTGATGGTCTGGAGTCGTGACCATAGGTCTTTGCTTGAAACAGTAAATCTCATAATTTATGGTTGTTGTTTTTGATAATTATTTCTTTTTTCACTAATGATTGGTCACGGAAATGTGCGGCTGGACATCCCGATGACTTGCCTCTTGCCCCTCAAAAAAGGCAATCTTGCTTACGAACTACAAAAATACAAATACTTTGCAAATTTTGGGCACAATTTGGCCTTAAAATTCGTTTAGTTTAAAATTATTTTATACTTTTGTCTGCAATTTACTAAAAAGAGATTATGGAAATAACAGGTAAGATTATCGCAGTGCTCGAAGCACGAGGCGGCACATCAGCTCGCACAGGCTCGCCCTGGGAGATGCAAGATTATGTTTTGGAAACGATTAATGAGCAATACCCACGCAGGATATGCTTCAATGTTTTTGGAGAGGATAAAATCACATCGATGAACATCCAGCTGAATGAGATTTTGACAGTGTATTTCGACATCAATGCCCGTGAATACCAAGGACGTTGGTTCAATGATGTCAGAGCATGGAAGGTGGACCGCAACATCAACCCCGCACCACAGCCTACTCCCGATGGACCTACTCCATTCACGGCTCCTGCCCAGCCTGCTCAACCCGTTCAGAACGTACAACCCGCTCAGCCTACCCCTCCATTTGAGAACGGTGGCAACGACGGCGAGGATTTGCCATTCTAAACAAGTGTTTCAGCACTGACCAATCAGAATTATACCCGAAAGTCAGATTTTGGAACCCTAAACAAACGGCGCTGGATGTTGGTTTCTCCACATCCAGCGCCGTTTGATTTCTGTATCGTTCAAAAGCAAAAATGTCTACCCGTTCATGCTCATCAGGAATTCCTCGTTGTTGAGCGTCTTGCCCAAACGGTCTTTCATGAACTCCATGGCTTCTGTAGGAGTCATGTCGGCCAAGTGATTACGCAGCACCCACATGCGTTTGAGGGTCATCTCGTCCTGAAGTAGTTCGTCGCGGCGTGTGCTCGAAGCGATGATGTTCACGGCTGGGAAGATACGCTTGTTGGACAGCGTGCGGTCGAGCTGCAACTCGCTGTTGCCTGTTCCCTTGAATTCCTCGAAAATCACTTCGTCCATCTTGCTGCCTGTGTCAATCAAGGCTGTGGCGATGATGGTGAGCGAACCACCTCCCTCGATGTTACGGGCTGCACCGAAGAAACGCTTGGGCTTCTGAAGGGCATTGGCGTCCACACCACCCGTGAGCACCTTACCTGAGGCGGGATTCACAGTGTTGTAAGCGCGTGCCAGACGGGTGATGGAGTCAAGGAAGATGACCACATCGTGTCCGCACTCTACCATTCGTTTGGCTTTCTCAAGCACAATGCCGGCAATCTTCACGTGGTTCTCTGCTGGAGCGTCGAAGGTGGAAGCAATCACCTCGGCATTCACTGTACGTGCCATGTCGGTCACCTCTTCTGGACGTTCGTCGATGAGCAACATCATGATATAAGCCTCGGGATGGTTGGCGGCGATGGAGTTGGCGATATCTTTCATCAGCATGGTCTTACCTGTCTTTGGCTGGGCCACAATCAGCGCGCGCTGACCCTTGCCGATAGGAGCGAAGAGGTCGACCACTCGAAGGCTCAGGCTATCACCCGTACCTTTGCAGAGCGTGAACTTCTCGTCGGGGAACAATGGGGTAAGGAACTCGAAAGGAATGCGGTCGCGAACAATCTGAGGGTCACGTCCGTTGATGGTCTTCACCTCTACAAGCGGGAAGAACTTCTCACCTTCCTTCGGAGGACGGATTGTGCAGCATACCACATCACCTGTCTTCATGCTGTAGTGCTTAATCTGGGCCTGACTCACATAAATGTCGTCGGGCGACGGCATGTAGTTGTAGTCGGAACTGCGCAGGAAACCATAATTGTCAATGACCTCCAGCACGCCGCTGCATTCCAGCAAGTCACTGAAGTCGTATTCGGCTACGGGCTGAGGAACGCTCTTGCCCATATTGACTGGCATATCGTCCTGATGCTGATTCGGGGTGTAAGCAAGCTTGTCCTCCTTCTTGTTGTAGGAAGGCATGTTGTCGAGGATGTTGTACCTGACTTCCTCATTGGGGATGTCCTGAAGAATGATGAAATCCACACCGTCGTCCACAAATTCTGGCTCGGGGTCCTTTCCTATCACAATAGTCTCAGTGGGCAGGTCTCCACCATTCTGCTGGAACTGCTGTTCGGGGATATCAATGGCTTCAGGAACGACATTGGACATTTCAGTTGGTTCCGACTCACTCGATGTGGCTTCTGCTGCTTTCTCGTCTGCCTGACTGGAGTCTGTGGCATTGTCCGCAGCTACGGTCTCCGATTTCTTCTTCCGACCTCTTTTCTTTGGAGCTGGCGCTTCCTCTGTGGCCTCAGCGGATGTATCGGCGCCTGAAGCTTCTTCCTGCTTGGCCGCGGCCTTTCTGCCGGCTCTTTTCTTAGGAGTGGCTGCAACCTCAACAGTCTCCTCTTCATTTGCCTTCACGACATTATCCTCTGGAACTGACACTGTTGGAGTCGACAACATTTTGCGGTCCTCTTCTGAGAGGTCGGCAAAGAGTCCGTCTTCTTTGATTTTACGCTCCACCTTGTCTATTTTCTTCGCGTCGCCCTGGTTGGCTGTATATACCTTATCGACATTCTTCACGCTCACACGGGCGCGCTTCTTCTGCGTCTTTTCCTTGTTGGCGCTATTAGCGACAGATTCACTGACGCTTTTCTCGATGATATCGTAGATGACGTCTATCTTTTCTCTTTTCTTGTAATCAGGAATCTCAAGTTTTTCGGCCAAACTGAAAAACTCTTCCTGGCTCATGCTTTCGAGCTCTGATTTCTTGTACGACATGTTAAAAATGTTTGTGGGTCCCTGTTCCAAAAATCATTCCGACACGCCTCGACCGACAACGGGGATGTTCCGGTTCTGCATCTGTGCAACTTGACGAATATGATTATTCACTACGTCATGATGCTGCAATTATCCAATAAGAGCGCATTTTACCCTTACGACATCTGCAGAAGTCTCAGCTTTGTGTGAAATGTGGTTTTTCGAAAAGCATCAATGCTTTTTTAATGGAAATGATGTTTGAATAATGAGTTGGATGGGCGCTACTTATTGTAACAAATTGACGTAAACGCCTCGGAACATGGACCTTAAAATTAATAATAGATTTGAAATATCGGGTTGTTATATAATTCTGAATCCAAATTCAATTGCAAAAGTAAGCATTTTTGACATCACCACAAAATAAAATCGCAATTTTTTAATCACGCAACCTGTCTTTAGACAAAAAGCGGAATCAACATATCAGCTCAAAGAAAGGGCCCTACACCTCAACCGGCATGACACTTCCGTAGGCGGGAACACTATCCATTGCCTTCTCTGCACTGACTTCTCCCAGGAGGATACGGGCTGAGGCAAGGATACCGCCATGACAGAAGACGGCTATGCAATCATGGCCTTGTTTCTTCACTTTCTCGATAAACAACCGCGTCCTTTCTATGATATCAGACATTGACTCCCCACCTGGGGCATGCTGATGCAGGTAATCATCGCACCAACGGGCGAAACGGGGGTCTTCATGGTAAAGCGTATTGTAATTCTTCATCTCCCACTCTCCGAAACTGAATTCCTTCACCAAGTCCTCACGCTCGGCATCGGGATAACCACAGAAACGCGCCAGTTCCACACAGCGGGTCAGTGGACTGGTGAACACATGGTCGAAATGCACGCCTTCGATTTGCCGTTTCACTTGGGTGGCTTCCTCTATGAATGTGTCGTTGAGTGGCACGTCACTCTGCCCGTAACATGTGCCGGCTGGTACTTTGACAGATGTGTGGCGGATGAAATAGATAGTCATTTTCGCGTATAGTTTAGGAAAAAGAGTGGGTGCATCCCGCTTGCGCATGAACGACACCCACGCCTCGATTAATGATACAATTTAACTGGCAGAATGCCCATTATCTCACAGGAGAAATCACGAACGTGAAGTCGTAGTTCTGATACAACGTCTGGTACTCCCTGCGTGGCCATGCTCCCCAGCTGTTCACACAACCCACGCCCATCTCACGCTGAGCGATATGTACGGATGTGAATGGACGAGGAGTGAGGTCGCCTGAGTGATGCTGCTTCTTGTCCATGCCTGTGGTCAGGTCTTCCTCAAGGTAATTGAGGCTCTGGCATTCCATAGGCGCATTGCTGGTGAACTCCAGTCCCTTGCCGGCGGCGTTGAGCACCTTCCAGTAACGCACCTGGGTCTTGTTGCCCGACTCCTGCGGACGAACGTAGGGATAGTACTGGTCGGCTACCTTCTGTGAGTACTTGCCCAGTGGTGAGGCATTGTTGCGGTCAATGTAGTTCTCGAACGGACCCTTGCCGTAGAACACCACATTGTCGAACTCCTTAGGCATCTGCATCTGCATACCATAGCGGAGCAACTGTGGTTTCTGCTCGGCGTTCTCGTTCACCGTGAGTTTCTCGTTGACGATAATCTTACCTTCAGGAGTGATGATATAGGTCATGTCAAGACGGGAGTCGGTTGACCTTATCTCGTAACTTGCGGTTACCTTCACGCTGTTGCCCTCGTATGCCCAATGGATGGTGTCGCGACCCAGGCTCAAGCGGGGATTCTGCCATGCGGCCAGACGACGCTGCATACCTGCACCGTAGTCATTGTCGGTCGGAGCACGCCAGAAATCAGGACGCAACTGGAAGTCTTCCTGCATCATCGGCTTGCCATCCACGTCAAGATAAGAGATGAATCCGTTGTTATGCTTGTCGAAGATGACATCCACACCGTTGGCGCTGAATGTCACGCAGTCAACAAAGGCATCGACCTTCACTTTGGCGCCTTCTGCCTTGGCGATGGCCTCGGGGTTGGCAAACTGGTAGTCGGTCAGCACGAACTGCTCATGGGCAACCTTCTCACCACTCTTCATCAATGGTTCGTCGTTCACCAGCACATATTCGAGGTTGCAAACCAACTCCTTGCCTGCCAGCGACTTGTCCTTCAGCGCCTTGGCGATATCGGCAATCTTCACCTGCTTGCGCGACTGCGGGGCGATATTGAGCTTGCTCACGTCGATAGTGCCTTCGCTCACTTTCGCGCCTTCTGCCTCAATGGTGTAGTTCAGTTTAACGTTCTTGATGGGAACGAAGAAGTTCTCGTTGAAGATTTCCACAGCACCACTGGCCTTGTTGACGAGTTTCGACCATATGTTCTGATAATAGTACTGCACCTCCCATGCGTGTGGGTTCGGCACACGGTCTGGACTAATCACACCGTTGCAGTTGAAGTTGTTGTCCGACGACTCGAAACGGCCGTAGTCACCACCGTAGGTCCAGATTTCCTTGCCGGTCACCTTGCTCTTGCCACGGAAACCCTGGTCGATGAAGTCCCAGATATAGCCTCCCTGGTATTTCGGATACTTGCGAATCAAGTCCCAATACTCCTTGAAACCACCGATGGAGTTACCCATGGCATGGGCATACTCGCACTGGATGAGCGGACGGGGATTCTCGTTCTGAGAATAGCGCTCGCAGTCCTCATAGCCGAAGTACATCGGGCAGAAGATGTCGGTCTTGCCGTTCTGGTGGGCCTGTTCATACTGAACTGGGCGGCTGGTGTCGTAAGCCTTAATCCAGTCATAGGCGTCCTCGAAGTTCTTGCCGTAACCTGCC
This sequence comes from Bacteroidaceae bacterium, assembly GCA_017534705.1. Lineage (GTDB taxonomy): Bacteria > Bacteroidota > Bacteroidia > Bacteroidales > Bacteroidaceae > RUG11857. The sequence continues at coordinate 17,835 of JAFXVU010000002.1, forward strand.
TCGTTGCCAAGACTCCACACGATAATGCTCGGGTGGTTCTTGAACGAACGCACGTTGTTCTGGTTGCGCTCAAGATGGGCGTCGTGGTAAATCGGATTCTTGGCCAAAGTGCGCTCACCGTATCCCATACCGTGCGACTCGATGTTGGCCTCGGCGGTGATGTAGATACCATACTCGTCGCAGAGGTCATACCAACGTGGGTCGTTGGGATAGTGGCAGGTACGGTCGGCATTCACATTGAGCTGCTTCATCACCTTGATGTCCTGAATCATGCGCTCCACACTGACACAATAACCGCCGTCGGGGTCGAGTTCATGACGGTCAACGCCCTTGATGAACACGGGCTTGCCGTTCACCAGCAACTGGGCATTCTTAATCTCCACCTTGCGGAAACCGACGCGCTGTGGAATGCACTCAAGAAGCTTAAGACCATCATAGAGCGACACATAGAGTTTGTAGAGGTTAGGATCCTCGGCCGACCATTTGAGCGCATTGGGTTTCAGGATGACGGCCTCGCCTTTTCCGTCGGGGCCGATTTTCAGACCTGACATCTGTTTTGGTGTCACATCATTACCTTGAGGGTCAACGAGTTGTACAGTGAAAGTCTTTCCTGAAGCCGAGGGGGCGTCGATTTTGATGCTCAACTTACCGTCCTTGTAATTGTTGGTCAAGTCAGGGGTGATGAAAAGGTCGGTGATGTGTGCCCTCGGGCGTGCGTAGATATAGCATTCACGGGCAATACCGCAAAGACGCCAGAAGTCCTGGTCTTCCAAGTAGCTGCCGTCGCACCAGCGCATAATCTGCATGGCGATGAGGTTCTGCTGGCCTGGTTTGATGTACTTGGTGATATTGAACTCGGCGGCTACCTTGCTGTCCTCACTGTAGCCCACATACTGGCCGTTGACATACATGGTGAGGTTGCTGGTCGCTGAACCGATGTGGATGAACACGTCATAATCGTTCCAATCCGCAGGAATGGCGAACGAACGGCGATAAGAACCAACATGGTTGTTGCGTTCTTCAATGAATGGTGGGTTGGGATGGAACTGGTTGGCCCACACGTATCCGGCGTTCTTGTAGATGGGAATACCGAATCCGTTCATCTCCCACATTCCCGGCACTGGCATGGAGGCCCAGCCTGAGTCATTGTAATCCGTTGCATAGAAGTTGGTGGGACGGTCCTGGGCATCTTTCACCCAGTTGAATTTCCATGTGCCTTCAATCGACAGAAAACGCTTCGAAGCTTGCTTGTTTGCCTGCTGGGCAAGCTGCTCTGTCTCATAAGCGAAATAATTCGACACATTGTCAAGCCTGTTCTCTTTGTTCAGACCCGGATCAAGCCACTTCGGGGTCTGAGCACTGGCCGACAATGCGGACAGTGCTAACACTGAAAGAAATAAATACTTTAATTTCATAAACATTATTGATTAGTAATTTGTTTTCTTTTATCTGTCTTCTTCCCTATCCCATCTAGTCTATCTAGA
>JAFXVU010000025.1 GCA_017534705.1 Bacteroidaceae bacterium
CAGTGGTGAAAGCAGTGGGGAGACAACGGCTACAGACAACGCTTCGACTTCTGACAACAGCACTTCAACTACAGACAACGCATAATATATGTTTGGTTTCAAGAGAAAATACAAACTGCTTGAGTCTGGGATACTGAAGGATGCGACCGATATTCATTGCCATGTGCTCCCAGGCGTAGACGACGGCTCGCCTGACTTGGAAACCAGTTTCCGATTGCTGGAGTTCATGTCGGAACGGATAGGTTACAGCAATGTGTGGCTAACGCCGCATGTCATGCGCGACTTACATAACACAGCAGAGAAAGTCTCTGCTGTGTTTTCCACATTAAAAGATGCCTACTCAGGTGCGGTGAAACTTCACCTTGCCTCTGAATACATGATGGACGAGGGGTTTAAGGAACGCCTGAAGACCGACCCCCTTCGACTCGGCACTGAGCACCTCCTTGTAGAAACGTCGTATATGAACCCGCCTGTAGGTCTCGACGACATCTTGATGAGTGTGTGGGAGGCTGGTTTTCGTCCCCTTATTGCTCATCCTGAACGTTACATGTACATGGACAAGCATGACTACGAACACTTGAAGGAGTATGGTTTTGATTTCCAGTTGAATATCATGTCTCTTTCTGGATACTATGGCGCACGTCCAAAGGCTGTGGCATTCAAGCTTCTGGAGAGTGGCATGTATGACTATGTGGGTAGCGACCTCCATCACCTTGATGTCTATCAACCCATGATGGAGAGTATGAAACTCACGAAGAAGCATCTTGATGCCTTAGATGAACTTGTTGCCAACAACTCATATATCTAAGTTTTTATCAGCGTTCCTGCTGTGCTGCTCTTTTCTGCTGATGGCTCTTCCTTGGCTGGGAAAGTGGAGTGCAACGTTGGAGTTACTTGCCATTAGTGGCTTTTTTGTGTTGGCGGCCGATATCGTGATGTTGCTATGGCATTCCGCTTTTCGTCAGCGGCTGTTCATCCTCGTCGACTCTGCGGCCTTATTGCTAGCTCTGTTTCCTGTTGTTGTGCATATTCCATTTGGAACTGGCAAGGCTGGAAGTGATGATACGTCGTCTTTGACTGTGGTGTCATGGAACGTTGACAATTTCAGCCTTAACCGTTCGTGTCTCGAGGAACTGGCTTATGTCATGCAAACGGCGGAACCTGACATTATATGTGTTCAGGAACGCCCACATCAGCATCTGATGTCGAAAGCCAGCATCACATCTTGTTTTCCTGACTATCCTTATGTGGCGTTTAACAACAGGGAAGACGAGGTGTTGAACTTGATGGTATTGTCAAAGTATCCATTGTCCGATGTCAAGACTGTGTATTTTCCAAAGTCTTACAACAAATACATGTCAGCGGATGTGGATATCGACGGCAAGAAGCTTCATCTTTACAATGTTCACTTGCAGACGACTAGTGTTTCTGACAACGCTTCATCGTCCCTTGTCGGTAAATTGAATTTGGTCATCGACAATGCCGAGAAGCGTAACCAGCAGGCTGACCGTCTTTCTGACGACATCAACAGCTCCAATTCTGACAATATCATTGTTTGCGGTGATTTCAACTCACCACTCTTCTCATATTCATGTCAGAAGGTAGCATCTGGTTTGAATGATGCTTCTTGGAAAAGTCCCTTGTTGTTGTTCAAGTCTTCTTATACAAAATCTTCCATCCTGCCTAAAATCGACCATATTTTCTATAAAGGTGGTGTGGGGTGCGACGAATATGGTTTGATTGAAGGGTCATGGACTGACCATAAGATGCAGAAAGCAGTATTCACTGTTTATTGACGATGACCCCACAACTCACACCTGTGAAGAAACGCATTGAGTATATCGACCTGATGAAGGGCTTTTGCATCATTTTGGTCGTTCTATACCATTGCTCCATCCGTTTTAATGTGGATATCATTGACAAGGCATTGGGAAACTTCCGGATGCCACTGTATTTCTTCCTTTCTGGGCTCTTTTTCAAAACCTATTCAGGTTTTTGGGAGTTTATGGTTCGCAAAATCAACAGATTATTGGTGCCGTATATATTCTTCGCCTATATTCCCTTTTACCTGATCGACCTGCTTATCCATAGGGGACAGTCCTTCCCGTATTTCCTTGTCCAGATAGTGGCGCCTTACAATTTTACATTGTGGTTCCTGAAGTCCCTTTTTTGCATGTCTCTGTCCTACTATGCCTATCGTATGTTGATGAAAGGTAAAAGTGATTTGATAGGTGCTGTGGTGATGTTTTTGGTGGCTTGTAGTGCCTACTTCCTCTCTGAGATGATGCATAATTCGGGAAAAGACTTGATCCTGCCTCTGAGGTTGAATTTAGAGGCAATTATTACTTCTTTCTTCCTTCTTCCTTTCATGTGGATTGGGCATCAGTTGGCATCAAGAGGCTTTCTGTCAATGAAGTTCAGCAATCGCTTTCTAATCGTTCTTTTTGCCCTCTTTTTGGCTTTCTGGCTTATCTGTAGCCAAGACAATGTGAGGTTCTCAAGGGCATTGTTCGGCGACATTCCTTTCCTCACGGTGACGTGTGCTTTCAGTGGAATTGGGGTTTGCTGGGTGATTTGTTATAAACTGAAGCATCTTCCTTTTGTCTCCTATGTTGGTAGGTATTCTATCATCGTTTTCGGCACCCATGTACCATATATCCTGTTGCTCAAGGAATTTGGAACTTTACCTCCCTTTGTCAATGCTTTGATTACATTGGCTTTGATGCCACCGACTATATGGTTTTTTAAGAAATATTTTCCTCGTTTTGTGGCTCAGAAGGATCTATTTCCGGTGCCTGTGGGAACCCAGAAAACAAAATAGTTTATGTCGGAATCTCTGCAGAGCAAGACTTTTTTCGGGTTGATATGGAAATTTACTGAGAGTTTCTCCATCCAGGCATTCGGATTCATCCAGGGCATTATCCTTGCCCGTTTGCTGATGCCTTCTGATTATGGCGAGGTTGCCCTTGTGGGGATTTTTTTCGCTTTAGCTAACTGTTTGGTAGATTCAGGTTTCACTAATGCTCTTATCAGGAAGAAAGACCGTACCGAGATTGACTATTCCACGGTCTATGTCACCTACGTCTCGATGTCGATCGTCATGGCTCTTCTGCTGTGTCTTTGCTCTGGTCTGATTGCCGACTTCTACCATGACCCTTTGATTAAACAGATAGTCATAGTCAACGCTGTTCTGCTCTTTTGCCAGTCGTTTATCGCAACGCAGGGAGCGAGGATGAAAATCAACCTTGAGTTCAAGAAACTAAGTCTAATCAAGGCCACAGCTACAATAACTACAGGTATTGTCTCCATCATAATGGCTTATCTTGGTTTCGGTGTGTGGTCGCTGGTCTATCCTCATTTCCTCCATGTGGTCATCAGAGCTTTGCTTTTCTGGAAAGTACAGCATTGGTTTCCTGGACTGCAGTTCTCGAAGAAATCTTTCTGTGAGTTTTTTTCCTATGGCTCCAAATTGATGCTCACAGGTGTTGTGAACATCCTTTTCGGAAGCATCAATCCTATCATCATCGGAAGATGGTATAGCAAGACAACACTCGGATACTATGATAAGGGAGCTGGCTATTCATCCCTTCCCTCTAATGTACTTATGGGTGCGCTAATCGAAGTATCCTTTCCCATCTTGGGAAAGATACAAGACGACACAGAACGCTTGGCCAGCGTCTATCGACGGCTCATCAGCTTATCTGCTTTTCTGGTATTTCCTGTCACATTGTTGATTTTCTCCCTTTCCCGTCCGTTTGTGATGGTGGTACTGACCAGCAAGTGGGAACCCATCATCCCTTTCATGCAAGTGCTTTGCTTTGCCGCAATGTGGGCACCAGTGCATAGCCTTAACCTCAACCTACTGATGGTGAAGGGGCGTTCCGACCTTTTCTTCCGAATAGAGATGCTGAAAAAAGTCCTCGCACTCATCGTGGCATTTGTCTGTGTTCCTATTGGTGTCCTGGCCATGTGCTATGGTGGTGTTTTCCTTGCAATCGTCACCCTTCTTATCAACACATACTATACGAGTAAACTCATTCATGTCAACCTCATCCAGCAATTGAGAGATGTCTTACCGTCTTTAGCATATGCACTCGTGATGGTGTTGGCTGTGTTTCTCACCCTGCAAATCATTCCCAACCTGTTGGCGCAATTAATCATAGGTGGTATTGTTGGTGTCGCAACTTATTATGGTGTGTCTGAACTCACACACTCCAAGGACTTGGCATATCTGAAACAGATAGTACAGGAGAATGTGTTGAGACGCACCAGAAAGTAGTTCCTTTCATTCAGATGTTAAGATGAAAGACATATCTGTAGTGGTTCCAATGTACAATGTGGAAGCCTATGTAGGCCAGTGCCTCGATAGTCTGTTGCCACAGGCTGGTGACAATATCGAGGTGATTCTGGTGAACGATGGCTCTACAGATTCCACCCTTACGATTTGTGAAGAATACAAGAAGCGATTTCCTGATATCACAATAGTCAGCAAGACGAATGGTGGCTTGTCTGATGCCCGTAATTATGGTATGAACTACGCCACAGGAGAGTACACTTTCTTTCTTGACAGCGACGACTGGCTGGCTCCCGATGCTTTGCCCAAGATGCTTGCCTTTTTGCGAGATGAGAAATGTGATATGGTTCAGTGTGCCGCCTATTATGTGGATGGCGACCGTTATGGCTACGACACACGGTTTGTGCATCCTGATACTCCCGCTTACATAGTCGACCGCAATGAGGCTATGAGAATGCTCCTCGACCAGTACGTGATGAAGAATTTCGCTTGGGGAAAGTTGTATAAGACCGAATTGGTAAGACGTTATCCCTTCCGTAAGGGTGTCTATTATGAGGACTCCTATTGGCAGCACTTCATGATTCATCATGCCGACCGTATTGGCATTATGCCCGAACCTCTGTATTTTTACCGCCAGCGTCAGAGTGGCATCTCGGGCGCTTTCTCTTTGAAGAACCTCGACTTGCTTAAAGGCAGTGAGGAAAGGCTGCCTTTCATCAAAGAGTTTTATCCCAAGATGTACTACTGGGCTTTGACACGGTTCTGGGATGACATCTATTATGCTTATTTCTTTGCGCGCAAGAGCAAAGACAAGGTTATCAGGAATACTTTCAGGGATTATTTTTTCGCTAGCAACGAGAAATTCAGAGACGACTTTGACAAATACCTCTTCAACTGGCTTGGAAGATATACCTTTTTCAGGAAGCATCCCAAGTGGTTGCCTCTCTATTACACATACGATACCTACAAGGTAAAGTATGATGAATGGAAGAAATACCGTAAAAAGAAACTGAGGCAATGGAGAGAGAAGGACAAGTGACTTTAGCAGAGTTTGATAGCCGTAAGGATGGCCGGTTTTCCACAGTGGAAGAGTTGTTCTCATTGTTGAATGTCAGTGGAATAGCTTACCTTGTTATGCGTAACCACGAGAATCTGCTCACTCCGGATTTCTTTCTTGACGGACATCCTGATATTGACATACTCTGTTCAGACAGCGATGCTTTGGCTCGGCGGATTGGCGCCCAGACCAACAGGAAGAACCAGCATGGGCATTATGGCGATGGTACACACTATCATGTCTTCATCAATGGCCGAAAGGTAAGTCTCGACCTACGACATACGGGAGATGGATACTACTGTACTGACTGGCAACGTGATGCTTTGTCAAGACGACTATTCAATGGCAGTTTCTATGTCATGAGCGACGAGGATTATTTCTATACACTTGCTTATCATGCCATTCTTCAGAAACCATCGCTAACCGACGAGTATTGTCGTCGCCTTCGTTCCATGGCGGATTCTTTAGGAGTGAAAGTGGATAACGATTCCGAGGAAGGATTCATACACGTGCTCCAAGATTATATGCACTCCAAAGGTTATGCATTTACCTATCCCCGGGACGAGATGGTTCGTCTACGTACCTCCATGCTTGACCGGAGAATGATTGATAACGATTTATGCTTGCTGATTCGTCATCGTCTGTTCGAGACTAAAGTGAATGTCATCGACTTTTTCGTGAGGCTCAAGCATTTAGTAAGACTCTAAAAACAATAGCGTTGGTATTTAAGATGACACCGAACCTTATAGGCACTCACCAACCTGGTGACCAATCGCTTCTTGACTTGTTGCAACCCCACACAGTGAACCTCTACCAACTTGCCAATCGTACTTGTGAGGTGAGTTGTGTGATGGCCCGGACGTTGCTTCTGCCATGTAGGTTTGATCTCTTCGCCAAATTATACTATATTCGTCATCGTAATGATGACCTGTCTCAGGCTCTGAAAGTCTATACAGCACACATTAAAGCTTTCAATCCTGACGGCAAGGAGCCAGGACGTGACGACAAGCAGACTGTCGATGATTTCGTCGCTTGTTTCAATCAGCTGATCGACCAGTTCGCCGCATTAACTTTCGATGCATCGGTTTCTGTCGTTCCTGTTGATGCCGATGGCGTGATACTCGATGGTGGTCATCGTGTTGCGGCTCTTGCTTATTTCAACAAGGAAGTGGTCATTGCCCGTTATCAAGATGTCCATTCTGTGGCCGACTTCGATTACATGTATTTCCTTAAGCGTGGCTTGTCAAGACGGCTCTGCGACATGGTAGCCCTAGAGACTGTTGCTTGGTGCAAAGACTTGTATGTGGCTTGTTTCTGGCCTAGAATGGGCGGAAAAGGAGAAAAGCAAAAGGCGATTAATAGAATCTGTGATTTCACAAATCCTTTTTATGTGAAGTCGCACCATATCTCGCTGAAATCCTTAAGTCGATTTATTTCTCAGGTTTATAGGGCACAGTCGTGGGTCGGTACTGAAGCCGACCATTATCATGGAGCTGTTGACAAGGCCTCACGTTGCTATGCATCCAATGCCGAGGCGATGTTTGTTTTCTTTACCACTTCTAAAGGGCTTGATGCCGTGTTGCAGTTGAAAGAGGATATAAGGTCTGAGTTCCCTTACGATAAGGATTCCATCCACATTACCGATACCCAGGATGAGGCAACCGATATAGCCTACCGGGTTCTTTCACAAGAAGGAATGTCAAAGTGGCAAGACACATTGGGCTATAGAGGATGGATTGCTCGCCTATACTCATACGTCGACGACCGTCTGTTTGTCTTCAAGAATGTCTATTTCACTCGCATGAAGGTATACGCGTATTCTTGGATGCGCAGATTCCATCGCTGATAATCCGAGACGAAGTGAAAAGTTCTGATTATTCCGATTGACATTAATCCATGATAGTTGGTATGGAAGAGAACGTTAAGGTGAAAATGCTGTTCGTGATGGACTCTCTTGCTGCTGCAGGAGGCGAGAAGAGCCTTGTCACATTGTTGTCTCTCATCGACTATGAGAGATATGATGTCAGTCTACAGCTTTTCAACTATGGTGGAGAGTTTGAGCGTTATGTTCCTCATCAGGTGAAAATGCTTGAACCTTTCACCTTCATTCAACGTTTGAACGAGGGAAAGCCCGGTCTGTCGCTTTGGCTGTCAAAGGCAGTTTATTCCCTGCTTTCTAAGCGAAAGGGCCTTAAACTTAAAACCAAGGCACGCTATTATTGGAACTGCTTCTCCAGATATATTCCCAATTCTGGCCATTACGATGTGGCTATAGCTTACAGTCAGTGTCTTCCCACATACTATTTGACAGAGAAGGTTTCGGCGAAAAAGAAAATCGCTTGGGTGAACTGTATTTTCCATCTCGAAGGCTATGAGCGGAAATTCAATTTCCCTTATTACGGCAAGATGGATAGGATTGTGCTGGTGTCTGAAGCGGCTTTGCGTCATTTCGAGGGTGTCTACCCGGAATTTAAAGTCAAGATGTCGGTCTTCCGCGATATCATCAATCCCGAGATGATTCGTCAATTGTCAGAAGAACCTGTTAAATCCGATGTTTTCAGCAAGGGAGTAAATCTGTTGCGTTTGCTGACTGTGGCTCGTCTGGACAAAGATGATAAAGGTTACGACATCACACTTGACGCATGTCGCATCCTTAAGGAACGTGGTGTCAAGTTTCATTGGTATGCCATAGGTCGTGGTCCTTTCAGGGAAGAAATGGAACGCTATATCGCTGAACATGGCTTGTCAGAACATTTTTACTTTCTCGGAACAACTCCAAATCCATACTGCTACATGCGTCAGTCCGACATTTACGTGCAGACTTCACGTCATGAAGGTTATGGATTGTCGATAGCTGAGGCGCGTATACTCAATATTCCTGTTGTCACTACGGAGTATGATTCCGTCTATGACCAAATGGTGCCGGGAAAGAACGGTCTTGTCGTTAAACAGGATGCTGAGTCCGTAGCTACAGCCGTCATGACTCTGGCAAACGACCGTGGACTTTATGATTCGATTGTCGATTACCAGCGTCAGGAGAAGAAAGGCAATCCTGAAACCATAGAGGAATTTTACAAGTTGCTGCGATGAAGAAAATTTTGTTTGTCATCGATTCTCTGAATTGTGGCGGTGCAGAGAAAAGTCTTTTGTCGCTGCTTTCTCATCTTGACGCTACTAAGTTTGAGAAGCATTTGTGGGTTCTCCATCGTGGCGGTGTGCTCGACAAGAAGGTCCCAGAGGATGTAATCATTGAGTCGTCGCCTACATATAGTAAGGCCGAATATTTGAAAATGCGTTTTGGCCAGATGCTTTTCGGAATTCGACGTCGGTATTTCAATAAGCGCCACCGTCATAATGCGGAACTTCTGTGGCGTTCATGTGGCCGTTTCATGAAAGGCCTTACTCAGGACTTTGATGTGGCTGTGGCTTACCAGCAAGGTGTTCCGACCTATCTTGTGTCCACTAAGATTTCAGCAAAGAAAAAACTGGCATGGATTAATGTCGATATCAAGATGGGTGGTTACAATATAGAATACAACGACCATTTCTACAACAAGATGCGGTGGATAGTCTGCGTGTCTGATAAGTTGGAATCGATAGTTCAGAGCAATATGCCACAGTTCGTTAACCGCATTCGTTGCGTCTATGATATCGTCAGTCCAGACTTGGTGAGGGATTTGTCGATGGGGGAGGTGCCAGAACTTAAGGACAAACATCCTTCTCGTCTTGTTCTTGTCACTGTGGCACGTATGGCCCCACAGAAGAACTATCCCTTAGCCATTCAGACGGCCTCTCTGCTGCGTCAGCGTGGCGTGGATTTCGTCTGGTTCTTTGTCGGTGATGGACCTTTGTTGCACCATATTCGTGGACTTATCAATGAAAACCAACTTTCCGATTGTGTTCATGCCCTAGGTCTTCGCTTAAACCCTTATCCTTATATCAAAGCTTGCGACATCTATGTCCAGACATCATCTTTTGAAGGGTTCGGACTGACTATCACCGAAGCTAAGATGCTGTGCAAACCTATAGTTAGCACTTGTTTTGAGGTCGTCTATAATCAGTTGGAAGATGGTGTTAACAGCTTGATCACTCCGATGACACCTGAGGGGCTAGCTGATGCGATATGTACTCTTGCCGCCGACAACGACATGCGCCAACGTTTTTCTGAGGCTTTGAGAAACTGTGTAAGCGATAATGCTGAGACAGAAATACGGAAAGCAGAAACAATATTCCTCTCATGAAGTCATTGGACATTAAGATTGTTACCTGTCACGATGTCAACAACTACGGGGCTTCACTTCAGGCTTACGCACTCCAGACCTATCTCGAGTTACAGGGACATCATGTCCAGATTGTCGATTACAAGCCTCATTATTACTCTATAGACAGGAATGGATTGAAAGGCGGTTTACGTTGGGCGGTTAAAAAAATCTATAGCTTGATAATTAATCGTTCCCATAAAGAAAGGAATCGTAAATTCCGTCAGTTCACTGATTCCCGCCTTCACCTCACCCCCAGATACAACTGCATTCAGGAACTGATGACCAACCAGATGGATGCAGATGTTTTTATCGCTGGCAGCGACCAAATATGGAACAGTCTCTACTTGATTGGCCGCGACCCCGTCTTCTATCTTGATTTCGTTAAGAGAGGTGTGAGAAAAGTGGCTTACGCTCCTAGTTTAACTGTTCCAGAAAACGACCGACGTGTGGAGTATCTTTATCATAAAGAATTGCCTGCGTTTGACTTCATTTCTGTCAGGGAGAAAAGTTCACTACCATTCATTCAACAGATAGGCCGTTCTGACGCTGAGGTTGTATGTGACCCTGTTCTTCTGCTTAGCGTTCAAGAATGGGATCGTCTCATTCCAAGGCATGAACTTGTGGATGGCGAATATCTGCTTGTCTATGATTTTGACAACAATCAACAGATAGCGACGATAGCTAGGATTATCGCGGAAAAACGGAAGTTGAAGATTATCAATATCAGTATCGACACATTGAGAGATTTGGGCCATAAACGCAAGGATGTGGGGCCAGAGGAATTTCTCTCATTGATTCGAGGTGCTGCTTTTGTGGTGTCCTCATCCTATCACGCCACATTGTTCTCTTTGATGTATCATAAGCCGTTCTGCGTGGTCAAGCGACAGCTCAATATCAACCAACGGATGGAAGACTTTCTGGACAACTGTGGGTTGAATGAAAGAATTGTTTCTGAGTTTAGCCCTTCCTTGCTCGACGACTATGATGCCCAACAAGTAAATGAAAAAATGGAGGCCATCATATTATCCTCCAAAGGGTACCTTTCCCGTGCACTCAGTTTCGACCAACAATGAAAAAAAGATTGTTCATTGCCATCCAGTATTTGGAGATAGGAGGAGCTGAGCGGTCATTGATAGGACTGCTCAATGCCATCGATTATTCGAAATTCGATGTCGACCTCTTCGTCTATAAGCATACAGGTGAATTCATGAAATTGGTACCACCACAGGTCCGACTTTTGCCAGAGATGAAACGCTACGCCGCCCTCTCACAACCCATCTCACAGATTGTTCGACGTGGTTATATAGACCTGGCCCTTGCTCGCCTATGCGCACGCATACCAGCACGTAGGTTTCAACACCGAACCGGAGTGAAAGAGTCGATAGCTATCTACCAGTATATTGCCGATTACACCACACCCTTGTTGCCCTCTTTGCACAAGTATGGTGAGTACGACCTGGCCATCAGTTTTCTCATTCCTCACAACATCGTACGCGACAAGGTCAGCGCTAAGCGTAAATGGGCCTGGATTCACACCGATTATTCCTTTGTGGACGTGGATGCAGACGACGAACTGCCTGTGTGGGATGCATACGACAAGGTGATTTCAATCTCACCAGATGTCACCAAGGGATTTCTGGGTAAGTTCCCTTCCTTGGCAGGTAAGATATTCCAGATTGAAAACATCCTTTCTGAGTCGTTTGTAAGGCAGCAGGCCAAGGAAGGCCTTGAAGAGGTGGAAAAAGAGATTTCTTCTTTGTGCGACAGGGCGGGTGGAGAAATGATTCGTTTGTGTTCTGTCGGACGTTTTTCGTACCCCAAGGCTTTCGACAGAGCTGTCCATATTTGCAAGGTGCTGACTGACCATGGCTACAGTATCCTATGGTATGTCGTCGGCTATGGAGGTGATGAGCATCTCATCCGCAAGGCCATCAGTGATACGGGCATGCAACGCCGTTTCGTGCTTGTGGGTAAGAAAGAAAACCCCTATCCTTATATCAATTCGTGCGACATTTACGTTCAGCCCTCTCGATATGAGGGCAATGCAGTGACCGTACGAGAAGCCCAGATTCTTTGCAAACCATGTGTCATCACCGAATACGCCACCGCACACAGCCAGATTCAAGACGGTGTTGATGGCGTGATTGTGGAGAACGATGTCGAAGGCGCTGCTGATGGTATTGAAGAGTTTCTCAATAATAAGGCATTGCAAGTCAAAATCAAGGAGTATTTGTCCTGTCATCATTATGGTAACGAGCAAGAGGCTCGGAAGTTGGAAGAGTTATGATTCGTTCGATTATTGTCATTCTATATAACATCATACGGATAACCATAGGCCGTTTGTGCCATGGGCGACGCTACGCAGTCCACTATTTGCAACGCATCAGTCCTTATTGTGCCTTGAAACTGTTTCAGCATGGTAGGCTGGTCATCAGTCGAAACTGTGAGTTTGCACACGGTTGCGACATAGAGGTCTTCGACGATGCCACCATTTCTATCGGTGAGGGCACATACATGAACCGCTATTGCATGGTCAGTGCCCACAGCGGTGTGTCCATTGGTAAACATTGCCTTTTCGGGGCTGGAGTAAAGGTCTTCGACAACAATCATGTCCATACACCTGAGAAAGGTGTGAGTACCCAACTCACCTCAGCTCCTGTTGTCATAGGCGACCATTGTTGGTTGGCATCAGGTGTTGTGATACTCAAGGGCGTGACCATTGGCGATAACTGTGTGGTTGGTGCTGGATGCATTATCTATCATGACCTACCCGCAGGCAGTGTGGTCTATAATAAGCAAGAACTTGTAGTCAGATGATACCGAAGAAGATACATTATTGTTGGTTTGGAGGAACGCCGAAACCCAAGTCCGTGCTCAACTGTATAGAGTCATGGAAAAGGGTCTGCCCGGATTATGAGATTGTGGAGTGGAACGAGAATAATTTCGACATTCAGTCAATCAAGTATTGCGCAGAGGCCTACTCATGTAAGAAATGGGCTTTTGTCAGCGACGTCGTACGGGTGCACGCTCTTTTTGCAGAGGGAGGCATCTATATGGACACTGATGTGGAGGCCGTGAGGAGTTTCGACGATTTACTTCATTGTCCTGCCTTTTTCGGTTTTGAAGGTACTCAGTGGGTGGCGACCAGCACCATTGGCGCCGAAGCGGGCAATCCCATTATCGGCCGTTTTGTGGAATCATATTCCAAACGGACTTTCATTAAGGATAATGCCTCACTTGACCTCGATACTAACGTGATGGTCCTGACTGCCTTGCTGACATCTGAATACGGTGTTGTACTCAATGGCAAGGAGCAGATGCACGTGTTCTTCCATCTATTCCCAACCGATTATTTCACTCCCTATGATTATATCTCTGGACGTATCCGTAAGACAGAGCATACCCACACCATCCATTGGTTTGGGCAATCGTGGCTTGGTGTCAAGTCATGGCGCCAGAGAATAGCGCAGTTCTATCACCGCCTTATTGGCCAGAAGATGAAATAGTTATCATGATCCAGTCTGACAACCCCCAGTTCCCAGTTCGTGTACTCATGCTTTTCACCATCCTCAATCGTGGAGGCGCTGAAACCATGGTGATGAATTATTACCGTAACATCGACCGTGAGAAAGTTCAGTTCGATTTTGCCGTCCACCGTCAAGAACGTGGAGCATACGAGGATGAAATTGAGTCTCTAGGCGGTCGTATCTACAGATTTATGCCGCTCAATCCGCTGACTTTCCGACAGTATGAGCGTCAGATTAGCAAGTTCTTTGATGAACACCCTGAATACAGGATTATCCATGGACAATGTTCCGAGTCGGGCTATTTCTTTTATAAGGAAGCCTCAAAAAGGGGAATACCGGTCATTATAGCACATGCACATAGCAGTCATGTGCCATTCGACCTCAAACTCATCATGCGCACTTATTTCAAGCACCGTATGCGTCCTTACTTGACGCATGGCTTCTCTTGTGGACGAGAGGCTGCAGTATGGCTGTTCGGCAAGAAGATGGGGGCTCAGGCCATTTTGCTCAACAATGCCATCGACACACGCCGATATGTGTTCTCCGAGGAAAAAAGAATGGCTATACGCCAGCAGATAGGATTGCCTGATACAAAGCTTGCTGTTCTTCATGTGGGAAGTTTTGTGATGCCTAAGAACCATAAGTTCATCGTTGACGTGTTTCACGAAATACATAAGCGACGTCCCGACACTGTCCTGTTATTGACAGGTGCAGGCCCCATGCGTCAGTCCATAGAAGAGAAAGTGGCTCGCCTTGGCCTTACTGACTGTGTTCGGTTTTTGGGGTCTCGAGATGATATACCTGATGTGATGATGGCTTCTGATGTCTATCTGTTCCCTTCCATTTTCGAGGGGCTTCCAGTGACTCTTATTGAAGCGCAAGCCACTGGCCTCAACTGCCTTATCTCCGACAGAATACCTAATGAAGTTGTAGTGACCGACAAAGTTAGCATCATGTCGCTTGACCAGTCAGCAGAATCATGGGCAGAGAAGGCGCTGGAACTGGCTACGAATAAGGGCAACAGGGATTCAAGCGTCAAGAACATTGTCGATGCCGGGTATGATGTGAGGAAGAACGCTCAGTGGCTGCAGGACTTTTATGTTAAGCAAATCGTCTCACAGCATTTTTAATCATTATCTGTTTATAGCCTCTGTTATTTCATTATGAGCAAGAAAACACTTACAGTTTTTACTCCTGCATACAATCGCGCCTATACATTACCATTGGGCTACGAAGCATTGTGCCGCCAGACGTGCAATGACTTCGAGTGGCTGATTATAGACGACGGTTCCACTGACAACACTCGCGAACTTGTACAGCAATGGATAGGCGAAGGCAAAGTGAAGATTCGCTATATCTACCAGGAGAATCAAGGTATGCATGGCGCTCACAACACTGCCTACCGTAATATTGACACAGAACTTAACACCTGCGTGGATTCCGATGACTATATGCCCGACGACGCAGTCGAGAAAATAATATCGTTTTGGAGAAAGTACGGTTCTGAAGAAGTAGCTGGTCTGATGGGCTTGGATTCAGACTTTCAGGGAAGGGTAATAGGCACCCGCTTTCCAGAAGGCTTGCTTCGAAGCACTCTATCTGCCTTTTATGCTCGTGGAGGCAAGGGCGACAAAAAGTTGGTGTATCGAACTGATGTAATCAAATCATATCCAGAATATCCCATATTCGAAGGTGAGAAATATGTGTCGCTCGGATATAAATACGAATTGATTGACCAGGATTTCGAGTTGCTTACATTCAATGAGGTCATTACTTGTGTGGAATACCGTGAGGATGGTTCTAGCTTGAACATGTTCCGTCAGTATGTGCGCAACCCCAAAGGATTTGCTTTTATTCGCAAGAGTTCGATGTGTCTAGCACCCACATGGAAACGACGTTTCTGGGAAGCTGCGCATTATGTGTCGAGTAGTATCATCCTTCGGAATGCCAATTATATCAAGGAGTCACCGCGCAAAGTTCTCACCCTTTTCGCCACTCCGCTTGGATTCCTTATTTATTGTTATATAATGTATAAAAACAAGAATCACTAATGATAAGTATTGTCGTTCCGATATACAACGCGCAGAAATATCTCTCCGACTGCCTGGATACACTGGTGGCACAGGCAAACTACGACATTGAGATTCTCTGTGTGGATGACGGGTCAACAGACCAGACCATCGACATTCTCAGCACTTACACTGAGAAGTACCCTTTCCTGAGAGTGGTCAACCAGCACAATCAGGGGCCATCTGCAGCACGTAATCTTGGTATAGAGGAGGCGAAAGGGGAATGGATAATGTTTGTGGATAGTGATGACTGGATTGACCTTGATGCTTTTTCCCACTTGCAGTCCTATTTCAATTCCTTTTATCATCTGATAGTTTTTTCTTATATCAGGGAATTCCGGAGCCAATCCTTAAAAAAATATGTACTTGGAGAGGAAAAGGAGACATTCGATGATAGGGATGAGGTATATAGTTTATTTGTCAGGCTTTTGGCTCCCATCGAAAATGGAAAGATTCATCCCGACAAACTCGACAGCTTGTCCACCGTTTGGGGAAAGCTATACAGAACGGATGTCATCAAGAAGAACAATATCCGTTTCGTCCCGACTCAGGTGACTGGCACTGCTGAGGACCTGCTCTTCAATGTGGATTATTTTATGAGGATGGAGAGTGCCGTATATCTACCATTGACAATCTATCATTATCGCAAAAATAGTGTGGAGTCGTTCACAAGTTTGTATAAACCCGACCTCTTCACCAAAATGCAGAACCTTTTTGGATTAATCGAACAACGTATTTCTCATTTCAAGAACAAGGAGTTCAATGAAGCACTCAGTTACCGTAAGTCACTCAGTTTGATAGGGCAGGGACTGAACATCACCTTCTCCGACCATTCTTTTTTGAGAAAACGGACACTCATTTCAAATATTCTGAATTCTCCCCTTTATGTAGAGCCATTGCGTATGCTTCCTTTGGGTGTGCTGGCTTTTCACTGGAAAGTGTTCTTCTGGTTTGCCAAGCGCAAATGCAGTACTGTTGTGTTGTTGATGCTACAGGCCATCAATAAGATTATTGATAGATAATATTTCTGTTAATACGTATAACATCTATATATAAGATTATTTTATGGAATACGAAATATCAATTATTCCCTATCATCTGTATGCTCGTGTATATTACCTTGTCATGATGGTTTTTGTGATTATGGCCATTTATCAATGCCATACACAGCAGATTCTGCGTTCGGATGTGGCGGCAATGAACTCATCCTTTGCTGTCTTCCTGACAGTTGCGTTGATCTTGTATATTGGGTTGAGGCCTATCGACTTCCACTTTGGCGATACCATTAACTATGCTAAAGGTTTTTATGCTTTACAAGATAGTGGCTATCAGTATGAACCACATTTTGGCCGAGAATGGGTCTATTCCAATCTTTTTGGTTTCTGTGCCGCATACTCTAACATTCACGTGTTTTTTGTAATCTGTGCAACAATCTATGTCGGTGGGTTGGCTTTGGCGTTAAGGCAGATATTTGGCATTCATTATTATGTACCATTTCTTGTGTTCCTGAGTATGTTCACTTTTTGGACTTATGGAGTGAATGGAGTGAGAAATGGAGTTGCGGCGTCTATTTTTATTCTTGCTTTGGCCAACATCAATCGTCCTGTTCTTGCGATTTGTCTGGCACTATGCTCTGTGGGTTTTCATAAGTCCAT
This sequence comes from Bacteroidaceae bacterium, assembly GCA_017534705.1. GTDB lineage: Bacteria > Bacteroidota > Bacteroidia > Bacteroidales > Bacteroidaceae > RUG11857. The sequence continues at coordinate 16,865 of JAFXVU010000025.1, forward strand.
GTGGTTGATTATTGGTGCAGCTACCCTGGCATGGTTCATCAAAAACTCCTATCTATACATCGTTGGATGGTTCCTCTCCATTGTGGTGTCTTTCTTTGCTGGAGCTACCTTGCAGAACTTCATATCCACTTTAGGTTTTGTGCAAGATGACAGTCGTTTTCAAGGTTATCTCACTGGTACTAATGATGCCTCTAATCTGAGCTCGTCGTCTTTCAGATGGGACTTCATTGCCTTCAGTGCATTGGGAATAGCCTTTGGGTGGTATTTCATCTTTAGGAGAAAATATAAGGATGAGTTTTATATATGGTTGTTTAATATGTATTGTGTTGCCAATGCATTTTGGATTATTGTGATTCGCGCCACATATTCCAACCGTATCGCTCAGATTTCATGGTTTATCCTTCCTCTTGTCATGGCGTACCCAACTTCAAAGAAGCGTTTCTGGACCGACCATGAGAAGTACATGGGATACGCCGTCATCATCATGTACGCATTCAATTTCTATTATAACGTCTGGTTACGTCTAGGCTAAGTACTGCAGGTCTGTATGATCCAAAGATTGGCATATATAGATTCGTTAAGAGGGTTGTCTATCATTTTGATTATAGCCCTTCATAGCAGACTGACTATTGTTAATACTGAAGTCAATAGGATGTTCTTGAATATGGAACTTCCTGCTTTTTTCTTTATCTCAGGTCTCTTTTTCAAACGTTATAGCAGTTTCAGACAATTCATTATAAAGAAAGTGAACAATCTCATAGTTCCTTATTTATTCTTCTCATACATACCTTTCTGTTTGTTATCTTATTTCTTCACTGACAGTTATTCCGATATTTCATTCTATATATTAGCGCCTATAAAACCATACAACACGCCATTGTGGTTTGTTCGTTGTCTTTTTTTCACATTCCTGCTTTATTATTTCATTGACAAGTTTACTGAAAAGAAATCCATTTTGTTGCCCATGTCGGTTATTGCTATTTTGGTTCTTGTCACATGTTTGGTAAATGTAAAGTATCAAGAACTAAAGGAAGTCAATTCTATCCTTAGTGAATTCTCTTTCATTATTAATGATATACTGACTTCTTTCATATCTTTACCCTATTTTTTTATAGCACAACAGATTAAGAAAAGAGGATGGCTTGAATTTAAAATCAATTGGAAACTCACCACGTTGTTGGTGTCTATTGCTATTGCAATCGCATACATCTTCAAACAGGGAAATTTTGTCTATTACTATGCGCTTTATGGTGATAATGTACTCTTTGGTTATATTAGTTCTTTGTCTTCAATTTTCGCTTTTGGGTTACTGTTCGCTAAGTTAAAGCATACTGGTGTTTTTCAGTTATTTGGAAAGTATAGTTTGATAGTTTTAGGATGCCATTATGTGTCTATTATTATATTGAAAACATTTTTCTGGCCTCCTAGTTATTTGGTTTTTATCATCACTTTTTTATTGATGATTCCCTGTATCTATTTTTTTAAGCATTTTTTCCCAAAGTTCACAGCTCAGGAAGAACTTTTTAGGTTTCATTAATCTGGACATTCATCACCAATGGCCGTATAAAGTTTTTTTTCTTCCTTTAGATTTTTAAGAAAAGAATAATGGTTTCTGTTTTAGTTCCCATCTACAACGCCCAATCTCATCTTCGTCAATGTGTGGATTCCATTCTGAACCAGACCTATACTCAGATAGAACTGATTCTTTTCAACGATGCATCCAAAGACCGTAGCTTAGAGATTTGTCGCGAATATGCAGCGAAAGATAGGAGAGTCCGTGTGATTGACAGCCAGGAGAATGTGGGTGTTTATAATGGTAGGCTTAAGGCTTTGGAATTTATCAATGGCGATTTCTTCATCCAAGTTGACTCTGACGATTGGATTGCGAAAGACTATATCCAGACTGCGCTGGAATATGCGGAAAAGTTCAATGTTGACCTTGTGGCTATGGGTTTCCAAAGAACGATGGACAGTAGAGGATTGCTGAAACAAGCTATTCACCCTTACAAGGAAATGATGTATGATAGTGAGAGTCTGAGGCAGTATCATGGCATCTACACACAAAGGGTGTTTTCTAATAACATGTGGTCTAAACTCTTTCGAACAGAGGTTGTTCGGAACCGGCATTTCTCTCCTTCAGATATACATTTTGGTGATGACTTGTTGTTCTTACAGGAAATATCGCCCTATATCCGCTCTATTTATTCTCTACCCGTATGTAAGTATTATTACAGATATGGTGGATCCACATCCCACTATAATCCCCGGTTTTGGATTGACCAAAGTAAGCTCTATTGGCTGAGGAAAGCTTATGCACTTGAGCGTGAACCTGAATATGTGGCAGGACTTAAGCTTTACCTACTGGATACGTTCAAGGATGTTGTCAAGTACCGCCTCTTTCTTAACAATTCTGTAAATAAGAGAAATGAGACGATAGAGTTCCTTAAGCAGTTCTATTCCACAGAAGAATATAAAGAGTTTCTTTCTATAGAAGATTGTCAGGATGAATTCTTCCACCTGCTTAGATCAAAGGATTCAGAGGGCATCATCTGTTATTTAGGGGAAAACGTGTCGAGAATCTCAATTCTGAAAACAAAGTTGCTTTCTGCTGTTTCTAGAATGGTGTCAGCATGGTAGCAAATATTTCTAACGATAATCAACATATGCCGCAACCGAAGAAAAGATTTGTCTATATTGATGCCTTAAGGGGATTCTGCATGCTATTGATCATCATGAACCATAGCCATTTCACCTTTTTCAATGAAGACATCAATCTGTTGTTGGTCAATACGAGAGTGCCTTTCTTCTTTTTCCTTTCAGGACTCTTTTTCAAACAGTATAGTTGTTTCAAGGAATTTTTCATCAAGAAAGTGAATCATCTTGTGGTTCCATATTTCTTTTTCTCATATATCCCTTTTTGTCTGTTTGCCTATTTTTATACTGACCGATACTCCGATATTCTATACTATCTTACAGCTTTTATTCCACCTTGGAACACACCGTTGTGGTTCCTGCGTTCCTTGTTCATCGCTTTTCTTATTTATTATCTGATTGATAAATTGGATAAGAAATCAAAATGGTTGCAAGTCGCTGTGATTGTTATTTTGGTTTTTCTCACATATTACACGAATAAAGAATTCAAAAGAATACGTTACGACTATCCTCTACTTGAACACACTTCGTTTTTATTCAATAATTTGTTCACGGCAATCATGGCATTACCCTACTTCTTTCTGGCTCAACAAGTCAAGAAAAGAGGTTGGCTGGATTTTAAAATTAACTGGCCATTGACGATTCTGCTTTCATCCCTTGCATTTGTTTTGGCGTATTACTCCAAGCAAGATGGATTTAGTTATTATGCAGCGTACTTCGGCAGATATTTCATCTTTTCATATGTAAGTTCTCTGGCTTCCATTTTTGGATTGGGATTGCTGTTAGCAAAGATAAAATATACTAAGTTTCTACAGTTTATAGGCAAGAACAGTCTCATTGTGTTAGGCTGTCATGCGTTGCCTGTTATCATCATTCTGGAAAATTTCAAAATTCATTTTTCATGGGTGTTCTTGATTACACTCGCGCTGATGGTTCCTTGTATATATATATTCAAGAATTACTTCCCAAAATTCACTGCTAAGGAAGACTTTTTCAAATTTAAAGATAATCATTAATGTGATAGTTTGACAATTATGATTTCCGTTATATTAGCTGCCTATAACACAGGTCTGTATTTGGAGCAGTGCCTTCATTCTATACTGAGGCAAAGCTATTCTGACATAGAGGTGATAGTGGTGAACGATGCCTCAACAGATGACACACTTGCTGTGGGACGTCAGTTTGAGAAATCTGACAAGAGAGTCAAGGTCATCAACCTCATCGTCAACAAAGGGGTGGAGAAGGCGAGAATGACTGGTCTGGACGACGCAAAGGGTGAGTATGTCATGTTTGTTGACTCCGATGACTGGTTGTGTGGCAACGATACACTGCAAATCATGCACGACAAGATGGTGGAAACAAATGCTGACTATGTGGAGGTGATGTCACAGAGAGTGATGGATAGCTGGGGATTGATTAAAACGAAATCGTCTTGTCCCGTTTATGGCCTCATCAAGCAACCTGAACTTTTCAACGATTATTATATTTCGTTTTTTGGTAAAAACGTCCTTTCTGTCACCATGTGGGGCAAACTTTACAAACGCTCAGTACTTGATAAAGCTAATGTACAACCTTGTGGATTGAAAATGGGAGAAGACCTTTACTTCAACTTGAAACTATTCCCGCATCTCAATTCCATCTATATTATTGACAAGATTGGCTACAACTATAGGTTCGGTGGCATAACCACACGCTATAATCCAACACTATTGCCCGACCTCAAGAAACTCTTTGTCATCAAAGACCAATTGAGCAAAGAACAGCACTACGAAGCTGCATTCGATTATCTTCGCATAGAACTGAAGAATGTGTTACGTTCTGATATTTGCCAGAGAATCATATTCAATTATGGGGACAAGGAAGACGTTCTAATCAAAATCAAGGAAGAACTTAGCGACCCCCTGTTTCAAGAAGTGCAGAAGGTGAGGAACACAGAAGGATTCCTTGACGACCCATTCGTTAAGGCTATGGCATTAAAGGATGCCGACTCCATTTACAACCAGTGTATGGCATTGGTGAAACAACAACGCTGGCAGAGAAGGAAGAAAAAACTAGTCTCATATCTGCTTGGCTTTGTATAAATGGTTTTGAAACTCATGGTTGTAGCAAACTGATATTTCTTTTTTTTCACGGTACGGGAACCACATGTCGTATCCCTGCAGTGTCGCATTTTGAAGTAGAATTACCGAACTATAATGGAAAAGCTGTTATCGATTATTATTCCTTCATATAATATGGAGGCGTTTCTGCCCCGTTGTCTTGACTCTTTAATTGTTGAGCCAGAAAAAATGTCATGGCTTGATGTGATTATCGTGAATGACGGAAGCAAGGACTCAACCTCGGCTATCGGTCATGAATATGCGGGGAAATATCCTGGTACATTCCGTGTAATCGACAAGCAGAACGGTCACTATGGCAGTTGTATCAATGCCGCACTTCCTGGGGCACTGGGCAAGTATGTCAGAATCCTTGATGCTGATGATTATTTCGACAACAATTGTTTCCGTCTTTATCTTGGTATGCTGAAAGATTTGGATGTGGATGTTGTGGTCACCGATTATAACCAAGTGGATTCGCAGGGAATAATTGTCAACAACACGGTGTATGTGAATATGAAGCATGGGGAGGTGGTTGACATCCAAACAGAGGAAGTGGGTGTGTTGATGATGCATGCATTGACTTACAGAACCGACTTCCTGCACAGAATCCATTATAAACAGACAGAAGGCATTCTCTATACTGACTCAGAATGGGCATTCATCCCAATGCTGGACGCTAAGACCATGTCTTATCTTCATTTCAATGTCTATCAATACCTTGTTGAAAGGGAAGGCCAAAGCATGAGCATGGAGATGCAGCAGAAGATGATGTCCCATAGAGTGCAAATGCTTCGTAGTCTGCTCAATGCTTTCATGGGCAATCATATCAATTGCAACAACGTCAACGCCAAAATCACTTTGCGTAATTATTTTGTCAATATCTATATGCTTGTCATCATTGACAAAGATAAGAATATGGCGAACCATAGAATGATTAGGGAACTTGACGAGCATTTGAAGAAACTCAGTCCAAGCATGTACACTTTTATTGGTGATTATGCTGTAAATGTATTTGGATGGAAATATAAGGTGATAGACCATTGGCGCAAGCACAAACTTATGAATTTGCATTTGCTCCATCAATTGATAAGATTGGATAATGCAAGACTTGCCATTAGCTACAAATTAAAGACATTTTTACAACTAAGAAGAAAATGAAGACAAAGATTATACGGGCTGCCACAGTTCCCATGTCGCTCAACATTCTATTGAAAGGGCAACTGAAGATGCTTTCACAACATTACGATGTCTTGGCTGTATCATCGCCCGGCGACGACCTTCAAATGGTGGCTGCAAGGGAAGGGGTGCGTATCGAAGCTGTCCCAATGGAGCGACACATTTCTCCACTCAAGGATTTGAAGGCTCTTTTCAACTTAATCAAACTTTTCCGTAGCGAGCGTCCATGGATGGTGCATTCACTCACCCCCAAGGCTGGTTTGCTTTGCATGATGGCAGCGAGAATCAGTGGAGTACCCATCAGGGTACACACCTTCACGGGGCTGGTCTTCCCATACGCAAAGGGTATCAAGCGATGGCTGCTCATGTTCACCGACCGTTTGACATGTGCTTGCGCCACAGTGGTCAATCCCGAAGGAGAGGGTGTGAAACGCGACCTCGAAAGAGCGAAAATCACCGACAAACCGCTTGTCATTATCGGTAATGGTAATGTCAATGGCATCAACCTCGATTATTACAAGCCGTCCGAAGTGGTAATGGCCTTGGCAAGAAAGTATAAGCGAGATGACGTGTTCACTTTCTGTTTTGTCGGAAGGGTCGTCGGCGACAAGGGTATGAACGAACTTGCGCATGCGTTCCAAAGACTGTTGGCTGACCATTTTAAAGTGCGTTTGATTATCGTCGGGTCTTTCGAGGAAAAACTCGACCCTTTGAAGCCTGAGGTCAAGGAGTTCTTCCTTAATTCACCCGACGTGGATTTCATGGGCTGGCAGGATGATATCCGTCCTTTCCTCGCCGCTTCCGACGCTTTTGTCTTCCCTAGCTATAGAGAAGGGTTCCCGAACGTGTTGATGCAAGCTGGAGCAATGGAACTACCCGTGATATCCACCGATATCAATGGGGCCAACGAGATTGTCCGTCACGGAGAAAATGGGGTGCTAATCCCCCCAAAGGACGAGGAACAACTTTATCAAGCCATGAGAAGCTTTGTGGAGAATACAGAAGAAACCAAACGTATGGCATCCAAGGCTCGTGAGTCCATCGCCTCTCGTTACGATCAGAACGAATTCTGGAACAGTCTCTTGCATTTCTATTCCTCACTTTCTTGACACAGGTCTCTGGAGCATGTTCCTCAGTATCATCGTTCCTGTTTACAACACATCGGAATATCTTTCGCGATGTATCGATTCCCTTCTCAAACAAGGGCTGAATGAGGGCGACTATGAGATACTACTTGTCAACGACGGGTCAACCGACAACTCTCTCGCCGTCTGCCAAGAGTATGAATCACACCATCCACAAGTGAAAGTGGTTGACAAGGAGAACGGTGGTGTGTCGTCTGCTCGAAATAGGGGAATGGAATTGGCAAGGGGACGTTTTGTGTGTTTTGTCGATTCTGATGATTATGTGCTTGAAGGAGGCTATGGCTATATCAAACAGCATTTTGATATTGAAAGTTTTGACTTAGTTCGTTTCTGGTCGGCCATCGAGGCGAAAGGCAGTGACAGACCTAAAGAGTTAGATGGTAAGGTCAACTTTAAGGGGACTGGGCATGAATATATCCAAGCATGGGGGCTTGAGTCTTATTGCTATGTGGCGCTCTATCGACTTGATTTTTTGAAACAAAACAATATCGTGTTCAGACCTTATAGGGTTTGTGAGGACGCGCTTTTTGCTTCTACCGTCTTGTTGGCCAATCCACGAATGATTTCCACCACATCCAGAATCTATAGGTATGTGATTCACTCAAACACTTTGTCCACCTGCCGAGATCAAAATTTCATGAGACTGTGTGTAAACAACCAGCTTGATGTACATGATGAACTCATGCATATAATAAAGTCTTTGAAATACGACAGGAAAAGCGTCTTTTTCAAACATGCGGAGGGGTTCCTGCATTCACTTATGCCTTTTCTGCTTAGCCGGGCTCTTTCGGCTGGTTTGTCTGTGGGTGATTTCAAACAGTTGGCAACTCGATGTCATAATCAAAAGTTATGGCCACTGCCTTTCTATGCTAACATGACAAAGAAAGTGCGTCTTTATTCCCATGCCATCAATTTCCTTGACCGACATCCACGTTTCTTTCCCATGGCATCGTTCTTATACATGAGATTTTTCGTCCCCTTTATTCTTAAACGTCTCGACCGAAATTTCTTGTAAACAGTTTGCCGAAAACAATGTTCTACAACGTTTTTCGGCCTACTTTCATGCCCTAGTACTAAACTTTTTCACTTTAATTGTGCATATGTCAGAGAAAAATTGTATTTTTGCATGATATTTAATGATAAAACATACATACATTGATATGAAAAAGATATTCAACCTGGCATTGATGACCCTTATTGGTACTCAGATGCTATTTTTCGCTTCTTGTACATCCTATAAGAACGTACCCTACATCCAGAACAGCGCCTATGTAGACTATTCCGAAGGCGCACGTCTCTATGACGCGAGAATCATGCCGAAGGACCAGTTGACTATTACTGTTAACTGCCCGCGCGACCCAGAGGCAACAGCTATCTATAACCTTACGGTACAGACCGAAATCACCCTGAACATGTCGCGACGCACTTCTACACAGCAACCTTCGCTTCAGACATATCTTGTGTCGAACAAGGGAGAAATCAATTTCCCCGAATTAGGTATGCTTAAGGTTGTAGGTATGACCAAGACGGAACTTGAGGAGTATATTGCCAACAAACTTCATGGACAATACCTGAAAGAAAAGCCTATTGTCACAGTGACCATGTCAAACTACAAAGTGGCCGTCATGGGTGAGGTTTCTCAGCCTGGCATCTACACTGTCACCAATGGAAAGGTGAACATCTTCGAGGCACTTGCCATGGCTCGTGACCTTACTATTCATGGTCAGCGTGATAATGTGAAGCTCATCCGCGAGGATGCCACAGGACGCAAGGAAGTGGTGGAACTCAACCTCAACGATGCCAATGTCATTAACTCGCCATACTATCAGTTGCAGCAGAACGACATCATCTATGTCACTCCAAACAAGGTGAAGGCTAAGAACTCTGGTATTGGCTCTGAAACAAGCCTTTGGTTCTCAGCTACTTCTATTCTTGTGTCATTGGCCAGCTTGCTCTACAATATCCTCAAGTAAGATACAAACTCTGGCATTCGTTCCAGACACTGATCATATATCAAAAGCGCGGGCAAATCCATCGGATTTGCCCGCGCTTTTGATTTTAGTCATGTCGTGTTAGATGATGTACTGTGTGGCCGAAATCGACTGGTTGGTGGAAACGGCGATGATGGCGTTGGCGAGCATGTTGGCTATCGACAACTGCTTCACTTTTTCGCATGGACGGTTATAGGGGATGCTGTCCGTAAACACGATTTCAGTCAATGCTGACTTGCTCACACGCTCGGTGGCTGGGTCGCTCATCACGCAGTGGGATGCTATGGCTCTCACTGACTTTGCACCAGCTTTAATCATTTCGTCGGCGGCTCGAGTGATGGTTCCTGCTGTGTCTACCATGTCGTCAACCAGTACAACATTCTTGTCTTTTACGTCACCGATAATCTGTATGTTCTCCACCACATTGGCTCTCGCACGGGTTTTGTTGCACAACACTAAAGGTACCTGAAGGTATTTGGCGTATGTGTTGGCACGTTTTGAACCTCCAACATCAGGAGTGGCGATGACGAGATCCTCGAGTTGTAGCGAATCAATGTAGGGTAACATCACCTTCGAGGCGTAGAGGTGGTCAACGGGAACATTAAAGAAACCCTGTATTTGGTCGGCATGAAGGTCCATTGTGATTAGACGATTGATGCCTGCCACACTCAACAGGTCCGCTACGAGTTTGGCGCCTATCGATACTCTTGGTTTGTCTTTTCTGTCCTGACGAGCCCATCCGAAATACGGGCAGACTGCGATGATGGAACGGGCAGAGGCTCGTTTAGCGGCGTCAATCATCAGCAGCAGTTCCATGAGGTTATCGCTGTTGGGGTATGTTGACTGAACGAGAAACACGTCTTTGCCACGGATGGATTCTTCAAACGATACACTGAACTCACCATCGGCAAAGTGGGTGATGACTAAGTTACCAAGTGGACATTCAAGCTGTTGGCATATCTTCTCTGCGAGATACTTGGTCTTGGTGCCAGAGAAAACCTTGAAAGGTCTTACTATCTCATTCATTTTCTATGATGTTGATATGGTTGTAATTCTTTTTGGCTTTTCCTTTGCAAAGATAGTCATTAATAATGATATAAAAGTAGTCTTTTTGTCATTTTAATTTCCTCTTTTGCTTTTTTATATCATTCCACTAGGTTTTTTGTCATTTTCTCGCTGTTCCAAGTGGAGTATTTGCCCTCGCTGTCAGTGTAGATGAAGTAAGCTGCCAGTTCGGGATGATGGCTGAGCACCTGTTGTGCGCTGTCGAGTCCTAACACCATGAATGCAGTGGCGTAGGCATCGGCGGTGGCGCAATCGTTGGCGATGACTGTGGATGAGAGTATGCTGTGCTGGACCGGGTGTCCGGTCTTGGGGTTGATAGTGTGAGCGTACTTCTTTCCGCCTTCCTCATAGTAGTTGCGGTAGTTTCCGGAAGTGGCCATCGACTGGTTCGTCAGTTCTACCACTTGCTCTATCTCACTTGTCTCCCCTGTGGCATCGTCAATGGGTTTGTTTATGCCAACACGCCATGTGGCACCAGAGGGGTTGGTGCCACGCATACGTACTTCACCCCCTATCTCTACAAGGTAGTTTTTCACACCCATTTCCTCCAGCTTTCGGCCTACTGCATCAACACCGTACCCTTTGGCGATGGCTGAGCAGTCAAGCATGATGCGTGGGTCTGATTTCACCACCCTGTTCCCTTCCAATTTCACCTTGTCCATACCTATCGCCGACAACAGACTGTCTATAAGGGCGTCGCTGATATCTTCCTTGTGTTGGAAACCGAATCCCCATGCATTGACCAAAGGAGCGACTGTGATGTCGAAAGCGCCAGAGGTTTGCTCATTGACGTGTTTGGCCAGAGCAAAGACTTCACAGAACATCTCGTTGACCTCTATATCATGGTTTTGGTTCACGGAAGTGATGATGGAGTTTGCATTGAATGGCGAAAGTGAACGGTCCACCTCATTCATTACAGCTACCAAAGAATCCTCGATGTTATGGGGATACTGGTAGGTGATGTGGTAGAAGGTACCGAAGATACCGCCTTCACATCGCTGCGTTTCGTGTTGTGGCCATGCTCCCGATTTAGGCGATCCGTCGGGATTGTTAGTGCGGATAATGTAGATGGTACCGGCAATCAGGAAAAGCAGCAATGGTATGTGCCACCATTGTCTTTTCCTTGGCTCTGTCCTCTCTTTCAGTTCGATGCGCATGAATGGCGTTTTTTAAAGATGGTCAACTGCCATAGTGAAGGCGGTTGATGTTTGTTATGTTCATTCTTCTGTTTCTTCTTTCACCTCTTCTTCCTCTTCTGTCTGTTGTTCGCTGGTTGACTGGGTGTTCACGGGATGTACCACGGCATTCAATATGGTCTTATTCTTTTTCCTTCCCCAGTTGAGGTCGAAGCTGAGATTGTAGGTGGCTCCCCAGCATGTGCCACTGGTGGTGGTGCCGTAGCCTGGAATATAATAAGGTGTACCGTAGTCGGTTCTGCCTTTGCTGATGGCCGTTTTGAATCGGACGCTCCATCCCATGTGGAAATTGCCCCATATCTTCACTTGAACACCGGCTATCAGTTCAATCCAATGAGCTGTAGTGGATATGTCCTTGAAACTGAAGGGTTGGCTGCTTCCCCATATTTTGTCGGTCAGGGTAGGGCCACTGATGTCGTAGTTGAACTTGGAGATACCGTATCTTGCACCAAGGTAAAGGCGGTTGTTCTGCCATTTGTTTTTCAGCATGTTGACATCAAGTCCTGCACGCAGGTATGGTGCTTGGGTTTTGTAGGTGATGTGGGTGTCCTCATTGGTGGTTTCACAAATGGCATATCCTGCTTCTACGATGGGGAAAAAGGTGTTCTTGAAGTTGATGCGCAAAGCACCTTCGAAGACACCGTAGTCGGAAGTGAACTTCTGAACGAGTCCGAAAAGGTCGCCCGAGAGGGTGAAACCCTGGAAGAAGGTCTGTTTCGGCTCCAAACTGAGGCTGTCCACCACATAGAGGGTGGGCTTGGGGCGTTCTCCGGCTTCCTGGGCATGGACTGTTGAGCAGAGGAGCAGTAGCAGCAGACTACTCAATAGTGCCGGTGAAATGAATCCTGATGTTCTCCTTGCGTTCATAGTTGACGTTGGGATTGATAATCTCTATCTTGTCAATGGCTGCGTCCGTGTTCTTGATGCCTGTGATTCTGTGGAACATATAGGAACCACACTCGGGAAGGTTGACCTGAACCATGTTATCATGGTCGATGTAGATGGTGTCGTTGTTCCTGAGGTTGTAATAGTCGAATACAAGTGTGTCGGCTTGGTTGAAATAGGACATAGGCAATTCTAAATGGGAAGCGTTGACTATACTGTTGATGAGAATGGAGTCGTGCCGTGTGATGCTGACCACTTCCTTATATCCTTGAATCACGAGGCTGTCGATGCGCTTCCTCGAATTGATGGTAGGATTGCCCACCATTCTGTAAGTGTATAGAGTGTCGTGCCCTGGCAGAATCACACTCACGGTCAGGGTATCGTATAGGCTGATGGGATTGTCGTTGCTGTCGAAGAAATAGTAGTTGCATGTCACGGTGTTGTCAAGGGGACAGTTGTTGCTCGAACAAGACGCGGACAGTACTGCTATTGTGGTCAGCACCGATAATGCTATCGTGGTGATGGATTGTTTGTTCCGATTTCTCACGTTTAGGATTAGTCTATGGTTTTCTCTATTTCGTATTTGTTGCGCTCGCTACTGTTGCGTGAGATGAGTTCGCCCAAGAAACCTGCTACAAAAAGCTGGGTGCCAAGGATCATCATCGTCAGCGAGATATAGAAGTAGGGGGAGTTGGTCACCAATGTGTATGAGTTGCCCGACCACATGGCGATGAGTTTAAAGAGCCCAACGCAAAAAGCAGCGATAAATCCAATGATGAACATCAAGGTGCCGAGGAAACCGAAAACGTGCATGGGCTTCACACCGTAGCTGGAGAGAAACCATAGGGAAATCAGGTCGAGGTAGCCGTTGACGAAACGGTTGAGACCGAATTTTGTCTTACCGTACTTGCGGGCTTGATGATGGACCACTTTCTCACCGATTTTGGTGAATCCTGCGTTTTTTGCTAAATAAGGAATGTAGCGGTGCATCTCACCGTAGACCTCAATGTGCTTCACAACGTCTTTCCTGTAGGCTTTCAGACCGCAGTTGAAGTCATGCAAGTTCTTGATGCCCGATACCTTGCGGGCCGTGGCGTTGAAGAGTTTGGTGGGAATGGTCTTCGACAAAGGGTCGTAGCGTTTTTGCTTGTAGCCGCTCACAAGGTCATAGCCGTCTTCCACAATCATACGGCGAAGTTCGGGAATCTCGTCAGGACTGTCCTGAAGGTCGGCGTCCATGGTTATGACTACATCGCCCTCCGCTTTCTCAAAACCACAGAAGAGGGCAGGCGACTTACCGTAATTGCGGCGGAACTTGATGCCTTTGACCTCCGGGTACTGGGCGCCCAGTTCTTCTATCACTTGCCATGAACGGTCGGTGCTGCCGTCGTTGACGAAGATAATCTCATAACTGAAATGGTTGGCTTCCATCACGCGCTTGATCCAGGCGTGGAGTTCGGGGAGCGATTCCTCTTCGTTGAAAAGAGGTACTACTACTGATATATCCATTGTTGCTCTGTTTGTTGTTCTTTTCTCAGGGAATAGGGGGTGGGGTGGAGTCGGGCTCTCGTTTGGCGAATAAGGCGGTGATGACTGAAGCTATCAAACCGCATATCAAGCACTGGTTAAACATGCCCAAGGCTTGCTCGATGGGTTTAATACCCATACCCGCAATCTGGTTAATCAAGTCTTTTTCTTTCTCCAACATCTCTGTCATCCCTTGGGGAAGCTCGTCCTGGTGCTTACCCAGCTCTGCGATGGAGGCATAGAGACTGTCGATGAAGGCGCCGTGGTCCATCCATTGGAAATAGATGAAGGTGACGGCGGCAGCAATCATGCTGGCATAAAAGAACATGATGAAAGAGAAGTATAGGGCGTGGAAATAACTGATGCCGTTCTCTCCATTGAAAGGTTTGTTCTTGTATCGTGTGGCGAAATAAAAGGGGAGGGCAATGCAAGCGATGGCTGCCACCAACATCAGTAGGGTGGCCAATGAGCTGCCAGTGCGGATACTGATCATCGCACCAGCGAACATCATGGCCCAAGCTCCACCGAGTAATGTCCCGTATTCGCGGGCGAACATTCTGGCTGTCATGTAGTTCTGCATCTTTTTCTCGTCTTAGTTCACTTCAAAATGCAAAATTAGCACTTTTTTCTGAATAAAGCGGGCCTCTATTGGGTTTATTTGAGAGAATTATCCATTGAACTTTTTTCCCATCAGCATTTTTTGCTATATTGATGCACTTGAAGGGATTGTAGAAAAAGAACTGGATTTTGTAGGGAAGGATTTTAAGGAGTGCTGAAAAGACTGTTCTTTTTCACGTCGTCATTGTCTTTGAATGATAGACCAGCCACATCCATCACTGCGTATATGAGGTTGTCTGTTCTGAAAGACTTGTTATAGTTTTCCTTAATACGTTTTGTTATGATAGGAAAATGCTCCTGAAAAAGAGGGGATGTATAAACCATAAATGGAATTTGCATACAGATTTCCCTTGATTCTGCCGTGGGCTTAGCATGTCCAAAATGGTTCGGGTCAGAATCGAAGATATCCAATCCATGGTCGGAAAAATAGAACACGATTGATTCCTTGTCTGAGTAGATGTTGATGAGCTCCGATACTACAAAGTCATTGTAGAGTACAGAATTGTCGTACTTCGCACGGATGTCTCTCTGATTTTCAGGGTAATCCTGGTAGTCGGAAGCATGGAAATGTTCATAATCTGATGGGTAGCGTTTCTCAAATTGTTCATGGCTCCCCATTAAGTGAATAATAGTAAGGGCTAATGATTGGTCTTCTTGCTTTGATACAAGGCTGTTGGTGACGGGGATAAGTTCACCATCATACCATTCTCTGTCTAGAATATAATATCTGTTGCCCACAAATACAGAAGTGTCGCTTAGTTCGGATATGTTACCTACGAGGTTGTCCCACATTCCATTCTTGGTCTGGTTGGATAACCAGGCACTTTTATATCCACTTTGACGGGCTACATCGAAAAGAGTGGTGGATTCATACCAGTTTGATTTACCTTTGTCTTCAGGATGGAATGTGTTAAGCAAGTATTTGAATACATCTACCGTTAATACTTCGGGAGAAGTGACATTGGAGTAGACAAAGAGCAGACTGTCATTCCGAAGTTGCTCAAGCTTGGGATTGGTGGGTAAATTGTAGCCATAAAGAGAGCAATGGCTTTTTGCTTCTGATTCACCTATGATGATGACGACGTTCTTGGGTTGGGGACCTTGCCGCAGAAGTTGTGGTTGAGTGGCGAATTTGGCCAGTTCTGGACATCGGTCATATTTGAAAAGAACAAAATAATATACACTGGCAATACCATCTAACCAAACTGAAGGTCTATGCATGAATAAGACTGCGCAAATCGCGATTAATGGAAAGCCTATGGATAACCTTATTTTATAACCTTTTTGATGGTTCTTTATCCACTTGGAAAAGATAATCAACAAGAGGGGAATACCAATCACCGCTAGAATTACTTTGGCATTGATGAATGTGGATACAAATTCTGACGCCTCCTGGGGGTTTGTGCCTAAAATGGCAGTGACAATAGATGATCTCGGATTAATTTGCATGGATAGGTACGAGAATGTACCCATTAGAAAATAAATGCTACTGAGAAGATATATGAAAATAAGATAAATTTTCTTCAATTGATGAGGCAACAAAGAACAGAAGGCAACTGAAAAATAGGCAAGAAGGATTAGATGTGCAAACAAACTTAATACATGATCTCTATATCCCAAGTCAAAATAGAAATACATCAAGTCGTAGATGGATATCAATACAAATATGGATATAAAATGATGAAGATTTTTGGTGAAGGGCTCTGTGAAAAAAGCTATAACAGTTTTCATTTTGAATAATAAATGTAATATGCCTGATTGCGCTGTAGTATATAAAATGGTGGCCTATATAAACTATGGCGGCTTGCATGAGTTTTTTAGATCTGAAAGGAATGGGGCACAACCCTCTCTTTCTTGTTTGCAAAGTTACAACTTTATTCGGAATTTTGAATAGCATTTAACTAAATTATCGGTAAAAGGATACTTTAAGCCATCAAGTAAGTCACCAACCTCTTAAGAAAACATAATTTTCTTATTCGACTGACTTGTAAATCATGATTTTTGACTAACTTTGCAAATTAAAAGCAATCTTACATTGAAATGGCAACTAAAAACGATTTCGAAGAAAAATACGGCCTTAAGGTGAAAGACCGTTCCAATAGTGTCTCGAAAGGCATCACCGTGGTATGGGTTACTGTCCTCTGCCTGCTTTTGGCTATGGCAGGTGTGGTGTTCTCTATCTCCAAAGGCTGGTGGGGAGAACTACCGCCGCTCTCCGACTTGCAGAACCCCATCGACAAATACGCCTCACGTGTCTATTCCGACGATGGAGAATTGCTCGGCACATGGAGCTATGCATCCGAAAACCGTGTGCTGGTGAGTTACGACTCTCTACCCGACAACTTGGTCAAAGCACTTGTCGCTACAGAGGATGTCAGGTTCTATCAGCATTCAGGCATTGACCTACGTGCCGTGGCCCGTGCGGTCATCAAGAGAGGAATTATGCGCGACAAGTCAGCAGGAGGTGGTAGTACCATCACTCAGCAGCTGGCTAAACAACTCTATAGTGAGGCTACACAGGATGCTCACAAACGTTTGATGCAGAAACCTATAGAATGGTATATCGCCCTTCAGCTTGAGCGGAACTACACCAAAGAGGAGATTATCACCATGTATCTCAACTACTTCGATTTCCTCTACAGTGCGGTCGGTATCAAGAATGCTGCGAACGTCTATTTCGGTAAGGAACCAAAGGACCTCAACTTGTCAGAATGCGCCACACTGGTGGGTATGTGCAAGAATCCCTCTTACTACAATCCCAAACTCTTTCCCGAGCGAAGCAAGGAACGACGCAACGTGGTCTTGGGACAGATGGTCAAGGCGGGGTACCTCACTGAGAGCGAGAAGCAAGCAATCGCCGACACCGACATCAATCTTGAGAAATTCCATGTCACCGACCATAAGGATGGTATCGCACCATATTTCCGAGAGTATCTACGACGAGTTCTCATGGCCAATAAACCTGTCAGAGGCAACTATGCCAGCTGGCAGGACCAGCAGTTCTATGAGGATTCGCTGGCATGGGAACAAGACCCCGTTTATGGCTGGTGTAACAAGAACACCAAGAAAAACGGCAAGAACTATAACATCTACACTGATGGCCTGAAAATCTATACCACCATCGACTCCCGTATGCAGCAATATGCAGAGGAGGCCATGTTCCAGCATGTGGCCAAGACGCTGCAACCTATCTTTAACGCTGAGAAACGAAACAACCCCAATGGACCTTACACAAAGGTTTCTGCCAAACAAGTGAAGCAGTCTCTCGAACGGAGTATGAAGCAAACTGACCGTTACCGCAAAATGAAAGCTGACGGATGTTCGGAGGAGGAAATAGAGAAGGCTTTCAACACTAAGGTGCCAATGGTGCTTTTCAGCTATGACGGACCCGTGGAGACACAGATGACACCTTTGGACTCCATCAAATACTATAAGATGTTCCTTCGTTCGGGATTCATGTGCATGGACCCCAAGTCTGGCTATGTGAAAGCCTATGTGGCAGGACTCAACTTCAAGTACTTCCAGTACGACAACGTGTTGGGAGGAGGTCGTCGTCAGGTGGGTTCCACCATCAAACCGTACCTCTACTCCCTCGCCATGGAGAATGGCTACACACCTTGTGATGTGGCGCCAAATGTGCAGCGTTCTTACAGGGTGGCTGGTAAACTATGGACACCACGAAACGGCTCCCACGCTCGGTATGGGCAGATGGTCACCCTTAAATGGGGGCTATCTCAGTCCAACAACTGGATAGCAGCATACGTGATGTCGCAACTCAATCCTGTCCAGTTGGTCAACCTCATGCACAACATGGGTATCCGCAATAAAAACATCAATGCCTCACTCAGCTTATGCCTCGGCCCTTGCGACGTGAGTGTGGGTGAGATGGTCAGCGCTTACACAGCATTCCCGAATGCTGGTGTGCGCTATGCACCGCTGCTTATCTCTCGCATCGAGGATTCTGACGGTAATGTGGTGCAGGAGTTTACACCTCAGATGAACGAGGTGATGAGTTCCAGCTCCGCTTACAAGATGATATCCATGCTGCGTGGCGTAATCGACGAGGGCACAGGTAAGAGGTTGAGAAGCAAATATGGCTTCACAGCGGATATCTGCGGTAAGACCGGAACAACCAACGACAACTCCGACGGATGGTTCATGGGATTCACACCGAGGCTGGTGGCCGGATGTTGGGTTGGTGGAGATGAGAGAACCATACACTTCAACTCTACCGCTAACGGACAGGGAGCAGCAGCTGCGCTCCCCATTTGGGCTCTCTTCATGAAGAAAGTCTATGCCGACCGTTCCCTGGGGTACAGTCAGGATGAGAAATTCGAAATTCCAGAGGACTTCGACCTTTGCGAGAGCGAGTTGGATGGACTGTCCGAAAGTGCGCCTACTCACGTGAAACCTGTGGAGGAGAGAGAAGAGGGAACTGGCAGTTTCGACGAGATGTTCCAGTAACTATTAATAAGGTAGGTTTAGGTTTCCAGGTTTCCTGATTATTCTAGAAAATCCCTAGAAAATCCTAGAACCCCCTAGAAAATCCTAGAAATTCCTGACTCTCACCCCCTACCAACAACAATCCACCTTATCCCCGACAACGATGGACAGCAAAGAACAAATCCTTGAATTGCGCCGCGAACTGGAGCAGCACAACCACAATTACTATGTGCTCAACCAACCCACCATCTCCGACTTCGAGTTCGACCAGAAGATGAGGCTGTTGCAGGAACTGGAGGCACAACATCCAGAGATGTTCGACCCGAATTCTCCTACACAGAGAGTGGGCAGCGACATTAATCATGAGTTCAAGCAGGTGGAGCACCGCTATCCCATGCTGTCGCTTTCCAACACATACAGCTCTGCTGAAGTCAGGGAGTTCTACGAGCGGGTAAGAAGCGGTCTTGAGGGAGAGGACTTCGAGATTTGCGCTGAACTGAAATACGACGGACTGAGCATATCCTTAACCTATGTCGACGGACAACTCACTCAGGCCGTAACTCGCGGCGACGGAGTGAGAGGCGACGATGTCACAGCCAATGTGCGCACAATCAGAAGCATACCGCTGAAACTGAAAGAGGGCAGCGGCTATCCACATGAGTTCGAAATACGAGGCGAGATTCTTATGCCGTGGTCTTCGTTCGAAGCGCTCAACAAGGAGAGAGAGGCTAACGAGGAACCGCTTTTCGCCAATCCTAGAAATGCGGCTTCTGGAACACTCAAGTCTCAGAAATCGCAGTTGGTTGCGGCGCGCAAACTCGATGCCTACCTCTATTATCTTTTAGGCGACGAAATACCACAAGACAGTTGTCATTACGAGAACCTCCAACTCTGTCGGCAATGGGGTTTCAAAATATCCGAGGGAATGCGCAAGTGCAAAACGTTCGACGAGGTGATGGACTTCATCAACTACTGGGACGAGGAACGAAAGCATTTGCCTGTCGCTACTGATGGTATTGTACTGAAAGTTAATTCCTTGCGCCAACAGCGGCATTTGGGCTATACTGCTAAGAGTCCAAGATGGGCCATTGCCTACAAGTTCAAGGCTGAGCGTGTGAGCACTGTCCTTAATGAGGTGACCTATCAAGTTGGACGTACAGGAGCGGTGACTCCCGTTGCAAACATGGACCCAGTACTGCTCGCTGGCACTGTCGTCAAACGCGCAACTCTCAACAACGAGGATTTTATACGTAGTTTCGACCTCCATCTTGGCGACACGGTTTTTGTGGAGAAAGGTGGCGAGATTATCCCCAAGGTTGTTGGAGTGGACCTCGATAAACGCACAGCCGAAATGCGTCCCGTTCAATTCATCAGCACTTGCCCTGAATGTGGCACACCTCTTGTGCGATATGAGGGGGAGGCTGTCCACTATTGCCCCAACGACACCACTTGCCCACCACAAATCAAAGGACGAATTGAGCATTTCATCAGCCGAAAGGCTATGAATATCGACAGCCTTGGGCCAGAGACAGTGGATGAGTATTATCGCCAGGGACTTATCCATGATGCTGCCGACCTTTATAAAATAGGTGAGATGGACATCTGTGGAGCCGACGGAAAACGTATCAAGTCGGCCAGGAAGATTGTCAAGGGCATACAGGATTCACTTGCTGTGCCCTTCGAACGTGTGGTCTTTGCTTTGGGCATCCGCTTTGTCGGTGAGACCACTGCCAAATTGCTTGCCAGACGATTCAAGTCGATGGATGCCCTTGCTGGTGCGAACCTCGACCAACTGCTCGATGTGGAAGGCGTGGGGCAGGTCATTGCCGAAAGCATCATCCGGTTCTTCAATGACGAACGCAATCAGTCTTTGGTGGAGCGTCTTCGTCAGGCGGGTGTCACAATGGAAATAGATAATGTGGTACAGGAAGGTGCCTCCGACCGTCTCAATGGCATGTCGGTGGTCATCAGCGGTGTCTTCTCACGACACTCACGCGACGAGTACAAGGCCTTGATAGAGAAACACGGTGGAAAGAATGTGAGCAGCATTTCCAAGAACACCACTTTCATACTTGCTGGAGACAACATGGGACCTTCAAAACTCGAAAAAGCGAATAAATTAGGTATAAAGATTATAAATGAGGATGAATTCTTGCAAATGACCGACGAAATGTAAGCGTAAATGGTTTTTTCTTTGTAATTTTGCAACCGAATTCGCAATAAATGCTTTCAATAACAACTCAATGGCACGCAATAAATTCAAGGGGATGGGCAT
The DNA here is from genome assembly GCA_017534705.1 of Bacteroidaceae bacterium. Lineage (GTDB taxonomy): Bacteria > Bacteroidota > Bacteroidia > Bacteroidales > Bacteroidaceae > RUG11857. Next base: position 37,937 of record JAFXVU010000025.1, read on the forward strand.
CGCGCTTATCACCCCTTTCACTAAGACCGGAGCCGTGGATTATGAGGCGCTGCGCCGGTTGCTCGACTATCAACTGAACAACGGCGTCGATTTCCTGTGCATACTGGCTACTACGGGCGAGACACCTTGCCTGACAGAGAACGAGAAACAGCAAATCAAGGACATCGTGGTGGAGAAGGTCAAAGGTTCAATACCTGTTCTGATGGGAATTGGTGGCAACAACACCGCCGCTGTTGTGGACTATATCAAAAAAGTGGATCTCTCGGGCATCGATGGCATACTCAGTGTATGTCCTTATTACAATAAACCATCCCAAGAAGGTCTTTACCAGCACTTCAAGACTATTGCCGAAGCATCCGAACTGCCCGTGGTACTTTATAATGTGCCAGGACGTGTGGGAGTGAATATGGCAGCAGAGACCACTTTAAGGCTGGCCAACGACTGTGACAATATTGTCGCCATCAAGGAGGCCAGCGGCAATTTTGCACAAATCGACGAGATTATTAAGAATAAACCCCAAGATTTCGACGTTATCAGTGGCGACGACGGCATCACATTCCCTCTTATCACTTTGGGAGCAGCCGGAGTAATCAGTGTCATCGGTAACGCACTGCCCAAGGAATTCAGCAGAATGGTGAGGTTGGCTCTACAAGGCGATAATGTCAATGCTTGCGCCATACACCATAAGTTCACGGAACTCTTCCATCTACTATTCGTCGATGGAAACCCCGCTGGCGTGAAGGCGATGCTCCACAGCATGGGACTTATTCACAACGAACTTCGCCTCCCGCTCGTGCCTACACGAATTACCACAGACCAGAAAATCGCTGCCATCGTCAAAGAGCTCAACATCAAATGCTGATAACCGGATAATCTGGACATTCTTGGCAATAAAGCCTTTCTGGGAAATTCGGCACTACACGCCCTCTCGAATATCTATAGCCCTTTCTGACGCAATGTAGACTGAGGATTGAGGGATTGCCGATTATCTATATAAAACGCCTAAAAACGCACGGAAAATGCGTTTTTAGGCGTTTTGCTCTTTTTTAATCCAAAAAATCATTAAAAAAACGCCTTAATTCGGCTATCGTTTGATAATCTCGTGAAAAATTGCTAATTTTGAATGAAAATTCAGTTTCTGCTGTTAGGTATTACCAAAAAGAATTCTCAATAATCATAAAGACAAATAATGGAAGATCAAGACAGAATCATTAAGATTGACATCAATGAGACCATGCGCTCGTCCTACATCGACTATTCCATGTCGGTGATTGTGGCTCGTGCATTGCCTGATGTCAGAGACGGTTTCAAACCCGTACATCGACGTATACTGTACGGTATGATGGAACTGGGCAACACACAGGACAAACCCTACAAGAAATGCGCCCGTATTGTGGGTGAGGTACTTGGTAAGTATCATCCACACGGCGACTCGTCTGTGTATGGAGCCCTTGTCAGACTCGCTCAGCCATGGGCAATGAGATATACCCTTGTCGACGGACAGGGAAACTTCGGATCAGTCGATGGCGACAAGGCTGCCGCCATGCGATACACTGAGGCAAGGCTCACCAAACTGGGAGAGGCCATGATGGAGGACCTCTACAAGGACACTGTCGATTTCCAGAACAACTTCGACGACTCACTTCGTGAGCCGACAGTGATGTCAACACGCATACCCAATCTCCTGGTCAATGGGGCCAGTGGTATTGCAGTAGGTATGGCCACCAATATGCCTACACACAATCTCGGAGAGGTCATCGACGGATGTGTGGCATATATCGATAATCCCGACATCACCAGCACAGAGCTGATGAAGTATGTCAAGGCACCTGATTTTCCCACTGGTGGCATCATCTGCGGACTCGACGGAGTCAGAGAGGCTTACGAGACTGGACGAGGAAGAGTGGTCGTACGCTCTAAGGTGGATATTGAGTCAACCTCAACCCACGACAAGATTGTCGTCAACGAGATTCCATACAACGTGAACAAGGCCGAACTTATCAAGAAGATTGCCGACTTGGTTAACGAGAAGAAGATTGAGGGCATCTCCAATGTCAACGACGAGTCCGACCGTGAGGGCATGCGTATCGTCATCGATGTGAAACGTGAGTACAACGCCAAGGTCATCCTCAACAAACTCTTCAAACTCACTGAACTCCAGTCCAGCTTCAGTGTCAACAACATCGCGCTGGTCAAGGGACGCCCCATGCTCCTTAACCTCAAACAGCTGATTCACTACTTTGTGGAGCATCGTCACGACGTCGTCATCCGACGCACACAGTACGACAAGAAGAAAGCGGAGGAACGCGCGCACATCCTTGAGGGACTGATTATTGCCAGCGACAACATCGACGAGGTGGTACACATCATCCGTTCGGCTAAGTCGCCACAGGAAGCCATCGAGAATCTGATGAAACGTTTCAGTCTCGACGAGATACAAGCCAAGGCTATTGTGGAGATGCGTCTTCGCCAACTCACTGGCCTCGAACAGGACAAACTGCATGCTGAGTACGAGGAATTGCAGAAACTCATCGCTTATCTACAGCAGATTCTCGACGACCCCGAACTCTGCAAGAAGGTAATACGCGATGAACTGATTGAGGTGAAAACCAAGTGGGGCGACGAGCGCCGCACACAAATCGACTATACTGCTAGCGAGAACTTCAACGCCGAGGACTTCTATCCCAATAATGCTGAGGTCATCACCATATCGCATCTTGGATACATCAAGCGTACACAACTCTCTGAGTTCAGACTCCAAGGAAGAGGTGGTATTGGCAGCAAGGGCGGAACAGCGCGCGACGAAGACTTCATAGAGCATATCTATCCGGCGATGAGCCACAACACCATGATGTTCTTCACCAAAAAGGGACGCTGCTACTGGATGAAAGTCTATGAGATTCCAGAAGGCAACAAGACATCGAAGGGAAGGGCCATCCAGAACTTGCTCAACATCGACTCCGACGACAAGGCCACTGCATTCATCTGTGTGGAGAACATCAACGACCAAGAATGGGTGAAGACCCACAACCTCGTCTTCTGTACACAGCGAGGCACCGTCAAGCGAACAAGGTTTGAGTACTACTCACATCCACGCACCAATGGCCTCAACGCCATCCGCCTAGTGGAGGGCGACGAGATCGTCGATGTGGCTCTCACCAATGGCAACGAGGACATCCTCTTCGCCAACCGTAATGGTAGGGCTGTCATCTTCAACGAAAACCAAGTCCGACTGATGGGACGTACCGCTGCTGGTGTGAGAGGCATGCGCCTTGACAATGACGGCGACGACAAGGTGATTGGCATGCTGACCTTCGACTGCAACCCACCGCTCACTGCCGAGGAAATGGCACTTCAAGACCAGCAAGCTGGTGTGGTGGATGAAGAATCAGATGACACTAATGTGGCCACCGACGTTTCTACAATGGAGGGAGATGCCGATACAACCGATATCGAAGAGACCATTGACGAAGGCGAAGTTGTGGAGTTCAGTTATCCAAAGGACGTGCTGGTGGTTTCAGAGAACGGATTTGGTAAGCGTTCCATCCTGCGCGACTACCGCAAGACCAACAGAGGCGGTAAGGGCATTAAGACGCTTAACATCACTGAGAAAACGGGCAAGCTGATTGCTGTCAAGGTGGTGGACGACAACGACGACCTCATGATCATCAACAAGAGCGGTGTGGTGATACGCCTGGCTGTCAGCGGCATCAATGTACAGGGACGCAACACACAGGGCGTCTCGCTCATCAACCTCAAGAGACGTGGCGATATCATCAGCAGTGTCTGCTGCGTAGCTCACGAAGAACCAGAGGAAGAAATCTCAGAAGCAACAGAAACACCGGAAACTCTGGATAATCCAGAAACCCCGGACTCTCCTGAATCTTCTGAAACCTCAGAATCCCCCGAAAACCAATAAATTGTAAACACTTAATATCCTATTCATTATGAAAAAGTTAATCATTATCTGTGCAGCGATGCTAGCAGTGTCGTGCACGATGTATGGCCAGGACAAAGAGGCCGAGAAAGCAAAGAAAGCTGCCCTCAAGGAAGCTACCAAGCAGATGGGTGACGCTGAAACTGCACTCAACACGGCCAACACAGTCTATCAAGCTCTCAAGAGTGATCCATCCAACGCCGACAATCTTTCTAAGTTAAGTGCGGCTATGATGGATGCCGAATCACTCATCACTACAGCTCTCAAGAACGAGACTGTTGCTCAAGACCCGAATGCATGGAACATTGCTGGACGTATTGAGACCATCAAGATGAATCGTTTGCTCGAACAGCGCCAGACAACTGGTGAGATGGACCTCAATGCTTTCTTTGAGAACCAGTTCAATATCGTCAACTATTTCTCTAAATGCGACGCTTGCGAGAAAATGCCTGATGCTAAGGGCAATCCACGTAAGGTAGTCTTCCACGACATCAACCAGCAACTCGCAAGAGGACCACGCCAGAACCTGCTTATCGCCGGCTCTAACCTTTTCGACAAGAATCCAGATGCATGCATCAAATACTTGAACCTCTATTTCGATTCTTTCAAGGATCCGTTCTTTGCTAGCCTCGACCTCGAGAAGACCGACACAATGAAGACTGATGCTTACTTCATTCTCGCTTCTGCATATATGGAGAAGGGCGACACCGTCAGTGCTGAACCTTATCTGGCACAAGCCATTGATTCACACAACTACGGACAGAATGCTATCTTCATGCTCATGCAGGCACACAAGGACAACGCTGCTGAAAAAATCAAGTACATGAAGATGGGCTATGAGAAGTATCCTCAGCAGGCTGCATTCTACAAGAACCTCTATCAGGAGTACATGAACGAGAAGAAGTTCGACGATGCACGTGCTGTGCTCGACCAGGTCATCGAAACCAACAACGATGTGGATGAAAAGGCTTGGGCAAGCTACTACAAGGCTGCCACATTCTACAATGAGGAGAAGAATCAAGAGGCTTTCGATGCTTTCGTCAAGGCAGGTGAACTGAAGGAAGACTATGTCGAGGCTTTCGAGGGTGCTGGAAACTGCGCATGGAAAATTGCCATGGCCAACGACAAGAACAAGGCTGTGGCCAAGGAATGGTACGACAAGGCCATCAAGTACTATGAAAAGGTACGCGAAATGGCACCGGATAATCCTGACAAGTGGGGCTACTTCCTCTATGCCATTTACAACAACTCTGGCAACGCTGCCAAGGCTAACGAGTTTAAGAAGTATTCCAAGTAAGACAAGTTCCCGATAGGGACTGACCTGACCATCATCTGTGATGGCAATACCATAAGAACACGTGGAGCGGATGAACGACCGATGAAGTCTCGTCCACTCCACGTGTATACGTGTAAATAATAAGATAAAAAGATAGTTTTCAGTATGGGTAAAAAGATTTTCTTATTGACATTCATGTTGCTGGCTGCCTCTCTTTCTGCTTCCGCTCAACAAGGCAAGGACAGTAAGAAAGACAAGCCTAAAAAGGAGGATGTCTATAAAAGCAAGGAGGTGATGAAGGAGATTAGCACACACCTCAAGAATTTCCAATATGCCAAAGCTGAGAACAGTTTTTATGCGGCTTTAAAGAAACACAAAGAAGCCTATAGCGACCATAAGCTCTATAATGCGGCTGTGGAGATAGAACGGCAGCTTGCATTGGAGCAGAACAAGAACATGTACTTGCAGAACAACAGGGCCGATACTGCTAAATTTTTCAAGCATATCTACAACGTCTATGATTTCGCCATCCATCTCGACAGTCTGGAGAGCGTGCCTGACGAAAAGGGAAAGGTCAAATACAAGTACAGACATTCCAATGCGCGGAAGATGCTCTTTTTCCGCAATAACCTCAGGTCTGCTGGAAAGTTCTTCTATCAGAAACGACTTTACCCTGAGGCTTTCCAGCACATCGATATGTTCATAAAATCCCACGATGCCCAGATTGTCACATCGGCTGCCGATACTGCTGTGGCCAACGAAGACCTGGTGCAAGTGGCTACATTGGCTGTGCTCTCAGCTTATGCTGCCGGACAGTACAACAACGCTGTGAAGTATATTGATACAGCGCTCAACGATACCGTTGCCAATAAATTCTTGCTCGAAGTCGGGGCAAAGTCCTATGCACAGCTCGGCGACACGCTCAAAGGACTCAACCTCCTCTATAGCGGGGTGAGGAACCATCCCGACTACGATTATTATTTCCTCACACTGGTCAAGTTCCACAACGAGCACAACCAGTATCAGCAGTCGTTGAATCTCGCTTCCCACATGACAAGGAAGTTCCCCAAAAACAGGGACTACTGGTACATCAAGGGTAAGGAGGAACTTTATCTTAACCTCAACGACTCTGCTCTGGCCTCTTTTTCACAAGCGGTGGTTCTCAAGGCAGATGATGCTGAGTCATACTCCGAGATGGGTAAAATCTACTTGAGATGGGCACAGGAATACTACAGAAGCTTGTCTGCAGCTCAGTTCAATGCTGCTTCACGAAAGAAACTCAAAGCCTTCTACGCCGATGCTTGCAAGCATTTCGAAGCGGCACGCAAGTACAATGAGGCCGACCGTAGCCTATGGCTCACTGGACTCCGTGAATGCTACTTCAACCTTAACCGAGGCAAGGAACTACGCGCCCTCGAGCGACTGAAATAACTATCCTTCTTACTTTAGCACTTTCATCTCGTTAAACCTTTTCATGGTTGAGCAGTCTAAATATATAGAACATAACAACAAACAGAATATGAAGACTTATTTTTTCAGAACCATGCTGGCAGTTTCTGCCTTCTGCTTCGCTGCTTTTGTCTCAGCTCAGAACACAGCATCTCCAAGCGATGCCAAACCACTTGTAAAACAAGCCGATGGCACAATCGTCATCAATACCACAACTCTCGCAGAAGATGTCAAAGGATATCGCTCCACCACACCGCTGGAAATCTACATCAAGTCGGGTAAAATCGTAAAAGTGGAGGCCTTGAAGAACCAGGAAACACCAAAGTATTTTGTTCCCATGAAGAAAGAACTTCTGCCCAAGTACGAGGGATTGAAGGTCAACAAAGTGGCCACCACTCAGATAGATGCTGTGACAGGAGCCACACTCTCTTCCAATGCTGTCAAGGAGAATGTGAAGCGCGGTATTGAATACTATCAAAAGAACAAATAGTTCCCCACCATCTCCTAGAATAGAAAAATGCAGGGTGTCAGCCCTGCATTTTTTTGTTTCAAAAGTCTCTCAAGAGTCAATAATCATAATGGCCAATGTTCAAAAATGCGATTAAGTGAGGGCAGAGCCGAACTTGTTCGAGCTATGTCGAGCGTGAGCATTTTAGGCGAAGCCAATGTTCACTGTCCAATGGTCAATGGTCAATATTCAATGGTCAATGGTCAAATCCCTAATTATGGCTTGAACTCTTCGCCCACTACCAGTTTGTCGCCCGTGAAATCCACGTTGAAGAAATGAGGATGACGGATGTAGCGTCCATTGACGTTAAGGTGACTATGAACCGACATGAGCCAGCGTCCGTCAAGGGTGCGGAATAGCATGCTGTGCCCATAGTTGGGAGGGGTGATGGGTTGGGGTTCATGAACCCATGGACCTGCCAGAGTACCGCTTTCAGAATAGGCTACACCTTGGGTGTAGATGTTGTCAACCCAACTGGTCCAGACCATACCCAGACGGCCTGTCCCTGTGCGGAAGAGATAGGGACCATCGGTCACCTTGTTGGGCACCACTTCACCCTTCTCGTTTTTTTCACGACTCCATGGACATGTACTTGACTTGAACATCAGCGTCGCTTCGCCTACAGTTCCGCTGAGGTCATCCTTCAACTGGATGTACTCGATGGTACCGTCCCAGTTCTGCAGCCACTCGTAGCAATACACCAGATAGGGCTTGCCGTTGGTGTCTACCCAAAAAGTGCCGTCCAAAGTGGGTTTGTCAGCAGGAAGGTAGGTGGGGTCGGCCATAGGTGTATACGGACCTTCGGCTTTGTCGCTGACCAGCACATGGCTCGCACGTCGTTCGATGACGTTGCCGCGGACGGTGTCAATCTTCACCTCTCGGTTAGTGAAAGTGGCGAAGTAATAGTACTTGCCTTTGTATTTGTGGAACTCGGCAGCCCAAATCATCGGACGTGGACCCATCCACGAATCTGGGTCGGTCTGGGCAACACGATAAGGACCTTCCCATAGTTTCAGGTCTTTGCTTTTCCACATCATACCGCCCGTTCCGGTCATGTAGTACATCTGAGTGGCGCTGTCGGCGAGTACTGCGGGGTCGCTCATCACGATGGAGTCAAGTGGTACATTGTAACGAACCCGTGCCCCCCGCTGAGCATTCAGGGTAACGAAAGGTAGCCATATCAGCAACAGCCACCCAATCAAATGGTTAGTTTTCTGTGTTTTCATATCTGTAAAATTTAAATTAAGCATTCATCAACTGCGTCACTTCCGCCGGATTGAGTGCCCATTCGTAGGTGTAGGCTTCGTCGGCTTCCTCTGCTGTCTCTACAGTGGTAAGGTCTTGCGCTTGCGCTTTTATGTCGAGCAAACCACCTACCGAGAGCTTCGACTCCAGCTTGTGGAGCAATGCCTCGATGGAATCGCTGTCTGCTCCTCGCAAAGTCTGGGAAGTGAATGGCATCTCGAGCCAGATAATCTCGCGCTTGGCCACATCGAGCACACCGAAGACCAGACCCTTGGAAAGGTCGCCCTCGCTGATGCGAACGATATGCTGCACACACGACGGGTCATAGGCCACACCTTTCTTATTCGACACTTTCATTGGGTAGGCTGAGTTCATCCAGCCTACCATTAGGTTGGGCGACAAAGCACCAGTGGAGTAGGCGTTGCAGGTGAAGGTGACGTAGGTGGCACCAACCTGCTCTAGTTCGGGAAGCGACAATTCAATATACTCTGCTGTTCCCACCTTCTCAGGGATGCGCTGGATGTCACCCGAGTGCTTGGCACCCACGCAGGTCAGATTGTAGTAGGCGCATTCGGCTATCTTATTTTCGGGCAGAGCGATACGGCAACTCAAGTCCATGTCCAAGTGCTGGGCATGCAGACCTTTGCCCCATTGCAGGAACAGGCGGACGGCATCGCCTTCCACTGGGAAGCGGGTACCCATGAGGGCGCACGAGGTATCCTGAATGGTGGCGGAGCGGTCGCCAACGCTCACGGGAATGTTGTAGAGCCTCGGGTCGATATAGATGGTCTTGGCCTCGGTCGGCTGTTCAGCGAAGCGCTTGGTCATGAATGTCTTATATAGGTCGTTGACGGCTTGAGCCATGGCCTTTTGGGTGTCGTCGTCATAGAGCGCCAGTAGTTTGTTGGGCTCAATCTTCTTGGTGACACCGGTGATGGGGCGAGCGATGCGTGTTTCCCTGGGGTTGAAGTAGGTGTCGGCGGCATTGCCGAGCGACAGAAGCAGACGGGCGGGCAACTTGTCGGCCACCTCTTCGAAGGCTTTCAGCGCCTTGTCGCTGCCGAAACGGAGCATCGTGGAGAAAAGGCAGCGGGCGAAGAGGCCAGGACGCTCTTTCAGGTGCTCCAGAGTTTTATTCACATCGTTGTTCTCACGGCATCGGTCCACACGTCCCTGCCAGGTGGAGTAGTCCTGCTTGTAGAACACGTCGAGCAGCTTGGCCAATTGTTCAAAGCCTTTCTTGCGGGAGTACTCACCCAGACGCAAGGCGCGGATCAATCTGACCCACATGCCGCGTTTGGGATTCATGTTCTCGGCGGCCTGGTCGGCACGCATCGGGATGGCATTCAGCCACTTGGCCACACGCAGACACGACTTGCGGTCGTACTTCAGCATCAACTTCTGCTTCATCGCCTTACCTGCATCCTCACTTCTGTCAAGGGGTTCCCACATGTGGGAGTATAGTTTTTTGGCATGGGCGATAAGGGTTCTTGGCTCAATCACTTGCACATAGCTGGTTTTCTCATACCAGAGATAGCGCAGCACGTCTGTAGGTGTCTTCAGCAGTTTTGATGCCTCATCGTCTTTGCCTTGTTCCACCAGGAATTTGACCACCAGCATGGCGGTCTCCTTCATCGTGATGTTGGCATCCTCTGGTAATGGGAATTCCTGCAGCAACTGCTTGAGCGAGTCTTGCTGGGTGGCGTCGAGGGGGGTGGATGAAGCGAGCAACGTCTCGAAAACATGCTTCATGTCGTCGAGGGTGAATAGACGCAGTTCCTTCAACTTGCTGCCTTGGCCCTTATAGACGAAATTGGCCGTCTCAAATTGCTGGCCGCAGAAGGGACAGCCGTTATAGCGCTCCAACGGGAAGGTGCCATTGGGAATGAGGTGGCCGCAGGGAAGCGTGGTGCCTCTGAAACCTGCTCCCTCACCGAAGATATTGGCCACCAACGTGACAAGATGGTCGGCCAGTGTCTCGCCTGTAGGCACATCCCAGCCCTTGACGAGCGGAGCCCAGTTGAGTTCCACACCCATCACCTCGTTGATGCACTTGGTGATGTCGGCGAGGTGGCTGGCCGAAACGGCGTTCAGGGCGTGGAGCAGCTCCTCGCTGACGCAGAAGCCGTTCTCTTTCAATCGGGCGATGAATGCCAATACGGGGACTGTAGGTTCAGATTTCATGGCGATGTTCTCTCGTTTGATGTCGAGGAACAAAGCACGATAGCGCAGTGCTACCTTGGTCAATGTGTTGTTGTTCATGATGTTAAAGTATAAAAGGTAATTGGCCAGCAACAATTGCGGAATAATTGAGAAGTATGCCGGCCTTGGACCTTGTTATGACGAAGAGGTAATTGAGAAACTGACAGAAATAATAGACCGGTGGCCTATTGCAAAGCGAAGTAAGTCCCTCTTGGACCTCATTGTTGTTCGTATTTGCAAAAATAGCATTTTTTTCGCATATCAAAAATAAAAACAAGTAAAAATGCGAAAGAATGAATCATTTCGCATTTTCTCTTTATATATTCAACTTTCGCAAGAGCGAAGCGAGTTTACTTCCATTTTTACTTCCATTTTTACTTCCATTTTACTTGGGAGTTATGTGCTATGCACAGGACAATAGCATTGAATTGCCGTAGTATCGTCCAGCACGAAAGTGCTTAACTTCCGGCTTGCTCGGCTGGCTTAACTCCCTATTTAACTCCTTTTTATAACTTCCGAAACCTCACGTTAATTTATTATTCAGGACATGTGGTTATCTATTCCACTTCATTGCAGCGCTCGGTGTAGAAACGCTTGAAATCGCTCCACTTGTAATAAGGATAGTTGTCGCTTGGAAGCGGTAGCGTTGCCTCGGCACCATTGAGCAGGCACTTGACGAGAACTTCTTTGCCTGGTTTCTTCGAACGGTAGAAAATGAGTTGCATGTTCGAGGCCTTGCCCGTCTGCCAGTTCTGGTAGCAGTTCTTTACCTCATAGGGGTCCTCTGGGTCTTTGTCGGCACCGTTGAGGCCCATCAGGACGGTGAGAGGGCCGAGGCAAGTGTCGTGGCCGAAGCGGAGGTCGGCTACGCGTTTGGAGGAACCGCTGACTACTGCGTCGGCTTTCTTGAGGATGTCGCGCAGGATGGGAATCATGTCGTAGCGCGGTTCAAAGACCCAGGTGTACGAACCCAGGTTCTCGTTCTCCCATCTGGCGGCTATCTCATCGTCGCTGATGATGCCTTCCATCATTCCGTCATGACCGATGCTGGGCAGTGAGGTGTAGAGGTTGATGAGGTTGCTGGCGATGCGCCCTGGATTGCCTGGCAGACCTTCGGTACTCGTGAAGACTCGCGAGATGACCTTTTGGCGAAGGTTGTCGTGGAACTGGAAGTCTTTCCTGTGGTCCTCAAAACGGGGACGGCTCTTGGGGTAGGTCCGGCGCAAGGGATTCTGACGGTCGGAGGGAACCACACCGTCAAGCGTGTTGCGCGACGATTGCTCTCGAATCTCCAACTTAGGGTTGCACTGGGTGAGTTCTTGGCAGAACGAAGCCATACTCAGCACACAACGGCCTGACAAGGAGGAGATAGCGAATACGTCGCCTCCCTTCTTGAAGACGTCTTCGAAATTGTTGTACATCGTGCGGGCGATGTACTGGTGCTGTTCCCATCCCAAGTCACTGAGCTCGCTGACGCTGGATGTCAACTCGTCTTTGGCTTCCATGAACTTGGCTCGGAAAGCCTCGCCTATGGGGGTCAGGAGCTGTTTCTCATGTGCGACCATGAGCAAGGTGTCGAGTTCGGGATAGAGTACGGCGTTCCAGTAGTAACGCGAACCGTGACGGGAGTAGTGACTGATGTAGAACGGTTTGTAGCCACTTGGCGCTTTGTGAAGGGTGTGTTCCTTGAAAGAGTACGGATAATCGGTTCCGTATGCCTTTCTGAGGTCGGATTGAAGTTGTTGGGGAAGGTTTTGTGCTTCAATTGTCAGTGCGGCAAACCAAAGGAGAAGTAGGTTGAGGACTTTTTTCATTGGTGTGTTGTTTTTTTGATGGGAAAAAGATTATTGCAACAAATTTACATATTATTCACGATATACAAGACTGTCAAGTGTATAAAAAACGGCAATTCTTTTTAACTGTCTGAAAAAAATGCTATATTTGCGGCAATAAGGATGATGAGAAAACAACCTTATGCGACCTTCAAAATAGTATTTATTATAATTAAATAGCATAAAAATGAAAAATCACATGCATTTCATCAGCGCCATTGCTGCAATTATGGTAATGGCTTCCATTTTGGCATCATGCGGTAATAATCCCAAAGCTCTATCGAATTCTCTGAAAGCTGCGGCAGTTGACGTCAACGACGGCAAACACACCGAGGCTTACATCCGTCAGCGTATCGACTCCATGTACAGCCATATCAAGTATATACCTTACAACCCAGACGAGGACAATGAGGCCTACAGGATGGAGCATGAAGAGGATGACAGTCCGACCATCTTCGACTACGACAGTATGTTCTGCACCACTCACTACTATGAGTTGGAAAAGCAATGCAACCAGATGAGCGCCGAGACTGGCTTCATTTTCTTAGACGCCGACCATTGGATTATGGGACAGGACATCTCGGAGGACTGGAGCTACAAGGTGGTGAAGGTGAGCGACATCACGGAAACCACAGCAACGGTCGAGATGGAAATCCAGAACTTCGAGAAGCAGACTGGCATACTTGAATTGGTGTTTGAGCGTGGCGACTGGTATGTGAACGACTTCGTGGCTTTCTTCCCTGACGATGACGGCAAGCTCAAGAAGTACTCGGAACTGGAGGAAATGGAGAAGTTCAAGGAGGATGGTCTGAAGATTCGTGAGAAAGCCAAGAAATTGGCAGGTGACTGGGGTTGGGTAGGCGACAACGGTCCTGAGTTGCTGATTCATCTGGAGATGACTGACAAAGGGCTGAAGTGCACAGAGTGCTACATCTATCGCGCTTATGGATTCGAGAATCGCAACCTCTCTGTCTCCTTCAATGGCTCGACCCTCACCATCGACGACCTCGACGCCATGCAAAGCGGATACTACTATTCGGAGCGGCAGTTCAATCTCGACGCCACCCTCGAACCCAACGGCGACCTCAAAGGCACCTTGGACCTCGCGCATCCTGACCACGATGCCTACGAGGGTCCCATCACCCTCCGAAAAGGCTATTTCAAATACGGTAATTAGTTGCTAGTTCCAAACACTAACAACTCCCCTCCCATCTAAGTTGAAAGGCTCCATCCAACTCCCCTCCCATTTAAGGGGAGGGGTAGGGGTGGGGTATTTCAAGCCGTGGTGGGGTGTTTCAAGCCGTGGTGGGGTGTTTCAAGCCGTGGTGGCGTATTCATAGCCCTGGTGGGATATCTCATTGCAGGGTACGCAGGCTGCCAGCCTGCGAAAAGCAAATAGCGAAAAGCTAATTGCGCCCTGTGCCCGCTCTTTCCATCGTCGTTGTCATCACCAGCTATCATCCTGGTTGTGTGCAGGCCCGCAGTGCGGGTCTGATAGAACTTTTTTACCATTCATGTCCCCAAAGGGGACACCTCTTAATAACCGTAGGTACATGAAGCGAAGCTGAATGCACCTACGGCTTCCTCATGATATCTCCACACCACCGACCCTGAAGGGGTCGCTCGATTGTTGTTACAAGTTGTTCCGTCGCGTCCGCGACGGCTTCTTCCCCACCAGCATGAAAATAGTTGTTTAAAGTTGTGCAAAGTTGTTTCCAAATAAATCTTCCGCGGTAGCCAGAATGCCGTTAGGCGTTCCCTCCTTTCCTCCTCCAACTCCTTAGCGTAAAAACGAAAACTATCACCATCCATTGAGTGCGAGTCGATATCATCGGTTCGATTGTTGTTCCAAGTTGTTCCGTCGCGTCCGCGACGGCTTCTTCCTCACCAGCATGGATATTGTTGTTTAAAGTTGTGCCAAGTTGTTTCCAAATAAATCCTCCGCGGTAGCCAGAATGCCGTCAGGCGTTCCCTCCTTTCATCCTCCAACTCCTTAGCCAAAAAAAACAAAAAGCCATTGCGTTGTTCCGTCGCTTTGCGACGTTGTTGTTTTTCAATCCAATTCTCTTGATGAACAACTTGTTCTATGTTGTTTCCAAAAAACCTAAAACCTATTTATAAGCCCTCCTGAATTCAGCGCAGACGATGGCAGTGGCGATAGCCACATTCAGCGACTCTGTCGTCAGACTGCCCTCTGGATAGTTGGGGATGGTCACCCGACGGTTGACATATCGCGCCACATCGTCTGAAATGCCATTTCCCTCGTTACCCATGATGATGAGGCCCGTTGTGCTGAGGTCAGTTTTGTAGATGCTCGGCGCATGCAGGAATGTGCCATAGACCGGAGTCGAGTCGGGTAGGGTAGCCAGTAGGTCGGGCAAGTCCACGTAATGCACTCGCACACGGGCCAGTCCTCCCATGCAGGCCTGAACTGTTTTGGGGTTATAAACATCGGCCGTGTTTCTGCTGCAGAAGATGTCGCCAATGCCGAACCAGTCGGCGATGCGGATGATGGTGCCTAGGTTGCCTGGGTTCTGCACGTCGTCGAGAGCAAGACACAGACTGTTGCTTATCACCTGTCTTGCATCTTCCTCGTATCTGGGTTGCTCGAAAATGGCCAGCACCTGTTGGGGTGTCTCGAGCGAACTGACCTTGCGCAGTTCGTCGTCTGTCACAATCTCGGGTTGGACAGCAAGACGTTGCAGCAGACTGGAGTTGGCATCGGCCCATTCCTGAGTGGCGGCAATGTAGCGGGCTGTGAAGACGGGCACCAGTTCGCCTACCAACCGTGGACCCTCAGCCACAAAGACGTGGTCTTCTGTGCGCCTCTTCTTGAGCGCGAGCGACCTGATGTATTTGATTCTGTTCTTGCTGAGCATGATTTTGTTAAGTTTTTTCCGAATCTTACGATTACTCCGAATCTTCCGAATCTCCTTTCCTCTGTTCTCGAAGGGGACACCTCTCATAAACCGTGGGTGCAACTACGGGCCTTTAACCAAGTACTGATAGCATCTCCTCTAAGGTCGCCCATCGCTTTATCTACCCCCCCCCATCTCCCTAAATACCGAAAAAAAGGAATCTCCTTTTGTGAAGATTCCTTTTCTTGGTAGCGCCTACGAGAATCGAACTCGTGTTCCATGCGTGAGAGGCATGTGTCCTAGCCGCTAGACGAAAGCGCCATGTGACTGCTGACGGAGACTTGCGGAAGAAGGGGGATTCGAACCCCCGGTACGGTTACCCGTACGGCAGTTTAGCAAACTGCTGGTTTCAGCCACTCACCCATCCTTCCTGGACTTGTCCTGAATTTTGACAGCGCAATGTGGATTTCTCCCCACATTTGGAAATGTTTGCCAACTATTTCCAGCACTCTTTCCGTCAAATGCGATGCAAAGTTACAACTATTATTTATATGCACCAAACTTTTGACTGCTTTTTTTCAGTTTTCAGAGAAAAATTTTATTCTCTGTTCTTCCGACAATTTGCAGACGAGAAGCGTATCCTCATGTTCTGCAATGATATAGCCGTCAAGACCCTGTACCACCACTTTGCGTTCACCTGTGGTGTGGATGATGCAGTTTCTCGATTCATAGACGTTGATGTTGGTACCTATCAGGGCATTATTCGCCTCGTCGCAAGGACTGAGTTTGTGCAGAGCGCTCCATGTACCCACATCGCTCCAACCGAAGTCGGCGGGATAGACAAAAATCTCGTCGGCTTTCTCCAGAATGGCGTAATCCACCGAGATGTTCTCGCATTTGGGATAGACTTCGTTGATGAGTTCCTGCTCCTTGTCTGTACCATAGTAGGGCAGGAGCGACTCGAAGGTTCTCGATAGCACGGGTTGATAAACCCTGAAAGCGTTGACAATCGTGTTGACATTCCAAATGAAGAGACCTGAGTTCCAAAAGAAGTTGTCGCTCTTGATGTATCGCTTGGCGGTTTCAAGGTCTGGCTTTTCCTTGAACTGGTCCACACGGAAGATGTTCTTGTTGCGGGGAGAAGAGTAGGAGAGGTCCGCCTGGATGTAGCCGTAGCCTGTTTCCGGACGGTTGGGCTTCATTCCGAGTGTCACAATCGTATCGGAGTTCTCCGTGAAGTCAAGCGCTGAAGTGACAACCTTTTGGAAGTGCTGTGTGTTGAGGATGATGTGGTCGCTGGGAGCAACGACAATGTTGGCATTGGGATTCTTCGACTTGATTCTCCAACTGACATAGGCAATACATGGGGCGGTGTTGCGTCGGCAGGGCTCCAGCAGGATGTTCTCAACTGGCAGCTCGGGCAGCTGCTCCCTGACCACCTGGGCGTAGTTGGCTGAGGTGACAACCCATACGTTCTCGGGTTGGCAGAGGTCTTTGAATCGGTCATAGGTCATCTGGATGAAGGTGCGACCGCATCCAAGTATGTCGATGAACTGCTTGGGGGTGTCGACTGTACTCATGGGCCAGAATCTACTACCAACTCCACCTGCCATAATCACTACATGAACATTGTTCTTAAACATAATCACACAGTTTTTTTATTTTTTTTGCAAAAGTATAAAATAAAGGTAATATATTTGCAAATGATTGTTCATTTTAACCAAATAAAGAGTAAAAAGAAGATGAAAAAGGTTTTATTATTTAGTCTCCTGTCTGTTTTCTCGATGGCAGTGAGCGCACAGAATGTTCAGTTGCATTATGATTTCGGACGTCTTTTCTATCCCGACCAGGAAGCTGGACGTCAGCGTGTCACCATGACTTTGGAACAGTTCAAGGCCGACCAGTGGGGCTCGTGGTACTACTTCGTCGATGTGGATTTCAGCCGGAAGTTCACTGAAGGTGCCTATACCGAGATCTCCCGTGAGTTCAACCTTGGCAAGCAGTCACCATTTGCCGCACACATCGAGTACGACGGAGGACTCAACCGATTCGGTTCCTTCCAACAGGCCGCTTTGGTCGGAGGTGCATGGAACGGACACAATGCCGACTTCTCCACCACCTACAGTGTGCAGTTGATGTACAAGCAGTTCTTCAAGAGCTACGACTACACCCGAGCTTACGCCAGTGTGCAGCTGACGGGAGTGTGGAGCACAACCTTCGCAAACAAGGCCATGACTTTCTCTGGTTTCATCGATCTTTGGAGAGGAGAGAACGCATTTGGACATGGACAACTCGTGATGCTAACAGAACCTCAACTCTGGTATAACTTCAAAAACCAGCACCTTAGCATCGGTACAGAGGTGGAAATCAGCAACAACTTCATCTACAACACCTACAACGACGATTCGTTCTTCATCAACCCAACCCTCGCTCTCAAGTGGGCTTTCTAACCCTTGATTCCCCCTCCCATCTAAGTTAAGAGGCTCTAACCAACTCCCCCTCCCATCTAATGGGAAAGGCTACTCACTAGGACTCCCCTCCCATCTAAGTTGAGAGGCTCTAACCAACTCCCCCCTCCCATCTAATGGGAAAGGCTACTCACTAGGACCCCCCTCCCATCTAAGTTGAGAGGCTCTTACCAACTCCCCTCCCATTTAAGGGGAGGGGGAGGGGTGGGGTAATACTAACAGCTAACAACTAACAGCTAATTGTGCCCTGTGCCCACCCCTTCCAAGTCCGGTGTCATCACCAGCAATCATCCTGGTTGTGTGTAGGCCCGCAGTGCGGGTCTGATAGAACTTTTTTACCATTCATGTCCCCAAAGGGGACGCCTCTTAATAACCGTGGGTGCATGAAGCGAAGCTGAATGCACCCACGGATATTTCAAGTTATCTCCACACCACCGACCCTGAAGGGGTCGCTCGATTGTTGTTCTAAGTTGTTCCGTCGCGGACGCGACGGCTTCTTCCCCACCAGCATGGATGTTGTTGTTTTAAGTTGTGATGAGTTGTTTCCAAATAAATCCTCGGCGGTAGCCAGAATGCCTTTAGGCGTTCCCTCCTTTCCTCCTCCAACTCCTTAGCCGAAATAATAACCTTTGCATTGTTCCGTCGCTCTTCAACTCATTTCTCTTGATGAACAAAAAAGAAGCGGGCGCGACCATTCGCGCCCGCTTCTATATCCTTTCCTAGCAACTAACTACTCGTCAAAAGCGCTGTTGATAGCGTCGAGAGCCAGCAGCGTGCGTGGGAATCCAATATAAGGAATCATAGCTGTGACAGCAGCCACCATCTTCGACTTCGAGTTGCCAACGTGCTTGTTCGCACGAGCGTGAAGTTCCATCAGTTTCTGAGCACCGCCCATAGAAGAAAGCAGGCAGAAGGTGTTGAGCTCGCGCTGCTGCATGGTCAGACCTGTACGGGTGTAGAATCCACCGAAACTGTAGTTGGCGATGAACTCGTAGATGTGCTCCTGACCAACCGGAATCTTTGATTTTATCTCGTCGATAATCTCCTTGCCGAAAGCCTCTTCCAGCACCTCACGGCCCTTCTCCGTACGGTTCTCCTCTGTTGTCGTGCCTTGGTCGTCAAGAGGCAACTTGATGTTGTTGTTCTCAAACTCATCGTTGAGGAACAGGATGAAGTCGAGCATCTTGGAGAATCCGATGTAGGGGAAAGCCTGATAGACAATCTCACGAATCTCGCGTGGCTTCACTCCCACGTTCAAACAAACGTTGACCATGGTCTGGAACTGGTGGTTTCCTTTGCTGCCTAGCGTCGATACCAGTTGTACCACACAACGCTCTGCCTCGGAAATCTCCGTCGTGTGCTCCAGCAGTTTGTCGAATGCGAAATTGTCATAGAGTTCAGTCAACTCAGGGTCGGTTTTCAACACGGTGACACTGTTGCGTGAGAAGAGTCTTCTAATCACCTGACGTGCCTTTTCGGTTATTTTCACTTCCTTCATGATATGGCTTTTATTTTAGTTAATTCATTTGTCTTTTTCTACGATTGGGCAAATATAATGTTTTTTTCTTGATTGATGAATTTTTTTGCGAAAAAAATATACTATTCATCAAAAACTGATACCAAAAGCCCTTAATCACGCTTTTTTTAGACCTCTGTTCAGTGGCAGCAGTCCATAGACTCCCCTCCCTTTTAAGTTGAAAGTGTCTGCTGTTAATAAAACTCCCCTCCCATCTAAGGGAAAAGGCTCTATCCAACTCCCCTCCCATCTAAGGGGAGGGGTGGCCTTCGGCCGGGGTGGGGTGTCTAATTTCATCGCCGGCTACGCAGGCTGCCAGCCTGCGAAACACTAGTAAATCCATTACTTGTTGTTCTATGTTGTTCCGTCGCGTCAGCGGCGGTCTCTCCTATATCCCGTTGGGGATAATGTTGTTGATAGTTGTTCTAACTTGTTTCCAATTATTTAGTTAAAACCTGAATCCTATCAGTTTTCTAGAACATTTCTTTTCATTGAATAAAAAAACATGTCTATTCATCATTATTCATGTTTTTTGATTAATTTTGCAATCTAACGTTAACACCAGAGCCTTA
>JAFXVU010000247.1 GCA_017534705.1 Bacteroidaceae bacterium
AGGTGGCAAACTTTCACATAATTACCGACTGCCTCAATATACAAAAGGTGAGTAATCTGTAGGGTGATGGTTTCGCTTGTTGAGCCTGTTAATGTGATGGTATTTGAAGTAGGTTTGTTATCTGATGTCTGTTTTGTTTCCTGAATGACGGTATCTAGTTTATCCGATTCATGGTTGGTAGATTTCAAATCCGCCACAACTGCGGCTTCAGCAGCCTTTGCTCTTTGTTCAGCTTCTTGTTGGAGTTTTTGCAATTGTTGGTTCAGTAATTGTGTTTCCTCCAATTCGGCGGCCAGATAGCGGCTGCGGAACTTGAATCGCCAATACAGCCCTATGGCGAATGAGCAGAATGCGATGATGAGCAGTGTTTCGAAGAAATTGATGATAGAGAGTCGGTTTCCCTCCACTAGGTCGCTCAGTACGAAATGCCTGTAAAAACATATACCCAAAGCGACAAGGGGAGTGTTGATGCATTGGAACCAGAGGTTGCGTCGTATGATATAACTGACCCCTTTGTTGTAAGAGCGCGGCATGCGAACAAGGTATTTCAGAATGGCATCGGTGAGCAAGCATATCAGTATTCCTATCACTCCGATTAAAGCCAGATGGAGATAGGCCTGCCACTGCCACGCCTCAAGTCCGAAAGGCTTGAACACCGCCAATGCCAGCACAACGAATGAAGTGCTGAGCACACGGGTTTTTATAGTATCTTTCTCACCTTTATTCATACAGCCGTTCAACAATCAATGGGCAAAGGTACATAATAATTCCGACAATCAAAAAAGATGAATGTTTTTCTTTCCATTCGTCACATTTCCTGCCATTCATCCCACTCCAATTGCCGTTCGTCACATAACAGGTCTGATTATCCCAGATATTTGCGTAATTCTGTAATAAATGATTGCTTTGCATCGTCTAATGGACGAAAATTCACAAAAACAAGAATAAAAAAATGAAAACAATGAATTTTAGATTGGCAGCCTTGGTGGTTGCAATGATGATGACAGTAATGTGTTTTGCACGCAAGCAGGATGTAGGTGGTCGAGTGATTGATGCCCATGGTGAACCGCTTCCTTTTGTAAATGTGGTCCTGCTGTCGTTGCCCGACTCCTCCTTTGTGCAGGGAACAGTGACAGACGAACAAGGGATGTTCAAGATTTCAACAGACAAAAGAGAAGGGCTGTTGAAACTGACATGCGTAGGTTTTGAGACATTATATATTCCTGTGCAGGCTATCGACGGATTGACCTTGGAGATGAAAGAAGACACCAAGTTGCTTGGCGAGGTGGTTGTGAAGAGCATGTTGCCCAAAACCCATGTGAAAGGTGATGCCATGCGCACCACTGTCGAAGGTACCATATTGGAGAAGGCGGGCACCGTGAACGACGCGTTGTCGAGAATCCCGTCATTGGAGGCAGAGCGCGATGGTGGAGTGAAGGTACTGGGACGAGGGGATGCCGAGGTGTATATCAATGGACGCAAGGTGCTTGATGAGAAAGAGCTGTCGCGTCTGCGCGCCGACCAAATACAGTATGTGGACGTGGTTCAGAACCCAGGTGCACGCTATGCCGCATCAACAAAGGCTGTGGTACGTATCACACTGAAGAAAGCCCAGGGTGAGGGAATCAGTTTCCAGGACAATGCTTCGGGCATATACCGGTACGGATACACCTTGACCAACAACCTCGATGTGAACTACCGCACTGGCGGACTCGACATCACCGCCTCGTTCTGGGCTGGCCGCTATGGTCATAATAAGTCGTTACAGACGAACGACCTTACCTATTTTGTTGGTCCTGACCGTTACGAGGGACGCACCACACAGGAAACCAAAAACATATGGAAAGGTTGGTCGCCTCAGTTGCAGGTGAACTACATGGTTGATGAGAACCACAGTTTCGGTGCTTTCTACAAGTACGACCGACATCCCAGCGGCGACCTCAACAGTCTGTTCTTGACAGACAACTACGAGAACGGCGTCTATAAAGAGCGCTCTGAGAGCCATATCTGGCAGGACGATAATTTCAGTAAGCATATCTTCAATGCCTACTACAATGGAAAGGTGGGACAGTTGGGAATTGACCTGAACATCGACGGATTGTTCGACGACACCAAGACGCCAGGCAGCACTACTGAAATGATGACACCAATCACAACATCTGACTCGCCAGTCACCCGTACGATAGACAGCAACACCAACAGTTCCAATAACTTCTGGGCATCGAAATTGATTCTCAGTTATCCTATATGGAAAGGTAATTTATCGTTAGGAGGTGAATACTCCTACAATCACCGAACCGATGCCTACGGCTTCACTGCCACCGATGCCGTTCCGGTGAAGGCCACCGACACCGAGATCAACGAGTCTTCAGCCTCTGGTTTTGTGGAGTATGGGCGTGCGTTTGGAAGGGTTTTCGCTCAAGTGGGATTGCGTTACGAGCATCTCACCAACGACTACTTCAACTTCGGCCAGCGCGAGGATGAGGTCTGCCGCGACTACGGCGACTGGTTTCCCACAGTGGTTGTTTCCGCGCCCGTTGGTCCTGTTCAGCTCTCGTTCTCTTACCGTCGTGACATCGAGCGTCCCAATTACAGCAATCTCACCAGTTCGACCATCTATCTCAACCGTTATGCCTATCAGAGCGGCAATCCCTATCTGAAGCCTACCTACACCCACAGCCTTGTGCTCAACGGTGCCTACAAATGGTTGAACATGACGCTCAATTATGGGCGAATCAAGGATACTGTGACGATGTCCACCGAGCCTTATCCTGGTTCCGACGACCCGCTCGTCAGCCTTGTACGCCCTATCAACAGTCAGGAAGACTTCAATCAGTTGACAGCCATAGCGTCTGCAAACCCCACCATAGGTTGCTGGCATCCCACCTGGTCTTTTATTGCTATGTTCCAGAATTACAAGTCGCCTACCGCTGAAGGAAGCACAATCACGCTCAACCAGCCCTGGTTCAATGTCAATTGGCAGAATGTTATAGAACTGCCTCAGGCTTTCCGAATGACTGCTGATATGCAGTGGACGTCTGTAGGTGAATACAATAATTTCCGAATTATCAAACCACACTTCAACGCCAACATCGGTGTGCAACGCGACTTCAACCTCCGCCATCTCGGCACCCTTACTGCCGACCTGAGGTGCTACGACATCTTCAATACCAATAAGACGGATGCCATCATCTTCGGCGTACGCGAAATCGCCGCTAAGAACCCTGCACGCCGCACCTTCTCTCTTGACCTTACCTGGAAGTTCAACGAGGCCCGCAGCAAGTACCGTGGTTCTGGTGCCGGCGAGAAGCAAAAGGCGAGGATGTAGGGGCATTGACCATTGAGCATTGACCATTCGGCTCTGCCCTCGCTTAATCGCATTTTAGGCGAAGCTCGGCATAGTTGGAGTCAAATGTTTCCTAGTAAATGTTAAAATGAGGGTATATATGCAGAATCTGTATTAAAATGCATGCTAAAGTGGCATTATTTGGGTGGTTTTCTGCATATTGATGCAATGTTATATGCAAAAATGTTTCATGGGGCGTGACAAAATGAAACAAAATGAAACAAAATGAAACAAGGTGGAGCAAGTGATTTAACATAATTATTATTTATAAAGATGAAAACAAGAACTATAATAGGACTATTGCTGATAGTGGCTGGCGCATGGAAGCTGGCCAATATGTGGGGCATCATTGAGAATGCCTGGTTGTGGAGTCAGTCGTGGACAGCTTATATCGCTCCCGTCCTGCTCCTTTATACTGGAGCCATTGTCATTGTTGATAGTTATCGCCGTGACCCCGACCAGTGGTTGCAACGTCCACTGCCCATCGGCGATGAAGGTAAGCGCATCCACTGCAGCGTGCATTATGGTGGCGATGCATACGTCTATCATGGTGAATCATTTCATGGTGCACGCCTTGATGCCTTCTGTGGTGGGATTCGTCTGGACCTGCGTGAGGCGACCATTACCGAAGACGAAGAGATAGACATCCACACCTTCTGCGGTGGTGTGGAGTTGCTTGTGCCCGACACGGTGAATGTTGTTGTGAAGAGCCGCAGTTTCATCGGTGGTGTAGGCAACCATGCCATGTGTATGAACGATAAGTCCTCCCTTAGTTTACACATCATTGCCAGTAACTTCTTTGGAGGAGTTGATATCAAGAACTAATCATTGTTACAAAAA
The DNA here is from genome assembly GCA_017534705.1 of Bacteroidaceae bacterium. Taxonomy (GTDB): domain Bacteria; phylum Bacteroidota; class Bacteroidia; order Bacteroidales; family Bacteroidaceae; genus RUG11857. The sequence continues at coordinate 4,187 of JAFXVU010000247.1, forward strand.
GAGCCAGTTCTTTTGTTCTGCGCTCGATTTGTTGTAATTTTGCTTATGACAATGAAAGTGTCATGTGAATAGAACAAACAACAAACAATTAACCAGTATGGAATTAAAATTTTGCCAGAGCTGCGGAATGCCGCTCACAGAGGAACTCCTCGGTACGAATGTCGATGGAAGTAAGAATGAAGAATACTGCATCTATTGCTACAAAGACGGTGCTTTCACGGGTAATTTCACCATGGAGGATATGGTAGAGTTCTGCTCTCAGTTTGTGGATGAATATAACAAGAACACAGGCCAAAGTCTCAGCCGTGAGGGGTACAAGTCAGTTCTTCGCCAGTTTTACCCCCATTTGAAACGCTGGCAGACTCAGAAATAGTTATGTAATCAAGTAAGGTCATGAAGCAGGAAATCAATCCCAAGAACACCAGTCGTGCCTACGCTTTCGAGATGTGGATGAACTCTCCCATGCCGATGGTGACGTTGTTGAAGACCCTTGACGTGACTCGTCTAGTGAGAAAGAGCCGGAAAACGGGGATGAAGTTCAACATGCTTTTATGCTGGTGTATCGGTAAGGCCGCGAGTGGGATAGACGAGTTCTATTCATTGCCCGAAAAACCAAGGGGAAGCGAGCAAGCTGCTGTTATGTCAGGTCGGTTGTTCAAATACGACCGCCTAGCCGTCAATGTCATTGTGAACAACAAGGCAGGTGGTATCAATTCATGCGACATCCCCTACGCTGATGATTTGATGCAATTCAACGCCGACTATCTTTCCATGACACAATCGGCCAGCACCTCCTGTACCGACATCAGTTTGGAAGATGCCATGGCGATAGGTACCTCTGCTTTGGTAACAACCGAACTGGACGGTATCGTCAACCAGTACAGCGGTATTTTCAACAATCCTTTTCTGGCTTGGGCCAGATACCGTCGTCATTGGTTGCGAACCACCCTTACTGTATCCTTCCAATTCCATCACGTGCAGATGGACGGAGCTCAGGCCGCCCGTTTCCTTGACAGTCTTCAGTCTACGATAAATAAGATTTGACCGTGTGTTTGCAGCTCATCAGGAACGGATAGAAGCACTATCCGTTCTCGTTATCCCTAATGAAATTCCTGAAAGGTTTCAGTCTTTAAAGGATTTGGTTCACACCATACATGGACTTATGGAGATATATGGTAACTTTGCACACAAATTATCAACCGATCAAATCTTAACATTCAAATGAAAAAATCACTTATTCTGTTATTCTTGTCTTTCTTGGCATTTTCCGTTCATGCTCAAGACAAGAAAGAATTGCCGCCCCTTCATGTGGAAGGCAAGTGGTTGGTCACCGACGAAGGCAAGCACATGGTGCTGCACGGTGTGATGGACACCCCCAGCACCTACTTCAATGGTGGCCGTTGGCAAGGTTCCAAGGCTCGTGGTTGGTGGGACGACTACAATGACACAGGCGTGACAAACTGCTTAGTCTACTTTGAGAAACTTTTCAGAGGTTTGGAGCAGGCCAAGTGTGATGTTTTCCGTCTGCACATGGACCCCGCATGGACCAATGACCCCGACAAACAAAGCGACGGCAAGGAGAGCGGTGAGGCCGACATCTCGCGTTTCAGCAAGACGAGGTATGAGTACTTCTTGCCCCGTATTTACCTGAAACTCGCTCAAAGAGCCATGAACCATGGCATGTACGTGGTGGTACGTCCCCCAGGGGTATGTCCTGGTAACTTGAAGGTGGGTGACTACTATCAAGAGTACTTGATGTATGTGTGGGACATTTTCTCCCAGCAAGACTTTGTAAAGGAACATGCAGGTCAGATTAGCATTGAATTGGCTAATGAGCCCGTAAACCTGAGAAACAAGAATGGCGCAGACGACCCAAAGGCCTTGCACGATTATTTCCAGCCCATCGTTGATAAGATTCGCGAGAATGGATTCACCGGTATCATCTGGGCGCCAGGAACGGGATGGCAGAGCAACTACCAGAGTTACGCCAAATATCCCATTGAGGGTGAAAACATCGGCTATGCTGTTCACGACTACTGCGGTTGGTATGGTTGTAGCGACGATACGCCAAGTCCACAGAACTTAATCAGACAGTTCCGCAGCCAGGTGCCCGTGGTGGACAAATATCCCATCATCATCACCGAGGTAGACTGGAGTCCTGCAAAACCAGGTTCTGGTCACTATAACGAACATGGTGACTGGGTGGAGTCGAACTACGGTACATGGGCCACAGGTTCCACCTCTAAATGGGGAAGGGCTTACAAGGCTATGCTCGACCACTACAAGAACATCTCCATGACCCTTTCTGGTACAGCTTGCCTCATTGACATTGACATCCTGATGCGTACGGGCAAGGCTTCGCCAGCCTTTGGTGGTCTGGAAGAAGCCTGTGGCAAGGCATGTATGGACTGGTATGCCGTTTACTATGAGGCCAACTGGGGAGAAGGCGGAGATGACAACAACGATGACGAAGACGACCAGATGAGTATTGACAAACTGGGTAGTTACGTTAGTGTGGCCGAGATAGAAAGCTCGCCCTTTGTCATTGTGAGTGAGGACAAGAAAGCTTTCTATGGTTCAGACAACCAGAACTTGGGTTTCGAAGACGCCAACACTGTACTTAATGACATCTCTATTGTGGGTTATCGTTTCAAAGCCGAGCCAGTAGCTGGAACCGACGGGCATTATCTGTTGCGACTCATCCAGCTCGACGGGAGCGAGTACAACATCTGGGGTAAGCCAGGTTATCTCAACTCACAGCCCGCCAGTGGATGGTGCAGTTTCATTCTTGGACTGAACAACCAGATGGGTGAGGACATGGCCAATGGTGCAGAATGGGAGATACGTTATGTAGAAGGAAAAGGCTTTACTCTCCGCAATGTCGGCACCGGTCTTTACCTCAAGGATGCATCACCCGCCAAATACGACGAGCCATCATATTTCAACTTCATGGTGGAGAAAGAGTTCACCAGCATTCTGACGGCAAAGGATGATGTGAAAGGCGATGACGCTATTTATACACTTGACGGTCGTCGTGTTTCTTCCGACAGATTGCAACCAGGCATCTACATCAAACAGGGCAAGAAATACTTCTATTCCGGACGTTCGCGATAAGGACTTCGGTAGGATACTTTCCTGATTATTCAGTATACAAGTTTGATTAACGATTAAGAGGTCGGCTGATGGGTGTTTGCCTATCGGCCGACTTTTTATGTGTTGTTTTTCCTTTATACATCCATGTCCTATTTTACCATCCAAAACCCATGCATAATTTGCAAAAAATAGTAAATTGTTGTGGTCTGTTTGCGCAAACAGACCGTCAAAAATGTTAATATATGTAAATATGTTGAGTAAAAATAATCATTCTAATTGTATAATCTTGAGTAAATATTGTTCTAAAGGTCGAATTTTAACTAAAAGAACATTAAAGGGCATACGTTGTATTGGAAAAACATTATAACTTTGCACTCGAAAACGATGTGGGACGTGTTTCCGCTGAGCCTTCACAACCTTGACACTTTCCGTCGGTTGGTTATAGAAAGAACGCCAGTATGCCCCACACCGTACAAACAGAGAATTGAATGAAAGGGGAATCCGAAAACCTTCTAATAGAGTAGGACATCACTAAAAAGTTATTTTTTAGATTATGAAAAAGATTGTTTTGGCTGCAGTTTTCGCAGTAGCTTCAGTTGCAGCAAACGCACAGGTATGGATGGGTGGTGAAGTAGGCTATCAGCACACAAAGACCACTATCAATGGCAATGAACTCTCAAAGGACAACACCTTTACACTCCTTCCCGAGATTGGTTACACTCTGAACGACAACTGGGACATCGCCGCAGCTGTAGGTTTTGGTCACACAGACAACAACAATGCAAGCACCAATAGCTTCATCCTCAATCCCTATGCTCGTTATAAGGCAGTGAAGGCTGGTAACTTCACCTTCTTCCTCGATGGTGGTTTCGCTTACCAACTCGAGCACACTCACGGTGTAGATGACAACACTAATACATGGGAAATCGCCATCAAGCCAGGTTTCTCTTACGCTATCAGCCCCAAGGTGAGCCTTGTAGCACACGTTGGTAAGTTGGGTTGGGGTTTCTCCAAGACTGGCGACGTGAAGACCAACCAGGTGACAATCGGTGTTGACAACGCTGTTGCCTTCGGTGCTTACGTTTCTTTCTAAGCAATCTGTAAACACAGTATACTATTCAAAGCGGGCGTTCCTGATTCAGGGACGCCCGCTTTGTGTTGTACGCAGTGGTGTGTTTAGTTTTTATTTTGCATCAGGGAATGATAAACTTGTGCAGTCTGTTCGGCAATCCTGTCCCAGTTGTAGGGGTTCATGTCGTAGTTGATGCGTCGGCAATCGTTTTCTACAGCTTGTTGTAGCAAATGTGCCAACTGTCGGGTGTCACCACATTTGAAATAGCAATCAGCATCAAGGTTCACCTCCAAATTGGCTGGAATGTCGCTGGCAATCACAGGTAGTCGGTAGCTCATGGCCTCGAGCATGGAAATAGGCAATCCCTCATGGGATGAAGGCAGCACAAAACAGCGAGCATGTGTAAGGAGGGCGTGTAAGTGGTCGCCTTTCACAAATCCAGGCAAGACCACATCATTTTTCTGCGCTTTTGTCACGAGTTCCTTGGCATACTCGTCCTGATGGTCGAAACTTCCCCCTATCACCAATTTGCAACCATTGGAGCGGATAGAGCTGAAAGCATCAATGAGTTGGTCGAAGTTCTTCTCCGGCACAAACCGTCCCAACGCCAAGACATACTTGCCAGGCTCGATGCCCAACTCGCTGAAATATGTATCGTCGTCGCATAACTGGGCATCAGGGACCCCATTGTAAATCAGATGGACATTCTTGGTACGTCCATACTTCTCAGCCAGCACATCCTGTATAGGCTTAGAAATGACGATGATATGATTGGCGCACCTGCACCCCAGCCATTCGCCCATCTTCAGGCACATTTTGGCGAAAGTGTTCCATTTCGCACGGTCATAGTCGTGTCCGTGGTGAGTGAACACCACTTTCATTCCCAAGAGGCGTGCCAGCGGTGAGAGCATCACTGGGCCGATGGCATGGATGTGGATGTACTTTCCTCCGCACCTTTTGGTCTTCACGATAGCCTTGAACGTATGGACGAACGCCTCGAGGAACTTGTTCTTTGTGCATGGGATATCCACGATATCCACACCTTTAAACGACTTGACGGCATCCACAGCGTATGGCAGGCGACGGAAGACTGTTGCCTCAAAACCCATTTCCACCAACCTCGGGAACAATTCCTCGCAGTGGGTCTCCACGCCTCCCATGATACCAGGAATACCACGTGTTCCTGTCACGTAAATTCTGTGCTTGTCAGTTTTCATCATCGTTAATCATGTCTTTTTGTACATGAATATCCACGAATCACTCACGAATTGCCCGTGAATTATTCTTGTCAGAATGTTTCTCTCAAGTCGCCTTGGCACGGGTCTTGGCCGACATCGCACCAGGTTTTGTCGAGACAGGCGGCTTTTCCACGGATGGACCTCCATTTGTTTTTCAAAGCCCATCGGAGCGGGAACTTAATGTACTTGTGCATCACAGGGCTGGCGGTACCCACCATCCAGCAGTTCTTGGGGCATCGTCGCACTTTCTCTCTGACATCCTCAGCTTTCTTGCTTTGCCAAATCTGCATGAAGTCTTGCTCGTGTATGTTTCCCATGCTGTCTTTCCAGTATCGTTCCTCCATTCCGTTGCATGGATAGACTTCTCCCCAGGGGTCGATGAAGAAGTTGGCGCTTCCCGCCTCGCATGGGAGCATACGTCGTCCGCCTTCGATGTAGTTGATTAGTCCCATGTTGAACCATGCTCGGAACCAGCTCTTGGGGTGCTTCTCTTTCAACTGCCATTCAATCAACTGCTCAAAATTATGGCACACCTCATCCCGATTGGTGATGCGGTTGTCGTCTTTGTGGAAGTAATAGGAATTGTGGAAGGCTGCAGTAGCGAACTCCATGCCGAGCGAGAGCGAGAGTTGGTAGAGTGACAGCATATCGGCGGAGTTGTTGTTGGAAACGGTGCAGCCGAAACCAATGTCTTTGAGTCCCATTTGTTTCAGTGTGAGCAATGTGCGCAATCCTTTATCGAATCCGCCTTCACGTCCTCGCAGTTCATCGTTTTTTTGTGACAGTCCCTCGATACTGATGCGTATTCCGATATTAGGGAAACGCTGTGCAAGAGCAATCACTCGGTCTTCGAACCATCCCGAGGTAGAGATGACGATGCGCGAGGTGTGCTTGTAGCATTCCTCCACGATTTCGGGTAAGTCCTCTCTGATGAAAGGTTCCCCCCCTGTGAGGTTGATGAAACGGAGTTGTGGTAGCGACTTCAAGTCGCTGGCTTGTATTTCCTCCTTCTTATCCGTAGGGTTTTTCCATATATTGCACATCACGCAGCGCATCGGGCATCTGTAGGTCAGGATGATGCTGGCGTCAGTAGGATTGGGAATATTCGTTGGCATTTCTTATGATGGGTAAAATGGTTTTTAGTTGGTAGGATGGCATCATAGGGAATTAAGCACCATCTTGAAGACTTCGTGGTAGGCACGAGCTGAGCGTTCCCACGAGAAAGTTCTCGACTGTTCGAGGCATTGACGGGCCACCTGCTGGTAGTAGGCATCGTCGGTTGCCAGATGCAGTAGTTTGTCCGCCACAGCGTCCACATCGGTAGGGCAGACGCAGATGTCGGCATCTCCAGCCACTTCAGGGAAACACGAGGTGTCGGAGCAGATTACAGGTGTGGCACAGGACATGGCCTCGAGTACAGGCAGTCCGAAGCCCTCATACAGCGACAGGTAGAGCATGACCTTGGCGCCAGAGTAAAGCTTAGGTAGGTCGGTATCCGACACATAACCAGTGAACAGTACGTCGTCTTTATAGGGTGAGCGGTTGACAAGGTCGTAGATGACTTGTGCGTTGTGTCCGTCCTTGCCCACGATGACCAGTTTGTAGTCGTTGGTTTGGTGTTCCTTCAAGTGTAAGAAAGCGTCGATGACCACTTTGATGTTCTTGCCAGGGTAGTCGATGGTGCCTACGAAGATAAAGAACGACTTATAGCGCAGTCCGTATTTCTCCAACACGGGTATGACATCGGTTTTGTCATACTCATGGAAGTAAGTGGGGTCCACGGCATTGTGAATCACGCGTACCTTCTTCTCGTCGGCATTGCAGAAGCGCACGATATCGCGCTTGGAGCATTCGGACACTGTAGTGATAAAGGTGCTGTTGCGTACCATCAGGGGGTCAATCATCTTGCGGTAGGCCATTCTCAGTGGGCTGAACTTGCCGGGGACATTGAACTCGATGAGGTCGTGTATTGTCACCACTGTCGGCAACTGTTTCCACAGCAAAAGGGAGAAGTTGGGGATATACGCCACATCGCATTCCCATTGTTTCAGCAAGCGCTGGAATCCTCTCTGATGCCACAGGATATTCGCTATCGGGCTGTCTTTCGACACTCCAGTATTCACCACACGAACATTAGGCATCGCCGAGAGCGGGTCATAGAAATCGTACCCTTTATTGGCGAACACCACATACTCGTCGTCGGGAAAGAGACGAGCCATCTCTTTCACAACGTTGATCAGCACTCGGCCTATGCCGGTAAGGTGGGTGCCTACATATCCGCTTATTCCTACTCGCATGTCGTCTTAAAAGGTATATTCAAGTTGGTAAAACAATCGTTTCAACTTCACATAGAGGGTTTTGGCCACTGTGTACCAGCGGCGCTCGTTCCTACGCAGCGTCATATCCTTCCATTCGGAAATATCGAGATAATGTAGCCATTGGCTGCGGTAGGGGATGCATTCTGTATCGAGCCAGGGTTTGAAGTAGCGTCCAGGGAAATGCACCACCTTGGGTGAGCGGAAGAAACGCCGTGCCTCGTCCTTGTCTTGGAAGAGGTGTCTTACACGAATCTGCGCCACGTTGAAATAGTTCCATTCTGGTGACAGGCGTCGCCAGTTGCCACGGAAGACGCAATTGAGGGCGTCTTGGTCATGGAAATAGACTTTCCGTTCCCGTTTTGCGAATTCCAGGAGTTTGTTCTCGGTATTGTGTTTTCTCCAATAGTCGAGGTCGATGACCATGAAGCCGCTATTGAAGTACTTGTCTCCTTCAGAGAGTCCTAACTGCCGGTAGTGCTCCATATCAACAGGTGTGTCGTAGTCTTGTACAGCCGCTACGCCATGTCCTGCAAGGTTCATGTCATATACTTCGCTCATGTCGCTCAGAATCATCATGTCGCAGTCGAGGTAGATGACCCTTGACACTTCTGGAAGGATTGACGCAAGCAGGATGCGGTAGTATGCCGCGCTGCTGAGCGGGTGTACCTTTGTCCGGTACTGGCACCCTTCCAGTCTTTTGTTGTCAACCTTGTGGAACTTGCACAGAGCCCCATAGCGTAGGCATTGTCGTGTGAGACGTGACTGGTTGTCGAACGAGAGTTCGTTGGCGAGTACATGCACCACTATCTGTCCGCCCTTGTTGTTGTGAAGTGCAGAGCAAAGCATTACGCCACAAAGCGGGGCGTAGTTGTCGTCGGTGCTGCAGGCTATGTGTATCTCTCTATTCATTTCAGATTATCGTGTATCTTCTCAATGAAACTCTCCCAGGAATTGTTCTCTATGAACGTCTTCACTTTGTCCTGGTCTATTCGTTGTGTAGTGTCGCTGTTGAGGATGTCGAAGAGTTCGTCTTCCGAGTTGTAGGTGATGCAGAGACCTTCCTCTTTCAGGTCCTTGAAAGCTCCCATGTCGGGTGCTAAGGGTGTGCCACCCAACATGAGTGTGTCAATCAGGGCACCAGAACTGGAAAAGCCACTGTCGATATAGGGGAACAACACGTACCGGCTGGCTTTGATATGAAAGGCAATCTCTTCGAATATCGCCATGTGGTTGTTGAAAGTAATCCTTTCTCCACAGTAACTTTCAATTTGTTTGGCCAACTCAGGATTCTGGCACTGGCCCACAATCTTCACGCGGAGGCCGGAATCGTGTAACCGAGGTAAGGACACGAATTCCCCAATCCCTTTATAAGGCAGTATGCTTCCCCAGATGAAGACATCGTTGGCACAGTCGAGTTTGAAGTCGTCATCCATCATCAACTCTATAGGTGTTATAGGATGATGGAGGAAGAGCACTTTGTTCCTTGCATGTTCACGTGCGTAGTTCTCTGCGGCATGGGAATGGGCAATGATGAGGTTGGCATGTTGGAACAGCCAATTCTTGATAGCCTCTGTACTCTCGTTCTCCCCTTCATGCGGATGGATATTATGGAGAATCCACACCATAGGTGCGTGTCTCCAAGACATGATTTTCAGGCAGAACAGTGCTATCCATGTGCGCAGCTTCTGTTTCCGTCCTACTCCCACGTTCTCAATCCAGTTAAGGAAGAACACATCGGAACATAACGCATGACAAAACAATGACCACAGTTGTCCCTTCACGGGGCGATAGTCGCTTTCAGCCACGTCATATTTTGCCGCCAACGCCTCCTTGAAATGCAGTGCGTAGGGGTTGTTGTAGCCGTTCTTAGGCTGTGGTGGATAGAAATAGGCTTCTTGTCTCATTGTTTGTCTTTGGTGTCGTTGTCGCTGTAATAATACCCATACCGTCCTCGTCTATGACGTTCGGCGAGATATCTGTTCAGGTCGTTCTTTCCCTTCATCTTGTGAGCCACAAACCTCAAGGCAAGGATGATGATAATGGAGTAGCAGAACTCTTTGAGCGTGTCCTCTGATAAGTGGTTGTTAAAGAGTCCATACACGACGATGTCGTAGTTGTAATACAAGAATATCACGGTGGCAAGTGCATCTCCTCGCGCTTTGTAGAGGCAGAAGCGTAGCAACAGCAACCATAGTATCACTACGGCGAATGCACCTATCGCTCCGAATTCCACATACAGGTCGCCAAATATGGTTTTCAGGTTGAGCATCGGTATTCCCACCTGGCGTTCCCAGTATGTGAACCTATCCTCACGTCCAGCAAAACTCTTGTCGCGGCCTGTGGTCAGTCGCGGGAAAAACCTCTTACCGTATGGATGACGTATGTCTTTGTTCCACACATTGAATCCCAGATTGGGATATGGTTCTCCAAAATACCTGAATATCTGTTCATTGCCTTCCTTTCCTTCACCAAATCGAGAATATGATATGGCCATGGAGAAGATGACCAGCAGCAACATTGAACCAGCTATAGCAGTCACTGTCACGACCTTTACTCCTCGTGTGAATGATTTGAAATAGATGAACACGAAGAAGCACAACTGCATGGCCGAGAAGTACATGGCTCCGCGACTGGCAGACCTGATGTCAGGAAATACAGAAAGTATGAATGAGCTGAAAATCAGCGCCATGGGTAGTATTTTCCTCTCGTTCTTCTTTTTATTGGCTAGGATGGAGAACTGGAAATAATAGATAAACGGGCTCAGCAGTCGGATGAGTGTGATGAGGCGGAAATAGATGGTGTTGAGGATTGGTGAGCTGAACCTTTCCAAATTTCCCGATGCCATGTTCTCGTAAATCTCGTCGTATTCCACAAATTCCGACCGTTGGCTCACCAGCAACTGGTTCATATAGAAATAGAGTCCCACTAAACCGAGAAAGAGGAAGGAGAGGTAGTTTTGCCATTTCTCGCTGATTGTCACGTTGTTGTTAGTCTCCATCTTTCTAATGGCCTCTACTTGCCTTAGGGGATGGATGAGCATTACAATCATCAACAGGCACAAGATATAAGGTGCGATAGGTAGAAGGGTCACATCCTTATAGCCGAAAGTCTTCTGATAAATGCCAGTTTTGAATGTATAATAGCCGAGAAAGGCCTCGATAGCGAAACTGAGGGCAACAAACGACTGCAGGTTCAGCCTGTACTTGTTGAAATGGAGCAAGCACAGGAAGAACAGCAAGTATGCGATGAAGTTGCCTATTAATATTTCCATATCGTTTGAGCGGCTACTTTTTAGGGCTGATAATCATTGGAATGCGCCTGTCTCAAGAGCCTATGTCAGAGAAAAGGTGCAGAATTCAGCTCAATCCAAAGTATTCTGCAAATGTAGCACTTTTTCCCCACATTCTTTACCCCTCAACGTATGAATATGACCTTTTCGCAAAAAAAACGCCCGACGTGAGATTTCACGTCGGGTGTTTACTATAGTTTGTTGCACGTGGAACAGGTTTATTTCACGTACTTCGACAGGTCTGTTAAGTGCATATCGCCCTCGCGGAGGAAAGTGTCGTGCAAAGCGAAAGCTGCTGACAGCTTGTGGGGTGACTGTCCCTTGTCGGCTATCTTCAGGTAGTCCCAAAGCAGCTGCTTGTAGTCAGGATGAGCGCAGTTCTCGATGATGGCATGAGCGCGTTCCACTGGTGATTTACCGCGGAGGTCAGCCACACCTTGCTCGGTCACGATGACGTTCACGTCGTGTTCGGTGTGGTCCACGTGGCTGCAGAAAGGAACGATGGAACTGATGAGTCCACCTTTAGCCACAGAGGGGCAAGTGAAGATAGAGATGTATGCATTGCGCTCGAAGTCTCCAGAACCGCCGATACCGTTCATCATCTTGCTACCGCAGATTTGTGTGGAGTTGGCATGGCCATAGATATCCACCTCGATGGCTGTGTTGATGGCGATAACTCCTAATCGGCGGATGACCTCAGGGCTGTTGGAAATCTCCGACTGGCGAAGCACCAATTTGTCCTTGAAGAAGTCGATGTTATCGTAGATTTGGTAGAGAGCCTCGTTTGTCACAGACAGCGAGCAAGTGCTGGCGCTCTTGACCCTGCCCTTCATCATCAAATCCACAATGGCGTCCTGGAACACCTCTGTGTAGATGTTGAAGTCAGGAACAGCCGGGTCGTTGCCCAGTGCTCCGAGGATAGCATTGGCGGTAGAGCCCACACCACTTTGTAGAGGCAGGAATGTGGAGGGGATGATTCCGCGCTTCAT
>JAFXVU010000248.1 GCA_017534705.1 Bacteroidaceae bacterium
AATTGAAACTGCTGTTTGGAGATAAGAAAGATTGATAATAATAAATCCGAAGTTCCCCCATACAACTACCCATACAAGTACCCGTACAAGTTCAATCGACATACAACCATCTTCTGTGAATGTTACACGTTTGGTATTGGCAATCGGTAAAGAAGAAATGAGTGTGAAGAGTATGATGGAAGCTGTAGGTTTGAAGAACCGTCCGAACTTTATGGATTATTCTCTCACACCAGCAATAAGAGAAGGATTTGTGTGTATGAAGTATCCTGCCAATCCCCATCATCCTCGTCAATGTTATTTGCTGACGATAAAAGGTTTGATGTTGTTGGACGGAAATAATGGTTAAGTACTCAATAAGTCTAAAGCATTTGTCCGACACTATCCAAAAAATTTTGTAAGCTTCGGACAAATGCTCATAATATCAGTATTCATTACTTGACACCAATACTGGAGCTAAACTTATTCGAAAACATGAGCCCATAAAAAGCAAATGGCATGTAACTCGTTGAGCTACACGCCATTTGATAGTGTTTTGTTATGTCTTTACTTATGCGTCTCATTTGACCTCATTGATAGCGAGACCTACAGCTACGGCGGTGAAAGTCTTGCTGACCGAGAACATAGGGTGTGGCGTCTCGGCTGTCTGCCCGTTGAACCAAATCTGGTACACCACTTCACCGTGTTTCAGGATCATGATGCTGTGAAGTGTGATGGAGTCGGGCGCTACGGGACGTGTCTGTGTGGCATGGACGAAAGAATCAACAGCTGCAATCACTTCGGGTGTGGCTTCTTTTCTTGGTAGGTCGGTGATGAGCTTTTTCTCTTGCTTGCAGCCTGGCAACAACAGCAGTGTTGCCAGTGCAGATAGGAATAACAGTTTCTTCATAATAATAGGGTAGGGTTGAATGTGATTGGTTGATAATAGAACACATACAAAGGTAGATTTTTTTCATGTTACAGCCAAATTATTCTAATCCTTTTGTATATGATATCATCTCATCTTCTTAAGATGTGCAAATTTCTTTACCTCGTCGAACTCCAGAAATCGCGTTTTTTTTCTTACCTTTGCATCCAGTTATGAATCAGAGATACGCTTTATTCTTCGACATTGACGGCACGCTCGTGAGTTTCAAGACCCACGAGATTCCGCCTTCCACCGTTCACGCGTTGACACAAGCGAAGGCCAACGGCTCGCGGGTGTATATCGCGACCGGTCGTCCGCCGCTTATCATTACCAACCTCGGAGCCATTGAGCATCTCATCGACGGCTACATCACCCCACCAACGGTGCGCTGTGCTATGTGGGCAACGAACTCGTCAGTTGCCAACCTATTGTCAAGGAGGACGTGATGACCTGTGTGGAAGACGCGAAAGCGAAGGGATACAGCCTTATTGTCGTCGGTCGTCGCGACGTGGCAGTGCTCGACCCCACGGGCGATGTGGACCGCATTTTCCGCCAGATGCTGGCCGTGAAGAATCTTGGTCAGGCCGCGCCATTGGACGATGTGTTGCAGCAGGACATTCTGCAACTGACTCCTTTTTTTCCAGCCGAATATGAATTGGAATTGATGTCTCGTTTGCCTCAGTGCGTGTCAGGCCGCTGGCATCCGGAATTCACCGACATCACCGCTAACGGGGCCGACAAGGGCAAGGGCATCCTCGCCATGGCTCGTCATGAAGGTTTCGCCCCAGCCCATACCATAGCCTTTGGCGATGGAGGCAACGATACTACGATGATTCTTCAGGTTGGTGTTGGCATTGCTATGGGCAATGCCATAGACGACTTGAAACGCCAGGCCGACTACGTCACCAGTTCGGTTGATGAGGACGGCATCATGAATGCCCTCCGACATTTTAAGGTTATTTGATGGTATCCGCCAGTATTACCCCCTCTGTAGTTTTGACAACCGCAAAAAAGCGCTTTTGGTATTTCCGACGAATACCCCTTAATATTTCTATAGTGTTTCTAAGAATTCTATCTCTACGATGCGGAGCTCGTTTTTGGTATTGCCGCCCTGTTTAGCCTTGAAGAGGTCGAGTTCTCCTGCTGCGGGTTCAGTGACTTCCACAATACCGCCAAAGGCATCTTCATCTTTACCTGCACCCTTCAAACGGACAGTGATTTCGTCGGTTGTTATTCGTTGGATGGGTTTCAGATGGACATAACCAAGGCTGCGCTCTGTTTCTCCACTCCAAATGAGTGTCTGGCCGGCATAAATCTCAAGGGGATAACTGCGCAATCGCCATCCTGTGAGCTTCATGCAGATGTCATCGACGACAGCCTCACGCTCCAGTTTGTAGGTAATCCAAGCCGTGGAAAGACGACCGTCGTTCTTCCATTCCGAGAGTTCGTTGTCATCGAAACTGCGGGAAGCATGGTCTGAGTCATAACCAGCCTTGGCTGAAACTATTTTCACCCCGCTTGCCTGTTCTGTATAGGAAGGGGTAAGAGGAGTTTCCCCACGTACCAAACTACCCTTCAGCGAGAGTTGTGGAAGGAGATCATCACTTTTCACTCTTTTCGTTTTCACTTTTATCTCAGCCTTCGTCAGTCCTTCGGCTTGGGCTGTAAGACGAATGACTCCAGCCTTGGTGGTTGTGCGGACCAAGACACGGTTCACACCACATTCCACAGGAAGAGATGTTGCACCCACATAGTTGTCAGAGATGTTCTTCGTGGCAGCCGCATCGAGGAGCCCTTCCGGACGATTGTCGTCGGGCCGCTGGAGCGACTGGTTGTTGCGCACGGCAATACCGCCAACCCACTGCGCCTCGCCCTTCAACTCGAAATTGACCATCCGGTCATCGAGTGGGCAACGCCTGCCCTGCTTATCCAACACCTCCACCTGAAACAGCACCATATCAGCGCCATCGGCCTTCGTGCCCTCGGGGTTCTCCATTGCCGTGAGTTTCAATTGATAGGGTTCACCTGCTGTTTCAAGTTTGTAACGACTGCCATCGGAAGCAACGGCTTCAAGGGTCCCAGGTTCAAAAGGAACATTCTCGAATGTGAAAAGGTAACGGTAACGCTGTTTGCCCTTGCCCAACGAACGTCCATTCAGGAACAGTTCCACGGCATCGGCAGTGGAAACCACATACACAGGTTTGACAACAGACGCATCATAGTTCCAATGACCGATGATATAGGTTTTTGGAGTCTCTGGCTCCACCCAGCCGTTCCACATCACCTGATGCACGAAGAAAGCATCTTTTGGAATACGCATAGCATCGGTGACGCCACTTGTGCGGTAGTTCGACTCACCTCGGTGGTGGGTATTGGTATCGGAGAACACAATCTTCACACCACCCGATGAAACGCGTGTGCCCGTACCTGGACGCTCACGCCAGTAGTCATACCAGCGACGAACCATCTCGACAGCAAACTGGTCCATATTGTGATTGTAGTCGCGTGCGGGCTGATTCCGGTAGAGCGGTCCGTCGCCCTCCTTGTGGTAGGGATAACTCTGCTCGTCCCAGTATTTGCGTAAACCCTCGTCGCGACAGTATTCCATCGCCCACATAGGGTGCTTCT
>JAFXVU010000249.1 GCA_017534705.1 Bacteroidaceae bacterium
AGAGATGGGTTTGTTGTGGGCACAGCGTCCTTCACGATAAGCCTTGTCGATGGCACAGAAACAACAACCATTGTGATAGCAAGTGAAAACACAGTCCTTGCCATCAACGATGCTTGTCACCAATTCGCCCCATGCATCAGGATAGACCACACCATCCTGTTTGATGACACGCTGAGCCTTTCGGCTCAGTTCGTCCCAAACAATGGCGGCCGCATCTTCCAGTCCCGCCACCTCCTCAATGTTGACGGGGGCACCAGCATCACCCTCAATGCAACACGCACCATTACACGCTTCCAAGTCGCAGCAGAACCGCACTTGGAAGATGTCGAGGGACACAAGTGTGTTTTGGATTTCTACCATTGATTATTATTGAATATTGAACATGGAACATTGGCTTCGCCTAAAATGCTCACAATCGGCAATCTAAGCAAACCTGCACTCTATAACATTAAAGTTATTTGATTTTTTCAATGAGTTCGTCAGCGGTAAACATCGACTGCTCACCAGTGGCCATGTCCTTGAGAGTGATTTTTCCCTCGTTCATCTCGTTCTCACCAACAATAGCGACATAAGCCACACGTTTATCATTAGCGTAGTTCATCTGCTTTTTCATTTTCACTGACGATGGGAACACTTCCGCACTGATACCTGCAGCCCTGACTTTGGCTATGATAGGCAGTGAGTATGCCAGTTCAGCCTCTCCGAAATTAGTGAACATCACCTTGGTGGTAGTCACGGCTTCCTTGGGGTAAAGGTCCAGTTGGTTGAGCACATCGAAAATGCGGTCAGCGCCAAAGGAAATACCTACACCAGATATGCCAGGCATACCGAAGATACCCGTAAGATTGTCATATCGTCCACCACCCGTAATGCTGCCTATCTCCACATCGAGTGCTTTCACCTCGAAAATGGCTCCCGTGTAGTAGTTGAGACCACGGGCAAGGGTTAAGTCCAGTTCAACTTCATTGTTGAGATTCAATTGGCTGAGCGTGTCAAGGATGTACTCGCATTCTTCCACACCCTTGACTCCTATTTCTGAATCCTTGAGGATGTCCTTAATGGTCTGTAGCTTTTCCTTGTTGCTGCCTTTGAGCAGGATGATGGGTTGCAATTTCTCTATAGCCTCGGCAGGAATACCATCTTCGGCCAGTTCTGCATTGACATTGTCGAGTCCTATCTTGTCGAGTTTGTCAATAGCCACTGTGATATCCACTATCTTATCGGCTTGACCGATGACTTCAGCGATGCCGCTGAGTATCTTCCGGTTATTGATTTTGATGCAGACACGGATGCCAAAACGGGAAAAGACCGTGTCGATAATCTGCATCAGTTCCACCTCATTGAGCAGTGATTCGCTTCCCACCACATCAGCATCGCACTGGTAGAACTCACGATAACGTCCTTTCTGCGGTCGGTCAGCACGCCAGACGGGCTGAATTTGATAACGCTTGAACGGCAGGGTGATTTCTTCACGGTGCTGTACCACATAACGGGCAAAAGGCACTGTCAGGTCGTAACGGAGTCCTTTCTCACAGAACTTGCTGGCCAGTTTGTTGGCATTGCGACTCAGCAGTTCCTCATCAGTGAGACCTTTGAAATAATCGCCCGAATTCTGTATCTTGAAGAGCAGTTTGTCGCCCTCCTCTCCATACTTGCCCATGAGGGTGGACAGATTCTCCATGGCAGGAGTCTCTATTTACTGGAAACCGTAAAGAGCATAAACCTCACGGATGGTGTTGAATATATAGTTGCGCTTGGCCATCTCAATGGGTGAGAAGTCGCGCGTACCTTTTGGAATTGATGGTTTCATACTTTTTCTGATATATTTTTTATAGATATAATAGATACTATTGTCAGAACATCTGCCTGAGCCGGTTGATGGCAGCGGCAAGTGCGTCGATTTCTTCGCGTGTGTTGTAGAAGGAGAGCGAGGCGCGTACGGTACCTTCGATACCAAGTCGGTGCATCAGTGGTTCAGCACAATGGTGACCAGTGCGTACGGCTATGCCCAGACGGTCGAGCAGAGTACCCAAGTCGAGGTGGTGGATATCTCCTACCAAGAAGGATATCACCGCATCCTTGTTGTCGGCGGTGCCGTAAATACGCATACCCTCTATCTCTTGGAGTTGCTGCATGGCATAGTCTGTGAGACTGCGCTCATATTCTTGGATATTATCCATTCCCAGTGCCGACAAATAGTCGATTGCCACAGCCAGTGCATGTGAACCCACATAATCTGGTGTACCGGCCTCGAATTTATAAGGCAACTCATTGTAGGTGGTTTTCTCGAAACTCACGTGCTGTATCATTTCCCCGCCGCCTTGGTAGGGTGGAAGGCGGTCGAGCCAGACTTCTTTGCCATAAAGCACGCCGATACCCGTTGGACCATAGGTTTTATGACCACTGAAAGCAAAGAAATCGCAGTCGAGTTCTTCGACATCGATTGGCATATGCGGGGCAGACTGCGCTCCGTCGATAAGTACTGGCACACCATGTTCATGGGCTATGCCGATGATTTCCTTCACAGGATTAATGGTACCGAGCACATTCGAGACGTGTGTGACGCTCACTAAGCGTGTACGGTCGGTGAAAAGAGCCTTGTACTCGTCGATAAGCAACTCGCCTTTATCATTGATGGGAATCACCTTGATGCGAATACCCCTTCTATTTGCAGCCATCTGCCATGGCACTATATTGGAGTGGTGTTCCATGGCGGAGATGATGACCTCGTCACCCTCGTTCATGAATTCCTCGCTGAAGCATGAGGCCACAAGATTAACACTCTCAGTGGTGCCACGCGTAAAGACTATCTCGCTGGTGGATTTGGCATGGATGAAGGCGCGTATGGTCTCCCGTGCTTGTTCGTGCAATTCGGTGGCTTTCTGTGACAGGAAATGCACACCACGGTGTACATTGGCATTGACGTTGTAGTACTCGTTTGAGATGGCATCAACCACAACACGAGGCTTCTGAGTGGTAGCCCCGTTGTCGAGATATACCAATGGCTTGCCATAGACCGACAAGCCGAGTATCGGGAAATCCTTGCGTATGTCTTCTACGTTGAGCATAGTCTATTATCTTTACTCAGGTCTTTTATTAGATACTTGTCATGGCAAGCTCTGTTTCTAACTTCTAAAACATAAAGCCTAAGCCAGACCCTATTTACAAAGTGAGCAACCCGTACATTTGCTGAGCTGTCCTCTAAAGCGCTTGTTGACCAGATAATTGAGTCTTTCCCGCAGTGGCTCAAGCTTGATTTTCTCACAGACTTGGCTGATGAATGCGAACTTCAGCAGCATGCGTGCCTCATCGACGGGTATTCCACGTTGCTGCATATAGAAGAGTGCGTTCTCATCGAGCACACCTACGGTGGAACCATGTGAGCATTTCACGTCATCGGCATAAATTTCCAGCATGGGCTGTGAGTACATCCTCGCCTCTTTTGTGGCACATAGATTGGCATTGGTTTCTTGCGACACCGTTTTCTGCGCCCCAGGTTGCACCAGTATCCGACCAGCGAAAGCACCTACTGCGCTGTCGTCTATAACGTATCTGTAGAGTTCGTTGCTCGTGCAGTTGGGCACTGCGTGTTCGATGAGCGTGTTGTTGTCCACTTTCTGGTTCTTGTCGGCGATGACACAACCATTGAGTGTCACTTCGCTGTGCTCACCTTCAAGTTTTACCCGTAAGGTATTGCGTGTGGTGCCATTGTAAAGAGTGATGTTGTTGAGGCTCACAGTGCAGTCAGCTCCAACACTGACATAGGTGTTGGAAAAACGGGTACAGAGGATATGGTTCTCCTCCAGTTCATACATGTCGAGATGGCTGTTATCAGCGCAGTAGATTTCCGTCACCTGAGTGGCAAGGAATTTGACACTGTCCATGGCATGGTCGCAGAATAGCAGAGTGGCCTCAGCACCTTCTTCCAACACAATCATCAACCTACGATTGACCATGAGGTCGATTTTGGAGTGAAGCAGGTTGATGACCTGTAATGTCTTGTTGAGCCGTTGGCCACGAGGCACATAGACCATAAAGGCATCCTGCGCCAAAGCAGTGTTGAGTGCAGTGACAGCATCGGTTGTGACGTCGGCATTCTTAGTGTAGAGCCGGGCAAAAGCCTGCTTCACTTTTTCGGGGGCTTGCTTGATGGACCCCAAGAAGATGCCGTTGTCGTCCTTCATGCAAGGATTGTCCTTGTAGCAAAGGTCGTTGACCACAAAGTAAAGCAGGGTGCTCAGATTGGGCACATTGCATTTGAAAGCTTCGAAGGGGTCAGTAGGTATCTCTATCCGCTTGAAGTTGAGGCCATAGTCGGGTGCAAAGGATTTCTGCACGTCGGTGTATTTGTATTCCTCCTTCTTCAATGAGGGAAAACCCATCGACATGAAATGTCGGAAAGCCTCGTCGCGAGAAGTGTTGAGTTCTTCCGCACTGTTGGCTTTAATCACATCGCTGTAGTTGTTGTACAGATCTATGTATTGCTGTTCGCTATTGGTCATGTCACCGTCAGTTTTCAACATCATCCTTTATCCAGTCGAAACCCTTGTCCTCGATTGTCTTGGCGAGTTCAGCGTTGCCCGTCTTCACGATGCGCCCGTCGAGCAGCACATGCACTTTGTCGGGCCGTATGTAGTCGAGCAGACGCTGATAGTGGGTGATGATGATGGCACTGGTCTTGTCAGTCTTGAGCTTATTGAAACCCTCGGCCACAATGCGCAGTGCATCGACATCCAGTCCGGAGTCGGTCTCATCAAGGATGCAGAAAGTGGGTTCAAGCATCGCCATCTGGAAAATCTCGTTGCGTTTCTTCTCGCCACCACTGAAACCTTCGTTCACTGAGCGGTTGACCAGTTTGGAGTCCAGTTCCACCAGTTTACGTTTCTCACGCATCTGTTTGAGGAAATCGGTTGATTTGAGGGGTTCAAGGCCTAAGTATTTGCGCCGTTCGTTGACAGCGGTGCGCAGAAAATTGGTCATGCTCACCCCAGGAATCTCAATGGGTTGTTGGAACGAGAGGAAGATGCCGGCATGGGCTCGTTCCTCAGGTTTCATGGCGAGAAGGTCTTGTCCGTTGAAGGTGATACTACCTTCTGTCACCTCGTATGCGGGATGACCCACTATGATGTTGCTCAGTGTGCTCTTTCCTGCGCCATTGGTACCCATCAGCGCGTGTATCTCACCGTCATTGATGGTGAGGTTCACTCCCTTGAGTATTTCCTTGCCGCCCACACTGGCATGCAGATTCTTGATTTCTAACATTTGGCTTATATATTATAAATATGTGTAAGTAGAAGCATGAGACCCTATCCCACGCTTCCTTCCAGATTCACCGCCAGCAGTTTCTGCGCTTCCACTGCGAACTCCATAGGCAGTTTGTTGATGACATCCTTGGCATAGCCGTTGACAATCAGACCCACGGCCTCCTCTGTGGAAATGCCTCGTTGGTTGCAGTAGAAGAGTTGGTCTTCTGAAATTTTAGATGTGGTGGCTTCGTGCTCCACGATGGCGTTGTTGTTCTTCACATCCATATAGGGGAAGGTGTGCGCGCCACATTCACTGCCCAGAAGCAGCGAGTCGCACGAACTGTAGTTTCGGGCACCGTCGGCATTGGGGCTGACGCGGACCAGACCTCTGTAGGAGTTCTGGCTCTTGCCTGCCGAGATGCCTTTGCTGATGATAGTGCTCTTGGTGTTCTTGCCCAGATGTATCATCTTGGTGCCTGTATCGGCCTGTTGGAAGTGGTTGGTGAGTGCTACAGAATAGAACTCCGCCTGGGACCCGTCGCCACTCAACACACAACTCGGATATTTCCAAGTAATGGCTGACCCCGTCTCCACCTGTGTCCAGGATAGTTTGCTGTTCACCCCACGCAGATGCCCGCGTTTGGTCACTAAGTTGAGCACACCACCCTGTCCGTTCTCATCGCCAGGAAACCAGTTCTGCACCGTGCTGTACTTCACTTCCGCATTGTCCATCACAATAATTTCCACGATGGCGGCATGAAGTTGGTTCTCATCGCGCATAGGTGCGGTGCAACCCTCCAAGTATGAAACGTAAGCCCCTTCGTCGCAGACGATGAGCGTGCGTTCGAACTGCCCCGTCATTCTTGCGTTAATGCGGAAATAGGTTGACAATTCCATGGGGCATCGAGTGTTCTTGGGGATATAGACAAACGAACCGTCACTGAACACTGCAGAGTTAAGGGCGGCGAAGAAATTGTCCTTTGGTGGGACCACCGTACCGAGGTATTTTCTTACCAAGTCAGGGTGATTCTTCACTGCCTCACCAAAGGAACAGAAGATAATGCCCTTTTCTGCGAGGATGTCCTTCTGAGTGGTCTTTACGGACACTGAGTCCATCACAGCATCAACGGCAGTGCCGCTCAGTGCGAGCCGTTCCTCCAGAGGTATGCCCAGTTTGTCGAAAGTCTTAATCAGTTCAGGGTCTATCTCTTTGCTTTCCTTGTCTTTGCTCTTCGCTGTGGGATCAGCATAATAGGAGATGCCTTGATAATCAATTTCGGGCATCTTCAAGTGCCCCCACGACGGTTGTTCCATCGTCAGCCAGTGGCGGAAGGCATCAAGGCGGAACTGCAGTAGCCATTCCGGCTCGCCTTTCTTCTCTGAGATGGTGCGTATGGTTTGTTCGTTGAGGCCTTTTTCGATGATCTCGGTATGAATGTCGGTGGTGAAGCCGTATTTGTACTTCTCGCCCGCCACCTCCTTCACATAAAGGTTTGTCCCTTTGTCTTCAGGTGCTTTCATCAGTCGTTGTCTCCTCCCAGTATATTCCTGAACGAGTCTGCCAGTCCATGGTGGATGTTGGTGGTGTCACCTTCGGCGATAGCCCTTGCTTCTTCGAGTGAGTCGCTTACGATGATGGCATCGGGGATGAACCGCTGTGTGCCTTGTTTGATTTGGTAATACAACTCAGGTCTTTCCTTCAGTTTCTCTGCATGGAAACCGGCTCCGCTATTGATGAAATCCATCACGTTGAAAGCAAAGCCCATGAGAATGGTGTAGATGACCAAAGCCAGTACAGCACCGGCAAGTCGGTTGACAAACCCGAGATGCATTTTCTTAAACAGCTTGGTGAGCAGGCTGGCCAACAGTCCCAGCGCCACAGGTACAATGACTGAGATGAGGATGAAGGCTATCCAGCCTCCTACCTCTTCAGTACTGCCAATAAGCTCTGCAACTTTCTCGCCGAACTGGCTATAGAAAATTGTTGCCAGTATGATACCGGCAACAATTCCCAAAAGGTTAGCTACTTGTTTGAAGAATCCCTGATAGAATCCCAGTATGACGGCTAAGCCCCATACCACATATATCACGTTCAGCATGTTGATTCCTTTTGTTTGGTTCTGAATGATTGTATTGGATAATCAGTCCGGCACAGGGTGTTTTCCCCGTGCCGTCTGTCCATGGTCTGTCCGACTGTCTGCGTGTCTTAGAGTTTCTGCTTCACCTCTATCTCGGTGTAAGCCTCCAGAATGTCGCCCTCGCGAATGTCGTTGTAGTTGACAATGGAGATACCGCAGTCGAAGTTGGTTGACACCTCTTTGACATCGTCCTTGAAGCGCTTGAGCGCATTGATGTCACCAGTATGCACCACAATACCGTCGCGGATGACACGGATTTTGTCGGAGCGGTGGATTTTGCCGTTCAGCACGAAAGCACCTGCCACTGTACCCACCTTCGAAATCTTATAAACCTGACGGACTTCTGCGGTTCCGGTGTCCTCCTCCTTGATGATTGGAGCAAGCATACCCTCCATGGCAGCCTTCACCTGTTCGATGGCATCGTAGATGATGGAGTAGAGACGGATGTCAACACCCTCTTGTTCTGCCAGATGGCGTGCTGAAGCCGAAGGACGCACTTGGAAACCGATGATGATGGCATTGGAAGCCTCCGCCAACGACACGTCGCTTTCGCTGATTTGTCCCACAGCTTTATGGATGACGTTCACTTGGATATGCTCTGTGGAAAGTTTGATGAGTGAGTCGCTGAGCGCCTCGATAGAGCCATCCACATCTCCCTTTACAATGATATTGAGTTCCTGGAAGCTGCCCAATGCGATGCGTCGTCCGACCTCGTCGAGGGTAAGCATCACCTGAGTACGGATGCCCTGCTCACGCTGAAGCTGCTCACGCTTGCTGGTGATTTCCCTTGCCTCCTGCTCTGTTTCCATCACATGGAAGGTGTCGCCTGCGGTAGGAGCGCCATTCAGGCCTAGGATGAGGGCAGGTTCTGCAGGACCTGCTTTCTGGATGCGTTGTCCACGTTCATTGAACATGGCCTTGACCTTTCCGTAATGTGTACCGGCCAGCACCACATCACCCTGCTTCAGTGTTCCGTTCTGCACAAGGATGGTGGCCACATAGCCACGACCTTTGTCGAGCGATGACTCGATAACAGAACCTGTAGCCTTCCTGTTGGGGTTAGCCTTCAGTTCCAGCATCTCTGCCTCGAGCAACACCTTCTCCATCAAGTCATCAACACCGATACCTTTCTTCGCGGAAATCTCCTGGCTCTGGTACTTACCGCCCCAGTCCTCCACGAGATAGTTCATATTGGCGAGTTGTTCCTTGATTTTCTCAGGGTTGGCTCCAGGTTTGTCTATCTTGTTGATTGCAAACACCATTGGCACATTAGCTGCCACAGCATGGTTGATGGCCTCCTTGGTCTGAGGCATCACATCGTCGTCGGCTGCAATAATGATGATGGCAATATCGGTCACCTGTGCACCACGTGCACGCATGGCGGTGAAGGCCTCGTGTCCAGGGGTGTCGAGGAAAGTGATTTTCTTGCCGTTCTTCATCTTCACACTGTATGCACCGATATGCTGTGTGATACCACCTGCTTCACCGGCAATGACGTTGGTGTTGCGGATATAGTCGAGCAAGGAAGTCTTACCATGATCGACGTGTCCCATCACGGTAATGATTGGGGGACGTGGAACAAGGTCTTCTTCCTTGTCCTCTTCCTCTTCCACGGCATTGGTCACTTCCGAACTTACATAGTTGGTGGTGAAGCCAAACTCCTCTGCCACGAGATTGATGGTTTCGGCATCAAGACGTTGGTTGATGCTCACCATAATGCCGATAGACATACAGGTACTGATGACATCCGTGACAGGAATATTCATCATGGTGGCCAATTCGTTGGCGGTCACAAACTCAGTGAGTTTCAGAATCTTGCTCTCTGCATTCTCCTCTTCCTCCAACTCTTGCATCTTGCGGTGCTCGGCATCGCGCTTCTCGCGGCGGTACTTCACAGCGTTCTTTTGCTGCTTCTGGGTGAGGCGAGCGAGTGTGTCTTTTACCTGCTTTGCTACCTCCTCATCCGTGACATCCTGTTTAGAGAAGTCCTTTTTCTTGCTCTTCTTGGCATTGCCTTGCTTAGGCGACGGCATGTTGTTGTTTGGCTTGCCTCCGCCTGGTTTTGGTTGCGACTGCTGTACCTTACCGCCCTGTTTACCAGACTGCTGGTTGGCTGCAGCGTTGATATCAACTCTTTCCTTGCCATTGGCGCTGATACGCTGGCGTTTCTTCCTCTTACTGGTTTCATCGCCTTCTTGGACGCCATTCTTTCCTGCTTGCTTGCCTTGGTGCATCTGGCGACCTTTCTCCTCACGCTCTTTTTTCTTTTCCGCTTTCGACTTGCGGTCAGGGCGTGTTTTACCATTAATGGTGTTTAAGTCAATGAAACCTACTTGCTTGAAAGAGATAGGAGCGGCTGTGGGGGTAACACGATAGATACCGTCGTTCTTCTTTCCATCGGTCTTTTCGGAGTCTGAGGAAAAATCCTCCTCTTCTGACTTCTCTTCCTCATTATCAACGATTTCTTCCTTTCGGATTTCTTCCTTCTCCTCTACAATGACAGGCTTCTCCTCAGGCTCATTGACATTCTCGGTCTTCTTTTCCACAACAGCAGTTTTCTCAGGCGCTGTTTCTGGAGCCTTGTCCTCAACAATGGGTGTAGGATTCACTTTTTCTTCCTCTTTCTTAGGAGTGTTTACTACCTGCTCCTCAGCTTCACGCTTGGTTTCCTCCTTGGCTTTGTTGAAGTCGTTGATGTTGCCCAGTGGTGTGTATTTCTGCCTGCCGGTATCTGTGCGGAAGATGCCTTGTCTGTTCTGCTCCTCCTCGCGTTGCTTAGCCTTCCGGTCTGCTTTATCCTGACGTTGTTTGTCCTTAAGTTTTTGTATGTTTTCCTTGGTGGTGTTATTGATGCTCTTATCCTTGCCAAACTCCTCGTTCAACAGATTGTACTGTTCATCGCTGATCTTGGCATTAGGAGAAACATCCGTCAGCGGTTTCCCTTTTTTTGCGAGAAACCGGTCGATGCGGTCAAGTGCTACGTTCAGTTCTGCTATTACTTTGTTCAGTCTTACTGGCATATCAATCTTTTTTCTGTCCTTAATATCTGTTTATCATTCTCAGGGTTAAAGTGGGGTTGTCCGTTGTTATTACGGACCGACTGTAGTTGTCTCTTCTTACTTTTCTTCGTCTTTATTTTCTTCTGGTTCTTTTTCTTGCTTTGCTTCCTCTACCTCAGGTTGTGCTTCCACAACTGGTTCAGCTTGTGGCTCGTTGGCAGGGGCACTGCTGTTGTCATTTTCAAATTCAGCCCTCAATATTCTCAGCACCTCATCAACGGTATCTTCCTCCAAGTCGGCTTTCTCGATGAGCATCTGACGTGGAGCCTCAAGCACGCTTTTCGCTGTGGTATAACCAAGGGCTTCGATGGCGTCGATAACCCATCCGTCAATTTCATCGCGGAATTCTTTGAGTTCAACGTCCTCCTCTGTGTTCTCGTCATCCACTTCGCGGAAGACATCGATGGTGTAGCCGGTCAGCATACTGGCCAGTTTGATGTTGTGACCGTTCTTACCTATGGCCAACGACACTTGGTCGGTGTCGAGGAAGACCTCAGCCTTGAGGTTCTCCTCATCAAGTTGGATGGATGTGAGTTTGGCGGGACTAAGGGCTCTTGTGATGAAGAGCTTGGTGTTAGTGGTGTAATTGATGACGTCGATGTTCTCGTTTCTCAATTCGCGAACAATGCCGTGTATGCGGCTTCCTCTCACACCAACACATGCACCCACAGGGTC
This sequence comes from Bacteroidaceae bacterium, assembly GCA_017534705.1. Classification (GTDB taxonomy): domain Bacteria; phylum Bacteroidota; class Bacteroidia; order Bacteroidales; family Bacteroidaceae; genus RUG11857. The sequence continues at coordinate 11,119 of JAFXVU010000249.1, forward strand.
GATGCGTTCGTTATAGCTCTCAACGGCTATCTTGGCTCTTTCGCCAGGAATACGCGCGATTTTGCAGACTGTGATCAGTCCGTCACCGATTTCAGGCACTTCCTGTTCAAGCAATCGACGCAGGAAATCAGGCGATGTACGACTGAGGATAATCTTAGGATTGTTATTGAGGTTCTCCACCTTCAACACGATGGCTCTTGTGGGTTCACCCTTGCGGAAGAAGTCGTTAGGAATCTGCTCCGACTTAGGCAGGTGGAGCTCATTGCCCTCGTCATCAACCAGCAACACCTCACGTTTCCAAATCTGATAGACCTCAGCACTTACGATGGTGCCGATTTTGTCGGCATACTTACTGTAAAGGTTGCTGTGCTCAAGTTCGAGCAATTTGGATGACATGGCTTGACGGAGATTGAGAATGGCTCTTCGACCGAAGTCGGAGAAGTTGATTTTCTCACTCACATCCTCACCCACTTCATAGTCATCGTCAATCTTACGTGCTTCGCTGAGGCTGATTTCAGCGTTCTCATCGATGACATCATCGTCTTCCACCACGGTACGGTTGCGGTAAATCTCAAAGTCGCCCTTGTCTGGGTTCACGATGACCTTGAAATTCTCGTCCGAACCATAGATTTTCGCTATCGCACTGCGGAATGAGTCTTCAAGTACACTTACGAGTGTCGTGCGGTCAATCTTCTTATGTGCGATGAAATCGGTGAACACACTCAACAAATTCTCTTCATTTTCTTTTTTCCTAGGCATTGTTATCTTGTTTTTTATTATTTCTTGATGTATGACGCTAAATCTTATTTGAAATCAATGGAGGCTTTCACCCATTTCACGTCGCCATAACCGAAAGCATAGTCCACATCGGTCAGCTTTGGTCTTTTGCTGCCTTCCACCTTCATTTTTTCCTGGCATGTCACAGTGAATCCCTGCTCGTCGGCCTTTGTCAGAGTTCCTTTCATCTTCTTGCCGTCCTTGGTTAGTACCTCCACGGCATTACCAACGTTGTTGATGTATTGCTGAGTGATTTTGAACGGCTGTCCGATGCCTGCAGAACCTACCTCAAGCTCATAGTCCTCGATGTCGCGGTTGAGTCTGTCCTCAATGAAACGGCTTAGGTCACAGCAGTCGTCAATCCAAACGCCGTCCTTGTGGTCAATCTCCACCACAATTTCATTCTGGGTGTTTACATTGATATCCACAAGGAAATAATCCTTGTCGGCAATCCATTCGTCCACTATGGACTTAACTGTGTTTTTGTCTATCATAAATGAGATAATCGATGATAAAAATTGATTACGAAAAGGAGGAGACTTTCAAGCCCCCTCCATCCACGATGCAAAATTACCACTTTTTCCGCTAATTACAAATTTTTTTCATATTTATTTGTATATAGACACTCTCTGACGGGTAGATATGC
>JAFXVU010000250.1 GCA_017534705.1 Bacteroidaceae bacterium
ATGAAAAAGGAGTTCCTCGTGCATGGCTTTACGCCATTATGCTACAAGTCTCGTTTCGATAAGGAATTCCCCTTTGCTGATGACGGCACAGTAACGGCAGAAATTCCCTTGTGGTTGCCTCGTCAGGTCCGCATTGGCATTTGGGATATCACGTACCCCAATGAAATAAAGGCATTCCCCACTATCCTCATCGCCCCAGGCCAGGAGACTGAAATTCTGATGAAAGTCACAGACGGCCATGAATGTCCGTTCGTAGCATTTAAGGGCTATATGGCTAAGACCAACATGGACTTGCAGAAAGCCTACGACGCGTTTACGACATACAAAGATGATGAAAAGACCTACCTCAAAGTCAAGGATTGTAAGACAAAGGAAGAGCGCCTGCAATGTCTGACGGACATCTTCAATCAGCGCGTTGCCGATGTTAAGGCCTCGAACTACACCACAGCGACCAAAGACCTGCTGTGCATGGAGGCAGAAAGTCATTTCGTAGAGTGGACGCGCCAGTTTAAATGGAACTATAGCAATTATTATGTCGACGAAGAAGGAAGAGTGGTCATGTCTCAAGAGAACATCTTTGAGAAGATGGAGAAGAACAAGGACCTGCTCCCCATGTCGGAAGAGGAAGAGGCCTATTCTTGGAAGTATATCAATGAGCCGAATTCTCCTTGTAGTTTGGTATTTTGGGAATCAGAATTGAGCATATATGACAAGGACGCCTTTAAGAAGAACATTCATAACAATGAGTTGAAGTGTGTGCAAACTCTAATGAAGCCTGACTATGAAAGCATGGTGGACTATTTCCTTGAAATCATGAAATGCGAGGACTGCAAGAACGTTATTCGCGAGTATCAGGCAGAACAGCAACGATTAGCCCAAGAACTGGCCAGCACAGAGCACGTATTCTATCAGAAGTACGATGACGTAGCGCCTGAAAACATCCTACAGACCATCCTCGACCGTTATAAGGGCAAGACGGTACTCATTGACATCTGGGCCACGTGGTGCGGTCCCTGCCGTCAAGGTCATAAGCTGATGGCACCAATGAAGGAGGAGATGAAGGGCAAGAATATCCAGTTTGTCTATTTTTCACCGTCCTCTTCGCCCCTCGCCACTTGGCAGGAGATGATTAAGGAAATCGATGGGGATCACTACTACCTGACGGACGAACAGTATCGTTACATCCTCGACAAGTACGAGTCGGACGGCATCCCCACCTATGCCATCTACGATGCTCAAGGTCTTATGACGTTCAAGAGCACAGTTTTCCCTGGCGTCGGCAAGATGCAGACGGAAATAGAGAAAGCACTTAACAACAAATAAAACGAAATGAACATGAACAAGAACAAGAAAACCATCATAACCATCCTGTTCGCCCTCATTGCAACGGCAGGGCAGGGACAAGTGAAGCCCGATACGATTACAATCAACTTCCAACTCTCCAGCAAGGTGCAGGGTGAGAAGGCAACAGTAGTTTACCCCGACTTCATGACCTTCGACACCTCTGTCCTTCATCCTGTAACCGACAGCGAAGGACGGTGGACTGTACAGATTCCCACCTACCGCCCACTTCACATCCAGATGTGGGATGACAACAAAATACAAGGAGTGGTGTGGGGAGCGCTCAACCTCTACTGCCGTCCTGGGACTGTTGCCGACATTCTATTGGATGACATCAACGACCATTGTATCTTCACGGGCGAGAATGCTGAAGTGCATAATGCACAGATAGCCTATCCGTTGAAGATTAAAGATTTCCATGGCAAGATGTTCGACATGCCGATGCAGGAGGCTGCGAAAGCCATCCGCAGGATTCATGAGCAGAACCATCACCTCATTGATTCGCTCTGCACTGCATATCCCGACCTACCCCGTGGCTATGTAGAAATGCTCAATGCCTTGGTTGGCTATGGCTTTGGCATGGATATGACACAGAATGTGCTGGGACACTTTTCTGAGCGAATAGAAGACTTCATGGCGCAAGGACTTACAACGATGCCAAAGGAATATATAGACCTGCTGAACGAAGTAGAAACTCACGAACTGTTCCATCCGCAGGGGATGATTTCGGGCGATGCTGTCACGTATTTCCGCGATGTCATCAATCTGGAAAGCATGAAACAAAAAGGTGTCATCGGCATCGGCTTAGACGATGTGGACGACAAGGGACTGGAACTGATAACCCGAGTCTATCCCATCACCATCATTGACTCGGTGGACGTTTCCGACGACGTGAGGGAAATGATGAAGATATACTATTATCTGGACAAATGTGGTGACGAAATGATGACTGCCGAACGCGATGCCTTTCTACGTAAGCATCTAAAAGCGAATTCGTATGGAATTCTTATGGGATATTTGGAGAACAAGAAGGTGATGTTTTCGGCACCAGCGGAAGAAGAGACAGGAACATTGACGGAGGCAACGCTGGACATCCTGACGGATGGGCAGGAAATCTTCCGGAAACTGATTCTGCCTTACCGAGGACGTGTAATCTACATCGACGTGTGGGGCACATGGTGTGGTCCGTGCCGAGAAGAAATGGAACACCTGCCGAAGTTGCACGAAACGCTCAATGGTTTGCCTGTCACCTATATGTATCTGGCCAACAACTCACCCAAAGAACTGTGGAAGAAGTCAGCCGTTCGCTATGGTCTCGACTGCACCGACTGCGTGAATCTTCGTCTGCCGAATAACCAGCAGCAAGCCATCGAGGAATATCTTGGCCTTAAAGGCTATCCTACCTATGTGCTCGTGGCTCCTGACGGTACCATCGTCAACAACAATGCGCCTCGCCCCAGCGAAGCATCCAGAGTCCGCGATGCAATCCAGAAATTAACAGAGAAATCGAAATAAAATATGAACAAGAAAACCATCATCACCATCCTATTCGCCATCGTGGCAATGGCGGGGCAGGCGCAGAAAAAGGAGCACGATGGAACTTACTCTACCGACCCCTTGATAGAAAAGCTGGCGATTATTGCTGAGATTGTGCGTGACCATTACGTTGACAGCATACCGACGGACACCATCGTAGCAAGAGCTGTGCGGGGTATTTTGGGTGGACTGGATCCGTATTCACATTACGATGATGCTCCAAAATCTAAAGTGGAGCAGGAATTCATGGCGGGGA
>JAFXVU010000251.1 GCA_017534705.1 Bacteroidaceae bacterium
AAGACGATATTGGTAAGTTTATCGGAATCATCGACCGACAGCACCTGGTTGATGATATCGCCGGCAGTGAGGTTACCCCCGAATCCTTGTTTGCCCGTCTGGCAGAAGAGGCAATTCATCTTGCATCCCACCTGGCTGCTGACGCAGAGTGTGGCCCTGTCGCGGTCGGGGATATAGACAGTCTCCACAAATCCATCCTGGGAGGTCTGGAACAGATATTTCACTGTGCCATCCACTGATGTCAACGTGGTGACAGGCTTGCTCCGTCCAATGTCGTAATGCTGATGAAGCAATTCCCTATGCTTTTTGGAAATATTGGTCATCTGGTCGATGTCGGTGACCCGTTTTTCGTAAATCCATTGTGCGATTTGCTTGGCGGTGAAAGCGGGCATTCCCCACTGGCGTGTGAGGTCAGTGAGTTGTTCTAAAGTCATACCCAGCAAAGGAATCTTCTTTTCCATTTCAGTCTTCGATGCTTAAATGCTTCGACAAGGTAGATGGCCGTTGAAATAGCCACATATCCCGTCATGAAATGCAAATATAGTCATTTTCTGAAATATGAGGCGAAGATAAGTCTTAAATAATGATAAAAAAATTGTCATCGGGATATCGGAATATCGGGAGACGGGATATTGGCTTTTACAGGCGGATTGAGAAAAGGGGGAGGGTTCACAAGCTGCGGGCATATTTCAGCAAGCCTCCGCTTGCACGCCCAAAAGGAATGTGGGTCTTCAACTTTTGACATCAGCAAAGCAAGCAGGACGCCTACTTACCCCACAGTCAAGCTGCTTATGCAGCCCTCCCCATACAGAATCAGAGATTCACGTTGATTTTCGCTCCGGCCATGACCCAGAAGCCCGGCTGGCGGACGTTACCAATGTCGTAGTAGCGATAGGAAGTGAGGTTGTTGGCCTCGAGATACAGTTGGTAGCGAGGTGCATCCCATGAGAGTTTGAGGTCGAGCAACCCATAGGGATCGTAGGGCCTTGTGGCTGCCGCGTAAGTAGTGTTGCCTTCCTGGTCCACTGTTGGTGTGTATTGCACAAATGAGCCCATACGCTGTTGCCAGCGATAGGTGAGCAAGGCATTCAGATGCGAGACGATACGGGAAGAGAGTGAAAGTACCAGCTTGTGACGCAGGTAATCCAGCGCATAACTGCTTGCATAGATTTCCACATCGTCCTTGCGTTTCTGGTGTATATATGTGTAACTGGCCGTCAACTGGTTGAGCGGGAAGTTCGGGTTGCCCCATTCGCGGAATTCGATGGAACCGTTGAGGGAAAAGCCCATGTTGTCGGCCTTGAAGTTGGAGGCATGGAATGTGGTGTAGTTGTTGGTGCTGTCGCTTGGCCACATCACCCAGTCAATCATGTTTTTCTGTTTGCGGTAGAAAGTCCTCACCTCCCCTCTCAGTCCATGCTGATGGAATGTCGCTCCGATATTGAACTCATCCGTCTCCTCAGGTTTGAGTCCGATGTTACCCTCTTGTGTGGGGCTCTTGTAATAAAGGTCGGTAAATGTGGGCATTCGTTGTGCTTTGTTCCATGAAGCATAAAGACGCAAAGAGTTGTTGGGTCGATAACTGATATCGACACCTGGGTAGAGGCGGTATCGGTAGTCGAGTGCGGTGTTCATGTTGGCCATCAGTCCGGCGCTGATGGTGAAATGCTCGAGCACCACATCATGTTCGAGGAAGTAACAGATGTTGGTTCGGTTGTCGCGCTTCGTGTAGTAGCGTCCGTCTCTTCCCGGGATATCCACGTATTCCGTTTCTGCAAGTGGTCGTCCGAGACTGGTGGAGAGGATGCCCTCGTTTCTCACCTCCGCACCGATTACAGATGTCCCAAGCGCCCACGTTGTCGAGGCATTGAGACTTGCGCCATAGACATCGGTGAGGTGGAAATTCTCGCCGGTTTGTGTGCCTCGAATCAGTTGGTAATGGTCGAGCGCACGGTTGAAGTAAAGCGTAGGATGTAGGGAGACCTTCCCTTGGCTATGCGCGCTGACCGAAGCCATGTAGCGCCGGTTGCTCTCATACTGGTTGGGGAAACGCCCCGAGTAGAAGGTGTTGGCGCCATAGTTCATGCCGCTCATGCCGAGTTGCCAATCCACATCGGTGTGTTTGGCAAGCACTCCGCCTTGGTAGTAAGCGTTGAACTTCTCAAAATCGCCATTGGCTACCCCTCCGTCAGAACGGGTGAACGCCCCACTCAGGCGGTTGTGCAAAGTCCCCGCATTGAGCGTTGCAGCGGCATTGGTTCCAAAAGTGCCGAAACTGCCGCCTTTGGCTCCGAGAGAGAGTTGGTTGTCGTCGTTGTGCTTGGTGACGATGTTGATGGCACCGCTGAAGGCACTGGTACCATAGACACGACTTGCCGCCCCCTCGAGAATCTCGATGTGGTCGATGTCGTCAATAGAAACAGGGAAGTCGGCGGCGAGGTGCCCGGTGTGTGGCGAAGAAATATTCACACCGTTAAGAAGAATCACGATTTGGTCGTGTGTGCCGCCATTGATGCTGATGTCCGTTTGAATACCATAGCCGCCCCTTTGCCGGACATCGACGCCGGCGGCCAGTTTGAGAATGTCGTTGACGCTGTTGACAGGCGCCTGTTGGATTTGTTCGCTCGTGATGAGCGTGACTGTTCGTGCCGCTTGGTTGAGCGCCAGCGGCACACGGCTTGCCGTGACCTCCACATCGTCGAGTTCCATCTGTCGTTCCTCCTTCTCCCCTTCCTGTCGTTCGACTTGAGCGAAGACAGAATCCGGATTGGCGAACAGCAGTGTTGAAGCCGCCAGCACGCCAATTCGTATCTCCTTGCGAAGACTGACGAAGATGGCGTAGTTCTTGCGGCAGAACCTTGTGAACGTCACTGTTGGATTACCAAGCCTGATGTTTTGCTTGTTCATCTCTTTGTTTTTTTTGTTAATAAATTGATAATAAAATAGTTAATAATAATTCCTACTGCACAGTTGGCAGTGGGTTTTTCGTGCTTTGTTTGGCGCCAAGTTTTATAAGTTTGTTGGCAGTAGTGAGAATGCTCTGCCCTTTTGGTTCAAGTTTTGAATGACCGTTTTCATAGGCTTTCTGGGCATTTTCCAGTGCCTTTCCGAGTGCCTCGTAATGATTGAGGAACTGGCCCACACGGTCAATCATCTCTTCAGCCAAGTGATAGACCTGCTCATGCTGCTGGGCTTGTTTGATTTGCGTCCAGGTGTGGTTGATGATGCGCAAAGCGGCGAAGAGCGTCTGCTCGTCGGCGATGAACACATTCTGCTCCATGGCCTTTCGCCAGAGGTCGGGCTGAGCATTGAGTGCTGTCCAAAGCGCACCTGAATGGGGAACGAACATGATGACATAGTCCATCTTCACCTTGGGCGGTTGGATATAAGAGGAATAGTTTTTTTGTGACAGTTCCTTCACATGCTTGCTGATGCTGTCGATGTGCAAACGCAGGAAACGTTGTTTGTCGGTTTCGTTGTCAGCATTCACATAGTCGATATAGTTACTCAGCGACACCTTGGAATCGATGATGACATCCCGCTGTTGGTCGAGGTGCAAGATGACGTCCGGTCTCATGTTTGAGCCATCTTCAGTCTTGACCACATTGCCTTGTTGGTCGCGAATGACCGCCTGCGTGTCGTAGTGGATTCCCTTGGTGAGGCCTTGAAAAGCAAGCAGTTCGTCGAGCACCGTCTCTCCCCAATCGCCCTGCACCTTGGAGCGGTTCCTGAAGACGCGTGCCAGTTCGTCCGCGCTTTGCTTGGCTGCCTCGCTCTGCCGCATCATGTGCTCGATGTTGGTACGCATCTCTGTGGTCATGGCAGTCTGTTTGATGGTGTTGTCGTCCATGGCTTTCTTCATCTTGTCGATGGTCTCGCGCAGTGGCGTGACGATAGCGCCGATATTGGCATTGCTCGATTCGGCAAATTCTTTCTGTCTATCCCGCAGCATATCGTTGGCGGCATTCTTCACCTGTTCCGTCATGCGGAGGATGGTCTCGTCGAACCTCTGTTGCAGTGCCTCGATAGCATCTTTGTGCCGCCGTTCCTGTTCCTGCATGGTTTGCTGGTGGAGTTTGTCGCTCTCCTTCACCTGTCGGTCGAGTTGGTCATGGAGGGCGTTGATGTCGCGTTCATAATCCTCGTTAACTGCCTTGATGTCGTTCTCATACCTCTCTTTGGCGTATTGCAGTTGTTTCTCGTAATCGTCCTTGAGTGACTGCAACTGATATTGGAGGAGTTCTATCTGCGTGGATAGTTTTCCATTTTTCCCCTTGCCGTACAAAGCCCCGATGAGGACTCCCAGAGTTATCCCGACAATGGCAGCGATAATCAAATATACTATATCCATGGCATTGTTTATTATATTAGTTTTGCATATCAATCCATTCGGTCGCGGTAGTCCTCGTAGGTGAACGACCTCAACAACTTGAATTTACCATCGGTAGTAACCATACCGATAGCAGGATGTGGAATACCGTTGAACATGTTGGTTTTCACGGTGGTGTAGTGAATCATATCCTCGAAGATGATGCGTTCGCCAACCTGCAAAGCATGGTCGAACTGCCACAGCCCCATGAAGTCGCCACTCAGACAGCTGTTGCCACCAAGGCGGTAGATATGACCACCTTTTCTTGCGTCATCGAGGTCATCGCTCTCGATGGTCACGGCACCGCGTACTTGGGGATGATAAGGCATTTCGAGACAATCGGGCATGTGGCAGGTGAAACTCACATCGAGAATGGCCGTTTTGACTCCAGCATTCTCCACCACATCGACGACAGAAGCAACCAAAGGTCCTGTCTGCCAAGCGAAAGCAGAACCAGGTTCAAGAATGACCTTGAGCCAGGGATAACGTTTTCTCAACCCCTTGAGCACACCAATCAAATGATTCACATCATAGTCCTTTCGCGTCATCAGATGCCCACCGCCAAGATTGAGCCATTCAATCTGGTCGAACCAACGTGAGAACTTTTCCTCAATATGGACAAGGGTACGTTCGAGGGCGTAGGAATCATTCTCGCAATGGCAATGCACATGGAATCCCTTGATGCCATCAGGCAAAGTGGTCGGCAGGTCGGCCGCCATCACGCCAAAGCGACTGCCAGGAGCGCAAGGATTATACAGCAAGGTCTCAATTTCGGAATATTCGGGATTGACACGCAGTCCCATCTGCACCTTTTCCTCATGGTTCTGGTTGTAGTCCTCCACCAAGGGAAAGAACCGCTGATACTGGCTGAGCGAATTGAAAGTGACGCATTTGCTATAGTCCAGGATTTGATGAAAATCAGACTCGATGTATGCCGGTGAATACGTATGCGCCCTACTTCCGAACTCCTCGAAAGCAAGTCGTGCCTCAAAGATTGAACTGGCAGTAGTATGGCTGATATACTCGCGGAAGACGGGAAAAGTCTTCCACAATGCGAAAGCCTTGAAAGCGAGGATGATTTCTGCCCCGCTTTCCTCAGCAACCTTGTGGATGAGCTGGAGGTTTCGTCTGAGCAGTTCCTCTTCCACCACATAACAGGGAGAGGGAATATCGTTGAGAAGAGCTGTGATATTGTCCATGTTTTTGTTATTGTAAAGATTAACCAACGACCGTCAGTCGCGCATACTTCACGAGCAGCACCTTCTGTCCGGCATTGTCGAATTGCACGGTCACCTTCATGCCATCTCCCGAACCGCTAACGGCGATAATGTTGCCAAGTCCGAAACGGTCGTGACGGATGCGGGTGCCGCACTGGAGATTGGCTGGTGGAGCCGAAGGACTGGCTTGACTAGAGGAACTAGAAGAACTAGAGGGTCTAGAGGAACTAGTGGGGCTATAGGAACTGGGGCGACTAGAAGCACTAGAGGGGCTAGTGGGACGTGAAGTGGATGGGGCTTGGGTTGTCCTGTAGGAAGAGAAGACATCGGTACTGCTCTTCCTGACCCAGGGCAGTTCCACGTCCCTGTTCACGGGTTTCGCGTTGCCTTTGCCCGACTCAATGTAACAGCGGTCGATGTCGCGCAAGAAACGGCTGGGGTTTCCGAACTCCATCTTTCCATAGCGGTATCGGCTCTTGGCGTAAGTAAGGAAACAGTGAGCTTTGGCTCTGGTAATCGCCACATAGAAAAGGCGTCGTTCCTCCTCCATCTCTCGCAGGGAACCAGACCCCATCTGGCTGGGGAAGAGGTTCTCCTCCAGTCCCACAACAAAGACGGTATTAAACTCCAGTCCTTTAGCAGAGTGAACGGTCATGAGTGTGATTTTTTCCTCGGAATCCCCCTTGTCGGTATCCACTTCCGAAAGTAGCGACACTTCCGAAAGATAGTCGCTGATGGAGACATTGTGATTGTCCTCTTCTTGACGGCTTTGCACAAAGTCGTCGAGTCCGTTGACCAATTCATTCACGTTCTCCTGTCGACTGAGGTTCTCGGGAGAACTGTCTTGGTAGATATCATTGATGATACCACTTTCTTTGACAATAGCCACACCCGCCTTGTCGGCAGCGTCGTTTTCAGCCATTTGCTGGAAATGCAGAATCATGTCCCTGAACTTTATCAGTCGTGTCAAGGTCGCTCCGCTCACAGACAGTCCGAGCTTGTCCGGATGGAGCAGCACATCCCAGAGGCTGACTCTGTTCCTGTTGGCTGTCTCGACAATCTTGTTCAGTGTGGTGTTACCGATTCCTCGCGCAGGATAGTTGATGACACGCTTGAGGGCTTCCTCATCGTTAGGGTTGACCGCCAGGCGGAAGTAAGCGATGATATCCTTGATTTCCTTCCTCTGGTAGAAGGACAGTCCACCATAGATTTTGTATGGGAGATTGTTCAGTCGTAGCTCGTCCTCGAAGATTCGGCTTTGTGCATTGGTACGGTAGAGTATGGCGAAATCTGAGTACGCGCATTTTTCCTTCCTGATGATATCCTTGATGCACCTCACCACGATTTCCCCTTCTTGTTTGTCGGAATAGGCTTCAAAGAGATGTAGTTTGTCGCCAGCTTCCTTATCAGAGAACACTTCCTTGTGTATTTGCCTGCTATTCTTGGCGATAAGGCTATTGGCAGCATTGACAATGGTTTGGGTGGACCGGTAGTTCTGCTCCAGTTTGAAGAGCCTGACATCTTGATAGAGGTTGCGGAAAGTAAGGATATTGTCGATATTGGCTCCCCGGAAAGAGTAGATGCTCTGGGCGTCGTCGCCTACGACACAGACATGCTGGTGCTTTTGGGAGAGTTGCCATACGATGCGGTGCTGTGCGAAGTTGGTGTCTTGATACTCATCCACCAGTATATACCTGAATCGCTGTTCGTATCTGTCGAGGACATCGGGATGCTGGTCGAAGAGACGGTAAGTATAGAGAAGTATATCGTCGAAATCCATGGCCTGTGCACTCCGGCATCGTTCCTCATAGCGGACAAAGACTTCGGCGAATTTAGGCATACGCTCGCGTGCATCGAGTTGGAGGTTTGAAGGATTGTTCTTGTATTCCTGGGCATCGACCAACTGGTTTTTCGCATTTGAGATACGGTTGAGCACATCGCCAGGCTTGTAGAGCTTGTCGTCAAGTTGCATTTCCTTGATGATGGCCTTGAGCAGCGACTTGCTATCCGCAGTGTCATAGACTGTGAAATTGTTGCCGAAACCGATAGCCTCGTGTTCCACACGTAGTATGCGCAAGAAGACAGAGTGGAAGGTACCCATCCACACATATCTCGCCAATTCGTTTCCCACTTGGGCGGCAATACGTGCTTTCATCTCATTGGCCGCCTTGTTGGTGAAGGTAAGAGCGAGTATAGACCAAGGTTTGTAGCCAAGTTGCTTGATGAGGTAGGCTACCTTATAGGTAAGTACACGAGTCTTACCCGAACCTGCACCTGCAATGACGAGTGAAGGTCCGTCACAGTATTCCACGGCTGCCTTTTGTCCTGGGTTGAAGCCTTCCAGCATAGAGGTTTCCATCAGTATTTATTGCTTAGTAAGTATCAATGGCTTAGGTAGTTTTACGTATTTCTTTCCCTGTATGCCTTTGATATAACCTTCAGTCTGTTGTATCTCAAGTCCCTGGTCAGTCATCTTCAGTTTGAGGTCTTGGGCATCCGAGCCTCTTTCGGAAACGGCTCTGACCACAGCTGTGTTCTCTTGGATTTCCTTGACCTTGAGAATCATCCAGCATCCATTGATTTGCCCTTGAAGGAAACCATAGCAAGTCTCGAGTTCGAGCCCTGGCACCTCAATAACGTCCTCATATAGGTTGAGTTTACACTGTACGTTGAATTCCTTGTTCATGAACTTTCCTTTAAACAGGGAATCGGTTGTCTCTTGCGCTGTCACAAACATTGGCAGCACCATGACGGTCAGTATTGCAAATAGTTTCTTCATGTCGCGATATGTATTTCTGTTTTCCAACCACAAAATTAGCATTTAAATCTCACAAAAAGAAACAATGCAGTCGGGATTAGAAAAAATTAACGATAAGCGGAACAAGAAGGCCATTCCTCATTGATTGCGTGGAGCAAGGACAGGCGTAATGACATGTCCGACACATCCGCTGGGCTGCTGGATATTGAGAATCGCCGCCACAGTAGGTGCTATATCCGTGATATGATAGGTGTTGTCGTCCCATCCTTTGGGAATACCAGCCCCATAGAAGAGCAGTGGGATATGGCAGTCGTAGGGATTCCAGACACAATGAGCTGTACCCATCAGCGGATTGTCGTAGTTGTAAGGGTCGGACACCTGAGCATTAGGTATTATCTGAATCTGTCCACTACGTTTGGGATGATATCCATTGGCCGTCATGGAGCGCAAGGGTTCTGGCAGGTATGCGGGGATATTCTTGAGGTCGAAAGCGTAAGCCACATTCTTGTTCTCCATCAGATGTTCACAGACCAAGTCGATGACCTCTTGCCTGTCCACTTTATAGTCCTTGATATTCTCCTCATGCAGGAACACTTGATTGACATAAACATCCTTGATGATTTTGTGATTGACCCGGAAGTGCTTTCTGGCAATGGAATCAAGTTCGTCGCGCAGGACATTGCCAAGCAGATAGCCAGTCGGCACCTTGTGCTGGTCGAGGAATGCAATGTTGTTGGCGCCTCCATGGTCGGCAGAGAGGAATACGACATAGTTGTCTTTTCCCACTTTGGTGTCGAGGAAAGAAAGGAAAGCAGCCAAGTCCTGGTCGAGCCTGAGGTAAAGGTCTTCGACGTAGGACGAATTGGGTCCGACTCTGTGTCCGATATGGTCGGTGGCAGAAAGGCTGATGGCGAGGAAATCAGAGATGTCGTCCTGTTCAAGTTGTTCGTTCTCAACGGCTTCACGTGCGAAATCCAGGACGATGGTGTTGCCATAAGGCGAGGTGCGTATCTCTGTTGCTACAGGCATCTCAATGTCCGGGTTCTTTGGTGCGCTTTGTACGTATGTGTCTTCATCGTAAAGGAAGTTCCATCCCTTGTTGAGATACTGTTGAGCCAGTCCCTTGTCATTAAACGCGTTCACCCATTGTGGGAGTGACTGCATGTAATAGGTGCTGGTGATGAATTTTCCAGAATTCACATCAACCCAGTAGGCGGCATTAGCAGAATGGCCAGCAGGCAGGATAGCCCCTCTGTCTTTCAGTGAGACACCGATGACCTTAGACCGGAAGTTAGTGGCTATACGCAGTTCATCAGTGACGGTGGTGACTAGCAGATTATGTGGAGAAGCCGACTTCTCGCCCTCCACTCCCACGGGTCTGACATTGAGATCCGCCACAGTTCCCACATACTCTCCATCCAAATACATGCTATTGGAAATGATGCCCGTTAGCGCAGGCACTGACCCGGTATAAATGCTTGTATGCCCCACAGCCGTAACTGACGGAAGGTAGTTGATGAGTGTCCGGTTGCAGTTGTAGCCATTGTTCATCATGCGGAGGAATCCTCCTTGGGAATACCTTTCTTGATATCGGATGAGATAGTCCCACCTCATCTGGTCGACAACAATACCTACGACGAGACGTGGGCGCTGGTAATAGTTTTGTGCGTGCAGGCTAACGATTGTCAGCATGAGCAACAACGATAGGAAAAATTTCTTCTGCATGTATGGAAAGGGAGTTAAAGGGGGAGTTACGAGAGTTTGTGGATGACAAGACCGCTTCTGAGTTTTGGTTCGAACCAAGTGGCCTTCGGTGGCATAATGTTACCCGAGTCGGCAATGTCCATGATTTGCTTCATGCTGACGGGATAGAGGGCGAGTGCGAGTTTCATTTCTCCGCTATCGACGCGTCGTTTGAGTTCGCCCAAACCTCTTAATCCTCCGACGAAGTCGATACGCTTATCAGAACGCAAGTCCTTGATGCCGAGGATTTCGTCAAGGATATACTTGGAGGATATCGAAACATCAAGCACCCCTATTGGGTCCTTGTCGTTATAGGTGTCGTTCATGGCCTTGAGGCTGTACCACACCCCATCAAGATAAAGCGAGAACTCGTGTAGTTGTTGGGGGCGGTATTCTTTTCTGCCTTTTCTCTCCACGAAGAAATGCACCTTGAGCGCGTCTATAAGTGTGGCAACAGTGTGTCCGTTGAGGTCGCGCACCACACGGTTGTAGTCGAGTATGGTGAGTTGGCTTGCAGGGAAACAAACAGCCATGAAATAATTGTATTCCTCATCACCCTTGTGGTTAGGATTCTGTTTTTGTTTCTCCGCCCCTACAAGTGCGGCAGCGGCTGAACGGTGATGTCCGTCTGCAATGTACAGGTTGGGCATTTTTGCAAACTGCTCCGTAACGATCTTGATATCGTCCTCGTCGCTGACAATCCAGAACCGGTGGCGGAAACCGTCGATGGGGGCGATGAAATCGTATTCAGGTGTGGTTTCCGCATAGCGGGCTATGAGGTTGTCGAGTACCTTGTCGTCGGGATAAGCGAAAAAGACAGGCTCGATGTTGGCGTCATTGACTCTGACGTGCTTCATGCGGTCTTCCTCTTTGTCGCGACGTGTGAGTTCATGCTTCTTGATGACCCCTGTCATATAATCGTTGACGTAGGCTCCCACCACCAATCCGTACTGCGTCTTGCCATTCATGGTCTGCGCATAGATGTAGTAGTTTTCTTTGTCGTCCTGCTTCAGCCATCCTTTCTCTTGGAATTTGGCGAAATTCTCAGCAGCCTTCTCGTACACCCTCGGGTCGTACTCGCTGGTTCCGACAGGAAAATCGATTTCGGGTTTGATGATATGATAGAGCGACATCTCGTTGTCGCCTGCCTCTTGACGAGCCTCTTCTGAGTTAAGGACGTCGTAGGGCCGACTTTCTATCTTCTCCACAAGTTCGCGTGGTGGTCGCACACCACGGAAAGGTTTTACTTTAGCCATAGTTATTGTGTTTGATAAGTAAGGGTGCAGGACGCGACAGGTCGCATACCTGACTTGTATTGGTTAAGAAATAGAGAAATCCGAACTACGCGTATCGCCGTCATAATTCGGATTCCCTGATTTGTATGAATGCCTTCTCATCAAGGAGGAGGTTGAACACTTTACTTGTTGACTTGGAACTTGGTGATACCCTCTTTGATGAATCCTACAATCTGTTTGGCAGCTGCAATACCAGCGTTGATATTGGCCTCGGCTGTCTGAGCGCCCATCTTCTTGGGGGTGCTGAAATACCTTCCCTCAAATTGCTGGAAATCGGCGTCGGCATCGGGTTTGATGTCGGTGACGAACTTGAGGTCGGTACGCTCTGCAAGCAGTTCTACCAGTTCAGGTTCGTTGATGACCTCCTTGCGTGCAGTATTCACGAGGATGCCGCCTTTCTTAATGGTAGAGACAAGCGCCTTGTTGATGCTCTGCTTGGTTTCAGCAGTGGCAGGGATATGGAGGGAAACCACATCACTGGTGGCGAACAGTTCCTCTTGGTTGGCCACTGCATGCACTCCAGCAGCCTCGATGACCTCAGCTGGGCAGTAAGCATCGTAAGCCTGAACGTTCATACCGAATCCTTTGGCGATGCGGGCAACATTACGGCCTACGTTACCGAAAGCGAGAATACCGAGTGTCTTGCCCATGAGTTCTGTTCCAGCCTTACCGTTGTAGAAGTTGCGCACGGCGAAGACGAGCAAGCCGAAGACGAGCTCTGCCACAGCGTTGGCGTTCTGTCCAGGTGTGTTCATCACCACCACGCCATGAGCAGTAGCGGCTTCGAGGTCCACATTGTCGTAACCAGCACCGGCACGAACAACAATCTTGAGTTGCTTGGCAGCGTCGAACACCTCATTGTCAATCTTATCGCTTCGGATAATGAGTGCGGCAGCATCAGCAACAGCCTCTAAGAGTTGCTGCTTCTCTGTATATTTCTCGAGCAGGGCGAGTTCAAGCCCTGCAGCCTCGATTTCTTTCTTGATACCTTCCACAGCCACTGGTGCGAAAGGTTTCTCAGTTGCTATCAGTACTTTCATTTTATTCATTGAACATTGAACATTGACCATTGACCATTATTATTCATTGAACATTGAACATTGAACATTATTATTCATTGAACATTGTTCTCTATGTTATTTTTGGTTGTTTTGATAATTTTTGTCAATGTCGCTGCTATTCTACCGCAGTCATTGTAAATCGAGTCAAACTGACGATCATCGATAATGCCTGCTTCATGCAACAACTCTAGCCAATATTCAGTTTCATTTGCCTCCTTTAGAGCAATATTTAATTTATTAATAAAATCCATTCGACTTTGAGCATTGACACTTTCACGAACATTAGCACCAATACTTGTGCCACTTTTCAAAATCTGCTTTGATATAACATGAACCTGTTTTTCTTCCTTTAAGAATAAATAAAACTTAATTATTCTTATGGCAAAGGCTTTACTATCTATCAGAACTTGATTATCGGCCTTCATAATGGTCAATGGTCAATTGTCAATGGTCAATTGGCTAATGTTTAGCCTCAAACTCCTGCATGCAAGCGACGAGGGCTTTGACGCCTTCGATGGTCATGGCGTTGTAGCATGAAGCACGGAATCCACCAACAGAACGGTGACCCTTAACGCCAACCATGCCCTTTTCGGTAGCAAACTTGAGGAAGTCAGCCTCGAGTTCCTTGTACTCGTCTTTCATGACGAAGCAAAGGTTCATCACCGAACGGTCCTCCTCATTGGCCGTGCCACGGAAGAACTTGTTGCGGTCGATTTCATCATAGACAATCTTCGCACGCTCGTTAGCCCTTCTGTCCATTTCCTTGACACCACCCTGAGCCTTAATCCACTTCAGGTTCTGCAATGCGCAATAAATAGGCACCACTGGAGGAGTGTTGAACATACTTCCCTTCTCCACATGTGTACGGTAGTCGAGCATGGTAGGAATCTGTCGGCTTACCTTGCCCAGAGCCTCGTCCTTAACGATAACGAAAGTGACACCGGCCATGGAAAGATTCTTCTGCGCACCGCCATAGATACAGTTGTACTTGCTCACATCAACGGGGCGTGAGAAGATGTCGGATGACATGTCTGCGATGAGTGGTACAGGTGAATCGAGTTCCTTACGGATTTCTGTTCCATAAATGGTGTTATTCGTGGTGATATGGAAATAGTCAGCATCGGCAGGCACAGTGTAGTCCTTTGGAATGTAGGTATAGGTAGCCTCGGCTGATGAAGCGACTTCCACAACGTCACCGAACAACTTCGCTTCCTTCATCGCCTTCTTTGCCCAGACGCCAGTGTTGAGATAAGCGGCTTTCTTCTCGAGGAAGTTGTAAGGAACCATACAGAACTCAAGGCTAGCTCCACCACCAAGGAAGATGACGGAATAACCTGCAGGAATGTCGAGGAGCTCCTTGAAGAGCGCCACTGCTTCATCTACTACTGGTTGGAAATCCTTAGCTCTGTGGCTGATTTCCATCAAGGACAATCCCGAGTTGTTGAACTCAAGACATGCGGCGGCTGTAGCCTCAATGACTTCGCGTGGAAGGATCGATGGTCCAGCATTAAAGTTGTACTTTTTCATTTCTTTTTGTTATCTAAAAATACTTATTGTCGTCTCGAAAAAACATTCAAACGCTGGTCGTTTGTCAATCATTTACTTAAAATATGGTGCAAAATTAAACAATTCCGTATATTTGGACAAACAATTTTGAATAAAAAGATAATCCGTGTTTGTTTTTATCATTCAGAAAAATGTTAATCATGCAAATTCATGTTCGTTAATTGAACCAATGGAGAAAAAAGGGCGTCAATAGCGAGAAATCTTCGTAACTCACGTGTGTTAAAAAACCTTAATCAAACTATTAAAACGCTTAGGATATGCTGAAATAGCGTTAAAAAAAGATTAAGTTTGCAATTTGTAAATGGTTTGCCCCGCCAAGAGGCCGATTCTTACATAAATATCTTTTACATATTAGATATTGGGAAAGATTTTTGTGTACACCTAACAGACTATTTGGATGGAATCGCAACTAACTATAAATAATAACAATAATTATCATCTGAAAAGTTATGAACAGACGCTTAAGTAAATGTATGCGCAGTTGGCTGAAGGCCAGTTGCGTGCTCGCTCTCTGCGTCGGTAACTATTCATGCACAGACGACTACAAACTGGACGACAGCACTCCTTCGTGGTTGGACTCGAGCATTTATAATTACCTTTCAGAGAAGGGCAATTACACAAACTTCGTCAAGCTAATTGACGATTTGGACTACGCGGAAGTTTTGGCAAAGACAGGTAGTAAGACATTGTTTGTCGCTGATGACGACGCCTTTGCCAAGTTCTATCAGAACAACAGTTGGGGAGTAAGCAGTTATTCCCAACTGAGTTTTGCCCAGAAGAAACTTCTGCTGAAGTCCGCCATGTTAAACAATGCCTATCTGTTGGAAATGCTTCCTAACCTCTCCACAGCCGATGGTATCGAAGAGAACATGTGCCTCAGACGTGAGACCTCGGTTGACGTGACCGACTCCATCACCCATCTGTTGGCATCCGACCTTCCCATCAGTTACAACGATGGCGACAAAGACTACTGGGCTCGTTTCCGCGAGCCGTCGAAGGGTGGCATTTATGTGGCAATGGACAACACCACGCCGATGATGACCCATTTCATCGCCGGTCAGATGAGTGAGAACAACATCACTGATGCTGATTTTGAGATTCTGCTTGGCACGACGCGCGAGAAGAACGACGCTTACATTTACAACAGCAAGGTTCTTCAGCAAGACATCGTCTGCCAAAACGGTTATATCAACGTTCTGGACCGTGTGCTCACCCCCTACCCCAACCTGGCAGAGGTGATTCGCACCAACGGCAAGAGCAACATTTTCAGCCACATGATTGAGCGTTTCAGCGCACCTTTCTATAACGCAGACCTGACCAACCGTGTTCAACTGTTGGGCAACAATGTCGATTCTGTGTGGGTGAAGCGCTACTTCTCCAAGCGTTCTCAAGGCAACACAGCCTTAAGGAGCGACCGCAACACAGACCCAATAGGAGACCCGACCGGTAAGGATGTCGCATTCTACCTGAACTTCGACCCGGGATGGAATTTCTTCCAGAGCGACGACCGCACGACCAAGGAAGAGGACATGGGTGTGATTTTCGCCCCAACCGACAGCCGCATGTACGACTACTTCTTCAGCGCCGACGGTGGTGGCCGTTTCCTTCTTGAGGCCTATGCCCCCGACATGATGAACAGCGTGAGCAGCCCTACAGATTTCGAAGGTATATATAAGGTAATAGACCAGATACCACTGAGCGTCATCCAGGCCCTGATCAACAACTTGATGAAGGTGTCGTTCAATTCCTCAGTTCCAAGCAAGTTCGAGACCATCAAGGACGATGCTCAGGATCCAATGGTAGATGATGAAGACCTTCAGTACATCGAGGATGTTCTTCTGGCCAACAACGGTATTGTTTATCTGATGGACGAGGTGCTGACTCCAGCCCAGTACGCTGCAGTATCAGCCCCAGCCTACGTGGCTCGCGACATGCAGATTTTCAAATACGCCTTCTCGAGGGAGACCCTTGACATCCAGACCAACTTCTACGCTTACCTATTGGCCATGAGTTCAAGGTTCAGTTTCTTCGTTCCTTCCGACGAGAGTTTCTGGTACATCGACCCAGTTTCGTTCGCTAACCAGACAGGAGAGCAACGCGCGTACCTTATTTCATGGGATGAAACCAACAGCCGTCCAAAAGCCACCGCTTATGAGTATGTCTATGACTACACCACAGGCCAGGGCTATATCGGCCAGCCCCTGTCGAACGTATCCTTCAGCGACACGCAACTCTTCAACCGTTTACGCGACTTGCTGAACACCCACACTATCGTTCATGAGGACGACAGCGAGATTACCGGTATCGACGAGACCAAGACAGGTATCGAGTGCGACAAGCACTACTTCCTCTCGAAAAGCGGTTCTCCAGTTTATGTGGAGAACGCCGCCCAGCGCGACAAGGGTTGCGTGGTGAAAGGCGGTTGGCAGTTGGCCGACGGCAGCGAGTGCAAAGT
>JAFXVU010000252.1 GCA_017534705.1 Bacteroidaceae bacterium
ATAATATGACTTTTGCAAGCATATGGGCTAATTTGGACGTGTGAAAATGGTGATGCGTATAAGTCTACGGCTGATGGCTAGTACAAAAGCATACTCTTTTCACAAGAGTCGTACTTGTCGTCGGAGTCTTCAAGGCTGAGCGCATTACACCCTTCGCCATTCTCTTCAAGTTGCATGATGACGGTGCTGTATTCACCATGGTCACCAGGCGCCTCATCACTCCTGACGGCATAGATGGCGTCTAGGTCGGCATCGCTGGGGTCTTCAACAAGATAGTATTCCTGCCCTTCGTATTCGACTGTGCCGTATCCCAATTCCTTGGGAGGTGTCAACTTTTGCCAACTGCTGTCGATGTCTATCGGGCAATCTTCGTCGTCGTAATAGTAGTACTCAGGGTCGCTCAAGTCGTGAATCATGGCATAGACTTCCATCTGGCCGTCGACATCGGTAAATGGACCTATGTATATGTCGTCACGTTTCTCGAATTCTTCCATGATTTCATCGATGATACTATCTATGTCGTAATCGTCATCGATGTCGTCGTCGAACTCACTCTCCTCTAACTGGTCGAAGAAGTCACTCTCAACCCTGTCTTCATAGTACTCGCATCCCCAGTCGAATGTGAAATGATATCCATTTACCTCGACATAGCATGCACCGAAATTGGTACTCGATCTGGGACCGTCCAAGTCTGCCACCTTGTAGAATGTTCTTCCGTCGGGGGCAGTGCAGCTTTCGATGTTGTTGGGCTCTTCGTAGTCCACCTGATAGTTCCCCTCCCTGATGGAACTAATCAGCTTTTTCACTTCGCTATAATCCATAATTGATGAGTTTTTTAGTTAATAATTCAACTTTCGAGTGCAAAGTTATGAGCCGCATGTCTCACAATGCGGTACAACCTTTTTTTATGCCTTAATTTTTTTGCTTTAGCTTCATGTCATCCATCCTCAATGTTCAACGGTCAAAAATGCAATTAAGCGAGTGCAGAGTCGAACTTGTTCGAGCTATGCCGAGCGTGATCATTTTAGGCGCAGCAAATGTTTTAAAATGTCATATCCATGAAACATTTTTGCATATAACATTGCATGGATATGCGAAAAGTTGTCCAAAAAGTGCAATTTAACACGTATATAAATGCATATTCTGCATATTTAACTTTGTTTTAACATTTACTAGGAAACATTTGACATCACCACTTTTTCACCTTCTTGATCTATAAACAATAGCAGCTAACAGCTAAAAACTAAAACCTATTTTTTCCTCCGTTGTGCCCAGTTGTTCCGTCGCGTCAGCGGCGGCTCTATCACTCCCTGCATGGATACTGTTGTTTAAAGTTGTGGATTGTTGTTTCCTTAATAAACTAGAAGCTAAAAGCTAAAGCCTAATCAAGTTGTTTCCCCAAAAACTATCCTTCCCCCCTTGACTTTATTCACCTCAAAAACTCAAATTCGCTTTACAATAATTTCTGCCTTCATTCTCATTATTCGTACCTTTGCAACACTATAACGGGTGCGAGGCTTTCTACAGAGAGGGGAGGGGAGTCTAAAACTATCTTAAATAGTATTACAATGTTGTAAAAACTTTTGCGTGGATGGGAAAAAATGGTACTTTTGCTTGCCTCTATCAAGGGAAGAGGATATTGTTAAACTTAAAAATTTTAGGGTCATGCAGAAGTACGAGAAAATCATTGTGGCTGCCATCATAGCTGTGGGGCTCTGGGCTCTGGGGCTGTGCATCAAGGGCGGTATTGACAACTTCACCAACAAGGACCGTCGGGTTACGGTGAAGGGTCTGGCTGAGAAGGAGGTGGATGCCGACAAGGTCATCTGGACGATGAGCTTACAGGAGTCGGGCAACGAACTGAAGCCTCTCTTTAACGTTATCAATGGTAAGGTGGAAATCATCAAGGCGTTTCTGGAAAAGAACGGCATCAAGGACAAGGGAACCGTCACGGTTGCCACGTTCGATGTGAATGACAATCTGGCCAATGTCTGGGGCGACAACAAACCTCTTTACCATTACACTGTGGGACGTTCTGTAAAGGTGGCGTCGAATGACACGAAGTTTATCAGCGAGCTGAGACTCAAGGTGGATGAACTGATTGACCAGAATGTCATCCTGCAATCCGACTACGCTGACTATGACTACACGCAATTCCAGAAACTGAAGCCGGAGATGATGGCTGAGGCGATTGCAAACGCTGAGAAGACTGCCAGTCAGTTTGCTGAAAACAGCCACTCCACCATCAACAAGATTGTGGAAGCTGGACAGGGCGAGTTCTCTATCGAATCTGCCGACATCCCGTATAAGAAGAAAGTCCGTGTGGTATCTACCATCACGTACTCGCTGAAGGACTAAAATAAGAAAACCACCGGGTAAACAAACCTGGTGGTTTTTTGTTGGTCATTTTGGGAAACAACTTAGCATGGTAGGGTACGCAGGCTGCCAGCCTGCGAAAAAAGAACAACTAAAGCCATTACTTGTTGTTCTATGTTGTTCCGTCGCGTCCGCGGCGGCTTCTTTCTATCCCGTTAGGGGATATTGTTGTATAAAGTTGTGCTAAGTTGTTTCCAAATTAATCATCCACATGGCAGCCTGCGTACCCTGTCAAGTGGATGATTTATTTGGGTTCGACATGGACGACGACGTGGGTGTCGTTGCCATAATGCTGACGCAACAGGTCTTCCACCTCAGAGGCTTTGTCGTGGGCTTCGCGGAGCGAGATGTTGCCATCCACCAGGATATGCAGTTCGATGGCGTAGTGGTTGCCGATGCGTCGGGTGCGCAGGTCATGGGGCTCTGCCACACCATCCACCGAACCAGCGATGCGCAGCATCTCCGCCTCCACCTCGTCGGGCAATGATTGCTCCATCAGGTCTCCAATGCCATTACGCAACAGTTGGAACGCCACTTTGACGATGAACAGTCCGACAATGACCGATGCCACAGGGTCGAGCACCGCCCATCGACTGCCTAAGAAGATGGCTCCTCCGATGCCCAAGGCAGTGCCCACAGAGGACAGCGCGTCGCTACGATGATGCCAGGCATTGGCTCTCACGGCTTGTGAATCGAGTTGCCGGGCCTTCATGATGGAATAGCGGTAAACGGCTTCTTTCAACACGACAGACAGCAAGGCTGCCCAAAGCGCCAACAGCCCCGGGGTCTGCAATTGCTGGCCGTCCAGCCATGCCGCTATCTTCATCACGCCTCCATAAACAATGCCCAATGCCACGGCAAACAGGGCCAGCCCGATGACGGTCATGGCCAATGTCTCGTACTTGCCATGTCCGTAGTCGTGTGACTTGTCCTTGGGCTTTCCGCTGATGCGAACGAAGACAATCACTATCAAGTCGGTCACAAAGTCGCTGAGCGAGTGCACAGCATCGGCCAACATCGCGGCACTGTGTCCGACGATGCCCGCCACAAACTTGAAGAGGACCAGGACGACATTCACCGCCCCGCCTATCAGGGTGACTTTGTAGATTTCTTTGTTTCTTTCCATCTGTTTTAGGTTACTCACAAGTAGCATTCAGCTTCGCTTCATGTGCCTATGGTTATTAGGAGATGTCCCTTCCAGGGATGTGGGAGGCGGGTTGCCGACCACTTGGTAAGTACTGTTTTATTCTCGGCTGCAAAATTACAGTATTCCATGAGAAGAGACAAACTATTCCCTTCATTTCTTCTCATATACGAAAAATAGTGTTATCTTTGCTTTTCAAAGGAAAAAGCACAATATCAACATCAATACTAATAATATGATAAACAAAAAGACAACACTCGCTGCTCTGGCGCTGATGTGCGCCATGGGCATGCAGGCTCAGAAACACACTGTGAGCAGCCCAGACCAGCAATTGGTGGTGGATGTAGAACTGACGGGCGGCAAAGCCACCTACTTAGTGAAGTATGCGGGAAAGGAGATGATTGAGGCCTCGCCACTAGGACTCCGTACCAACATCGGAGACTACAGCCAGGGACTCAGTTTCGTGGAGGAGAAGACCGCCGTCATCGACCGCCATTACACGCTCGACCGCTCCAAGCAGAGCCAGGTGGATTATAAGGCCAACGCCTTGACCTTAACCCTGCAGAACAGCAGGAAGCAGAAGATGGACGTGGAGTTCCGCGTCAGCGACAACGACATCGCCTTCCGCTATATGGTGCACCATCCCGAGGAAACTGGCAGCCTGAGGGTGATGGAGGAAACCACAGGTTTCGACTTCCCCGCGCAGACCACTACCTTCCTCTGTCCGCAGAGCGACGCCATGATAGGATGGAAACGCACCAAACCCAGTTATGAGGAGGAGTACAAACTCGACGCGCCCATGAGCGCGAGGTCGCAGTATGGACACGGCTTCACCTTCCCCTGCCTCTTCAAGGTGGGTGAAGACGGTTGGGTGCTGGTGAGTGAAACGGGTTTGGACAGCCACTACTGTGGCAGCCACCTCAGCGACGCCACTGCTGGCGGTCTCTACACCATTGCCTTCCCCATGGCCGAGGAAAACAACGGCAACGGCTCGGTGGAACCAGCCTTCGCGCTGCCTGGCCATACCCCTTGGCGCACCATCACCGTGGGCAGCACACTGAAACCCATCGTCGAGACCACCATACCTTGGGACAACCTCGAACCCCTCTATGAACCCAGCATCGACTACAAATACGGACGCGGCACTTGGAGCTGGATTGTCTGGCAGGACAACAGCATCAACTACGACGACCAGGTGAAGTACATCGACCTGCTGCCGCCATGGGCTACGACTTCGTGCTTATCGACAACTGGTGGGACACCAACATCGGCAAGGAGGGCATGGAACGCCTCGCCCAGTATGCACACAGCAAGGGCGTCAGTCCTTTCGTGTGGTACAGCTCCAGCGGTTATTGGAACGACATTGTGCAGGGTCCCATCAACCGCATGGACAACCCCATCGTGCGCAAGAAGGAGATGAAGTGGCTGAAGAGCATCGGCGCCAAGGGCATCAAGGTGGATTTCTTCGGAGGCGACAAGCAAGAGACCATACGCCTGTATGAGCAGATTCTGAGTGATGCCAACGACTACGGACTGATGGTCATCTTCCATGGTTGCACACTGCCAAGAGGGTGGGAGGTGCTCTATCCCAACTACGTGGGCAGCGAGGCTGTGCTGGCCAGCGAGAACATCTACTTCTCCCAGCATTTCTGTGACGAGGAGGCCGTGAACACCAGCACCCATCCATTCATCCGCAACACAGTGGGCTGCATGGAGTACGGTGGATGTTTCATGAACCGCAGGATGAGCCGTGACAACAAGCGTGGCAACACCCGCAAGACGACAGACGCCTTCCAGCTCGCCACCACCGTCCTCTTCCAGAACCCCATTCAGAACTTCGCCCTTACGCCCAACAACCTCGACGACGCTCCTGCCATCTGCATAGATTACCTCCGCCAGGTGCCTACCACTTGGGACGAGACACAGTTCATCGACGGCTACCCAGGCAAGTCGGTGGTGATGGCGCGCAGACATGGCGAGAAATGGTACGTCGCCGGTGTGACTGCCTCCAAGACCGCCCAGACCTTCGAACTCTCCCTGCCTATGTTCAGCAAGGGCGATGTAGTGACCGTTTATAGCGACGGCAAGGACCGAGAGCCAGAAATGAAGCAGGTGAAGATTTCCAACCCCAAGAAAGTGAAGATTACCGCCCAGGGTGACGGCGGTTTCGTCATTGTGAAGTAAAAACACGGTTGGAAGACTTCGGAACTGAAATCACATAAAAACCAATAATAATGAACAACTTGAAATCAATTCTCCTGTCATTGCTGAAAACCTTTTTCGCTACGCTTCTCAAGCAAAACGGTGGTGAAGAAGGTACAGGGCAAAGTATAGGACAAAACACCAGAGCACACATGGAACAAAACACAGGACTAAGTACGTGGAGATACGGAAGCCACACCTACACGATGAAGGGCAACCTGACCGCGGAGGCTTACAACCCTTCTGCCACAGGCGTTGTGACATTCACCAACGTTCCCGCTGACTACAACGAGTTCGAAGCGCTCTACAAAGAGTTCCTCGGCAAGACACCACATGGCACCGCAGCCATGATGACGATGGCGATGGAGATTTACGGGCGTGACCGCGAGGAGGGACTTCGTTGTATCCAACTCATCAACTGGCCCACCAACGTGAATTCCGTCGTGTCGATATTGAAGGACAGATTCAGCACTTCAAAGTACGCGCCAGCCAACGACCCCTACACCCAGCGCTATATTCCTGCAGCGGTGCTGAAGGGAGCCAAACCCGAGAATGGCTATACACCCGTCGAGCCTTACACGGTGGAGATGAAGGCCAGTGTGAACCAGCATCAGGGGATGCAGTTTATGGGTTCGGGATGCGTGATGTATATCTACGTCATGGGCGACGGTTGGGACACCCACCAACGCAGTGTCGAGATTATCAAGCAACCTGACAACGAACTGCACCAGGTATTCAATTGCCCCAGCCTCTACACGCAATGCAAACAAATCCGAGGCCAGTGGCCAGGACTGAAATGAAAACAAAGAGAGACGTACTTCAATGTGCGTCTCTTTTTTTATAAAGGGGAGTTAAAAGGGGAGTTAAAAGGGAGTTAAAAGGGGAGTTAAGCACTTTCGTGCTGGACGATACTGATACTTTGTAAGTCTCCAAAAATCATGGAACAAGCACGAAATAATGGGCTAAATTGAGGTTTTGCTGGTGCAATGGTCTATTTCTGTAGATGAAAGATTTTCTGAGGGTGAAAAAAGCTTGAATGTTATTTGCTATACAAAGGAAAAAAGACGATTTTTGCATCAGAATTGAAATACACAAGTTTCTAGTCCAGCCGTTGCCATCGACACGGTTGGTGATTAATGAAAGTTGAGCCAGAAATATATACAACAAAGAAAGGAGGAAGTCATGAAACCCATGAGTGAAAAAGAGAAGGAACTGTTCCAGAAGTCGATCTTTGGGCAGAAGACCCCAAAGGGAATTCGCAGACATTCCGTCAAAAACAGTCGTAAGAACGATTCTTCTGATGGCGACAATGACCATCATGAGGAGGATAAGCAGCCTTCGGGCAATGCTGCATGTTGCGGTCTCGACGCTGTGGCAGGTATGGACGACCTGAAGCGTTTGGTCAAAGAGGCAGTGATTAATGTGGTGGAGAATCCTGAATGTGCTTCGGTTTACGGTCTTCGTCCGCCCAGCGTGCTGCTCTATGGTCCTCCGGGCTGCGGCAAGACTTACTTTGTGGAGAAGCTCGCGGAGGAAATGGGCATCAATTATTACAAGATTGTGCCTGACGACATTGCCTCGCCCTACATCCATGGTACCCAAGGTAAAATTGGTGAGCGCTTCAAGAAAAGCTTTGAGAACGCCCCTTGTATCTTGTTCCTCGATGAGTTCGATGCCATGGTACCAGCCCGTACGGAGAAACCAGATTCTGCTAATCAGAATGATGAGGTCAACGAGTTTCTCTGTATGCTCAACAATGCGTCGGAGAGAGGTGTCTATGTGATAGCAGCCACAAACAGACCTCAAATCATCGACAAAGCGGTGCTCAGAAGTGGCAGAATCGACGAGAAGTTCTATGTTGACATGCCTGACGAGAAAGCGCGTGAGGCACTGTTCCGACTGAGACTCTCCAAGTTGCCGGTGGCGAACAACATCGACTACGGCAAACTGGCCCTTCTGACCAAGGGATACAATTGCAGCGACATCACTTACATTGTCAGTATGGCGTCGAGAGAGATGTTCAACATCAGCATCAAGGAAAAGGGAACACCTTACAAGGTCATTACCCAGGCACAGGTGGAGGAGGCTATTGCTAGAAAGACTCCATCGGTCAGCAGCCGCGACCTCAAGGAGTACGAGCGCTTGCGCAACGAGTTCTCACCACAGGAGACGGGTTGCCAACCACAAGTCATAGGCTTCCATTGATTCATAGGGAGTTTGACGAATACGATTGATTAGGCTTTAGCTGTTAGCTTATTTTTGGGGGGAAACAACTTAGCACAACTTTAAACAACAATATCCCTAACGGGATAGAAAGAAGCCGCCGCGGACGCGACGGAACTACATAGAACAACAAGTAATGGCTTTTAGTTGTTAGTTTTTCGCAGGCTGGCAGCCTGCGTACCCCAGGAGGGAACGCTTTATGGCATTCTGCCATGCGGATGATTATTTTGTAAACTACGATGAACTACATCATATAGAAACAATCTCAAAACATTATCGGTTATGAAAAAGCAAGTGACTGACGCGCTTAGGAAAATGGGCTTCAAATTGAAGCATATGGATGAAAAGGCTTATGTCTTTAACTATGAAGGTAACCCTTACCTCTACATCTACAACAAGGAAGACAAGAACTTCCTCGTGCTGGCAGTAAGGAAAGATTTGGATGGCGATGACATGGATGAACTTGACATCCTCAAGAAGGTCAACAGTTTCAACAACCGCGTAAAATACGTCAAAGCGGTTTTAGTGGAAAACGCCATTGTCGTGTCGTATGAGAGGGCTTCGTTAGGAAACGAGGATTGGGAAGAACTGTTGAAACACATGATTCAACGTCTTGATTCAGGCATCTTCTGGTTTCATGAAGCGATAGACAATGACGACGTGGATGATGATGAGGATGACGACGTGGATGATGATGAGGAT
>JAFXVU010000253.1 GCA_017534705.1 Bacteroidaceae bacterium
GCTCAGCCTTGAAGACTCCGACGACAAGTACGACTCTTGTGAAAAGAGTATGCTTTTGTACTAGCCATCAGCCGTAGACTTATACGCATCACCATTTTCACACGTCCAAATTAGCCCATATGCTTGCAAAAGTCATATTATACGTATAACAGATGTTGAAATCGCACGAAAAACGACGTATTTTTGCATCGAAAGGTTAATAACAGTCAATCATAATGCCATGAAATCACCAATAAGCCATAAAAAGTGACTGCCGTAGTGTTGGAATACTTCAAACGTCATGATCAGCACTCAAGTCCATCACGCTTGTCGCGTCACTTTTAATGGCTTATTTAGCTTTTAGCGTCAGATGCCTCAGAACGGTTCGTGTAAAGATTGTTGTTGCTTGTTCCAAAAGCGGGAATCTCTCATCCTTGAGTTCTGTAGTCTTTCGGTAATTTGCCGAACATTTTCTTGAAGTTCTTGGTGAAATAACTTGGTGAGGAGAAACCTGTCAGTTCGGCAATGTGCTGGGTTGTGAGGGAGGTCGTCCGCAACAGCTTAGCAGCGTGTTTCAGACGTACTGTGGTGATAAACTCGCTGGGTGACTGGCCAGTGATGCTGTTGATTTTCCGATAAAGCGTCATTCTGCTTGTGCACATATCGTTGCTAAACTGTTCAACGTTGTAATCCTTGTCGGCAAGATGAGACTCCACCACCCTTTGGGCCCGCGTAATCAGTTCCTCGTCAATTGGTGAATATGTCAGTTGAGCCACTTCGTGTTCTTCATCGTGCTGGTATTTTTGCTGAATGGAGGCACGCTGTTCTTGTAAATGCTTGATACGATTAAGCAATACGGCAGGACTGAAGGGTTTGGTCAAATAGCAGTCGGCTCCCATTTTGTACCCTTCAAGTTTTGACTCTTCGCTGGTTTTGGCAGTGAGCAAGATGACGGGGATGTGGCTTGTCTGCTCCGAGGACTTAATATGTCGGCACAATTCAAACCCATCCATGACAGGCATCATGACATCGCTGATGACGAGACAAATATTGTCTGTTTCGGAAAGCAGTTGCCACCCCTGCTTTCCATCACTGGCTTCAACAACATGGTAGCCCTCGTCGCGCAATTGGTCGGCAATGAGCGTGCGCATTTCCAGATTGTCCTCCACCAACAAGATGCTGTCGGTGGTCTGGTCTCTGGCTATTTCACCAATCGCGTCAATATTTTCATTCTTAGGTTCCGGTGCTCCGTGGTTTTCGTCCGCCGTAGCGCCCCCTTGGCAAATCAAAGGCATCACGAACCAGAAATCAGACCCTTTGCCCAACTGACTTTCCACGCCTACTTCCCCGCCATGGAGTCTGACGAGTTCACGTACCATGTGCAGACCAATGCCACTTCCACCATGTGATTTGCTATTCTCCGCTTGGTAGTAGCGGTCGAAGATATGAGGCAGGTCAACAGGAGGAATGCCCACACCGCTATCGATGACATGCACCGACATGCGGTTGTCGCCGTTTTCTGGACCTTTCAGCAACACTTTCACATATCCACCCTCAGGTGTGAATTTCATCGCATTGCTCAGCAGGTTCCAGATGATGTGATGCATCTTCTCGTGGTCGAAAGTAGCGTAGATCGGTTCATTGGGATGCTCATACGACAAAGTGATGCCCTTTCGCTGGGCCAGGGGATGGAAAGCATCGACTGCTGCCAGTATGAATCCGCTGATATCAGCATGACGAGGCGAGAGTGTCTGGACTCCTATCTCCATCCGGCGGAAATCGAGCAATTGATTGACGAGTTGTTGCAGTTCCAAGGCATTTCGCTGAATGCTCTCCAATCTCATCTGGTCGCGTTCGGACAAGGCCTTCTTACCAGCGAGCATCTGCTCCACTGGTACCAAGATAAGCGTTAATGGTGTGCGCAGTTCGTGACTGATGTTTGTGAAGAAACGGAATTTGAGTTCGGTGAGTTGTTCTTCCATCTGTGTCATGCGTTTACTGCGCACATACAGAGAGTACCACCTGAGCACCCAAAAGGCCAATGCCGCAAGACATGCCGCATAGAGCGTGTATGCCCACCATGTTTCCCACCAGGCAGGCAGACGATGCAAAAGGATGACCTTGACTGGTTGCCCCCAGATGCCTTGTCCGTTGGTTGCACGCACTTCTACGGTGTAGTCGCCTTTCCTAAGTGAAGTCAGCACGATGGTGTTGTTGCCTACGGGTAGTTCCACCCAGTCTCCCATACTATCGCCCCAAAAGCCTTTTTTCAGTAATCTGTAAGCGAACTGAACCTGAGAGGAAAGATGGTGGCGCAGTGTGGTAAGCCTTAACTCAACGACATTGGCATGACAATCGACATCAAGTGTCTGGCGGTCTTGACCAATGTATTCAATCTTGTTGTCAATGATCACGGTGGAAACCCTGGCTTTTGCATCGGATTGGGCAAAGTCTTGAAAACGGGTTGAGGTCAAGATGCAGTAACTTTCTTCTTCCCCCACGCAGACCGAGTCGCCTTGAGTCACATTCAAGGTAGAGAAATGGTCCATGTGTATCATAGGATGGTTACAAAGCAGCGAGCGACAATTGTCGGACTCTCTGTCCCATTCCTTGACACTTTCGCGCGTGAGTACCCATATATGGCCATTGGAATCTTGTTTCACATCCAATATTTTCTTCCCTTGTGGGTTGCTGAGTTGAGGCACATAACAAGGAGCCTTATCCGTATGGGGATGAAAGGTGTAAACACTCCCGAGGACCGTGCCTATACACAATGTACCGTCGTTGAGCAACGTCAGGCACGAACATGTCTCGAATTCCTTCAACAAGGTAGTTGGTTGTTCCTCCCCTTGGCGCAACATGCACAAACCAGTCTGACGTCCTTGGTAGAAGATGTTGCCGTCAGCATCATGTACGACACGTAAAAGGTCGGGCATCTTCTTTCGCATCGTCACAAACAGTGAATCGTCGTCGATCTGCCGTTTCCATCTGCCGGCGTATTTCAGAATGCCCTCATTGGCTCGTGGCAACATGAAGACATGGCTTGAAGCTCCTGAAACCCAAAGGTTCCCATACGGGTCGCGTGTGATGTTGCGCAGATAGTATTTTCCTTTGGGAAGTTGTTGTGTGATGGCGCATGGGCAAAGAGTGCCGTCTTCATCAAACTGATAGGCATACATTCCAGCCGCTGTGGTAACCCAAAGGAGTTCAGTGTGCAAATCCATCTCCATATCCAGTATTTCACCGATATCTTTGTTGTCGAGGCTGTATGTGGCGGGTTGAAATTCATAGATGGCGTTGTTGCCGACCATATTGGGGATGTATTTCACGACGCCTTTTCCCCATGTGCCTATCCAATAGCATCCATGAATTGAATCTTCCAACATACACTGCGGATCTATATCTTCCACCTTGGGATAGGGTATGAAATCCTGCCTCTGAATGTCATAACGCCACATACAGCCCCCACTCTGGGCCAACCATAGTGAATGCTGGCTGTCTTCGTAGAAAGCGTTGACAAACTTTTGTCCATCGCTCCGCTTCGACACGTCAATCTGCTGAATAAGTTGCTCGTTGGGGTCAAAATGCAAGAGAACGTCTCCAGTTGACATCCAGACTGTGCCATCGCTAAGGGCATAGATAGCCTCGACAGGCAACCGCTGCGTCTTATCCTCAGCGATGCCGTGTATGCCATAGTCATTCTTGTCAAGGACATAGGCCCCCATCGTCGTCCCGAACCAAATATGCCCCTTTCCATCTTCCACTATATCATAGATACAATTCGAACGCATCAGCTGGGGATTGCTCTCATTGGAACAGAACACATCTGGCTGATACCCATTGTCACGATAAAGTCCCTCCTCGGTGCTGTACCACAAGTAGCCTTCGCTGTCGCGGAAGAAAACGTGTACATTTCCCCAAGGTATATTCTTAATGGTGGCGATGTCGTAAAGGGCTGAACCTGACTGAGCATTGATTGATTTAGTGGAAAGCCACCCGATCAAGAGGCAGAGTATGATTCGCCCTGTTGTGGACGAAGCTGGAATCATGTAGCTGAAATAATATCTGTTTTGTTTTTATAGTAGTGTTTCAAGCAGGAACGTTCATTGCAGCACTGAATTTGGGGTTAGTGCTGGTAGAATTTCTTGTTCCCCTGAATGCACGTTCATGTCGCAAATATAAATAAAATATCGGATTTACCTGCCAATCGAGATAAAAAACAGTGTTCTGATTGCAGCGGAATGAAACACATTCGCGTTTCATTCCGCTCATAGAATCAGGCAAGCGATGAATTCCCTTACTTCAATACTTTCTTACCGGCCACGATGTAGATGCCGTGAGGCAGTCCGTCGAGCGATGTGGTGCCTTGTCGAACGAGTTGGCCAGAGATGGAATACACATTCTCATCGTTCGCTTGCTGGTTACCGCCAGCTATTTCCTCGATGCCAGAGGGAACTCCGTTGTTAGGCTCTCCATAGACATTGGTCATGTAGAACTTGACTCTGTATGGCCACTGTTCGGCAGTACTTTCCACCCAGTTGGTCAGATCGCGCGACCAATAGGACGTGGGTGCTCCGCTGACAACCAGCCAAACGTGGGTGCAACCTGCAGGACAATCAAAGGATATGGAGTGGTTAGCGTCATTATAAGTGGCGCGTGTGATGTCGCTGTAGATACGTGTACCATCGCCCTTGAACGCCACGAAACCGATGCGCCATCCAGCGCGGTTAGTGTTGTAGGCTGTATATCCTTCCTCCCCAGCCTTGCCTTCGAAATCCACATATAGGGTTGTGGCTTTAGAAGGAGCGTTAATGCGTATGGCGTTGTTGCCGTAGTTCTCTATGCAGGCCTTCTTCTCAGGCCACCAATATCCTTCTGCATCCTTGGTAAGGGCAGTCTGGCTGCGCCAACTGGCCTTACCGTTAGCGATGGATCGTATGGGGTCGAGGTCGAAGGTGGTCATTCTCGCTCCCCATTCCCACATCTCATCACCGAGCAAACTGACTTTCTGTGAAATGCTGCCAGTCATGCGTGTGCGCATATAGGTTTCGAAAGGGTCTTCGGGATCTTTGCAATCGTTCCAAAGACGGCCTACAGCATCCCATCCGAATTTGTGCACGAACCAATTCTGGATGAAGAAGTTCTCATAGCGGAGATAGCCAGCCATAGGATGGCGATGCATGCCGTTGAGCGAGTTCCAGAGCCATTCATTGCCATCGAGTAACTGATTGGGATAATACACGTACGCCATCCACTGGGCACACATTTCCCAGAACGGATTCTGGGTTGACTGATGCCAATTGTACATCCACCCGTTCCAGTCGCCGTTGTCGCAGTGGACTTGATACTGGAAGCAGTGACCTATCTCATGAGCCACAGTCTGACCTCCCCTCGAGGTATAGGCCCATCGCGAGAGGGTGAGCATACCAATCTGGTTGTCGATGCCACTGCCTTCGGCAATCCAATCGCTGGTAGATTTGAGTCGGATAATCATCTTGTAGGTGTCGGTTTTGGACTTACCCTGATTGATGGTGATGAATCCAAGTTTGTTGGCGTACATCTCAAATATCTTGTCGGCAGTGGAAAGGATATTCGCCACGGGTTCAGGCGCTTCGTCACCATAGCCCTTCTCCCAGAAGACCACCCAGTGCTTGGACTGCATGGACCGTTTGTAACTCCACTGGTTGTCATTGTCCTGGAGTTTGGCATCGGATCCACAGGCACTGCCGCTGCAGTAGATTTTCTTATCTACGGCAGTGATGCGTCTGTTGAGGGCGTTGACGGCGCCGCGTAACTGATCATCAGTGAGTGTGTAGTCCTCCATGCGCTCGTTGGCCGTCTCGATGGCAGACATAAGATTGTTGACAGTAGTGGACTTGCGCTCAGAATCTTTCCACCAGTTGACTACTTTCTTGGCATAGTCAATTCGTTGTGCAAGGTCATCGTAGAGTTGGTGCGAGTCTTTGGCCTGTTGTATGGCATCGTTGAGAGCACTATGTGCCTGTTCGATGGCGGTTTCATCGTATATCGTATTGCCCGCATCATCAGTTCCTATTCCCTGCAAGGCGGTACGAGCTTGCTCAATAGCGGCACTGAGCGCTTCGGTGGCAACGTCCTGTATGGGTTTGGCGAGTGCTTTCTCACCCACAGTGATGAGTTCTTCCAGTGCTTTTGCATAGTCATTGGTTGCCACTTCACCAATATAGAGCAGACGGAAGTTATCCACGCAGAAGTAGTTGCCAGTGGGGTTCACGGTCATGGCACCGATATTGGTCTTTTCGTTCTCATCAACAACGGTGAATTCGATGGAGTAAGTGCGCATGGCGGTGATGGTGGTCTGGTGCAGTCCCGCCACGAGTGTCGCTCCCTTCTGTGCGGAGCCGTTATTGGTGTTGCTTCCGCTGCCCGTCTGCTGGATGTGGAGAGCCGTAGCGGTGAGTTTGTATTTGCCTTTGGGAAGTCCCGTGATTGTCTGAAGGACAGAAGTGTTGCCAATTTTGTTTCCGATACTGGTCCATGCTTCAAGATAATAGGTCCCCTCCTTTTGTGAGAACACATTGTTGCTCTGTGTGCTCATCCCCTTCACCGTCCATCCTGATGTGCCGTCCTCGAAGGAGGGATTGGTCAGGAACAGGTCGGTGCAGTCCACAGGATTGGTTTCCGAGGCATTGAGCCAATGGTAGTTGTCCAGTGCAGCCTGAAGTGCCTCATCGGCAGTAAGTAAGTCGCCAACAGTAGATTCCGCATTGTCCAGCACAGCCTGTGCTTGTTCGATGGCAGCCAAAAGGCTGGATGCCTCGCGTCCGCTTCCGTCGGCGTACGTTGTAGTGGCAGACTGCAACGTCTGGCTCAGTTTTTCCTTGATGGCAGTCATGTCCTGGACGAGAATCTGCACATAGTCAATCAGCAAGTTGGCAGAGTTGCTGGAACCTCCGTCGCCTGCTTGGTAGCCAATCTGTATCTTGCCTTTTGTCTCTTGAGTGAGGGTGAAGGTTATCTGGTCGAGTGTCCATGCTTTGGATGGGTAGCTCTTGATGGTGGATTTGACAGCCGTACCATTGACTGGAACCCACGACAGTTCCGATGTTCCCTTGGTGGCCGACTTTCCATTGTAAGTAGGCGCATAGATGGTGTAAACGCCTGCGGGAAGAGTGACTGTCTGGTAGTAGGTCATCGACACACCCCATCCTGTGGACAGGGCGAGAGCACCTCCTGTAGCCTCTCCGTTGTAACCTTTGTCGGGTACCGAACCACCGTTGAAGGTACCAGCGAATCCGTATTCATAGATACCCGTGATGGTGTAATCAACAGTGAATCCGGCAGTCCACCCCTTGATGTCTTTTATTTCCTGTTTCACCTCGTTGGTAGCTCCTTTTTTGTAATGGAACCCACTGTCGAAACTGTAGTTTGTAAGATAGTCTGCTGTGACGTCAGTCTGTGCCATGACACCTACGCTCATGAGGGCAGAAATTGCCAGAGCGAAAAAGTTAGTTAATCTCATACTGAATAATATTATGTTTTTTGTTCTGCAAAATGAAATGGTGTCGTTTAGTATCGAATGAAGAAACGGTAGTGATGTGGTTTACGTCCATCTACGGTATATTGAGGCAGTGTGCGTGCTCCCCAGGAATCAACACCACCAACACCATGCAGGTCAAGATCGATATTGATGTTGACGAACTGCCCCCTGTGCATTTCTGAGGGGTGGGAAGCCTGTAATTCTTCTTCACCATAATTCCAAGCTCTGATGCAGAGGGGTTGCGCCCCATAGATGGTGATGTGTTGTGAGGCATCGAGTGTGGACAGGTTCATCCACCGTACGTCGCAGCGGTTGGCATTGTCCTGTGGTTTGACATATTCCACTTCATACTGGTTCAGTGGCATCTTGTATCGGCCAATGTGTTGTGACAGTTTACGGTCGGGATAGTTTTCAAAGGGTCCCTTGCCATACCATTCCACTTGCTCGAAATCGGCAGGTAGTCGCATTTGCATTCCAAATTTAGGTATGGTTTTTCGGGGTTCATCCAAAGAGTTGTCGTTGAAGTCAGCAAGGGGTTGGTAATCCGCATCAACCATGATTGTTCCGTTAGGATGTATGCTGTAGGAAAGGGTGTAGTCAGCACCTATGGGGAGGGAAAAAGAGGCTTTGACTTGAGCCACGCCCTTGATGACCTGCACGTCGAAGGACTTCAGTTGGCGGTCTGCTGCAGCTGTCTGCCAGACCTTGAGCCGAGAGGCGAATTTGGCCGCGTGCTGATTGTCGTT
The DNA here is from genome assembly GCA_017534705.1 of Bacteroidaceae bacterium. GTDB lineage: Bacteria > Bacteroidota > Bacteroidia > Bacteroidales > Bacteroidaceae > RUG11857. The sequence continues at coordinate 8,245 of JAFXVU010000253.1, forward strand.
TTCAGGTTTCCAGAAGTAGGGTTCAAGAGGTGCCATGAGCAGGTTCTCATTATTCACCACGACTTTGGTAAGTGCTCCGTTCCTGTCTATTACTACCTCGCCGTGTTGGGTGATGATGTTGACCTCAAGGCTTGTTTGCTTGACTTTGATCTTTTCTTGTATCCTTGTCTTTTCCCCCGAAAAATCCTCAAAATCATCAAAAGTTTGCGGATAAGCGTACCGTCCATCTACAAACTGTTCGTGGGCTACCACAAACCCACGTCTTGCCCAGGGAGTATCGTGTTTGAGCATGGCCTTGATGCCGATGAGACGTTCACCATTGGTCTCTGTGGTGTCTATAGCATAATCAAAGTCATTGACACTGACAGATGGATCCATGCTCAGAATGTTGATTTTACCGTCAGCTATAGTAAAATGGATGGGTTGATAGACATACTGCAACTCATAAAAATGGGGGTGTGGCTTCCGGTCGGGAGCCACTATCCCATTGATGCAGAAATTCCCGCTATTGGGTTTGTCGTCAAAATCGCCGCCATAGAGATAGTCGGTTTTATTCGCGTTATTGTGTTTGGAAGGTTGCAGTCCCTGGTCCACCCAGTCCCACACTGCTGCGCCACAGATGCTGGAGTCGGCATAGATGATGTCCCAGTAATCCTTCAGATTGCCCATGGAGTTGCCCATCGCATGCGAGTATTCACGCATCATGAAGGGGCGGTCATTGACCCTTTTTGCAACGTTTTTCATTTCGTCTGGAGTGAGATAGCTGTCGTCATAGATATCGGATACACTTCGGTCGCTGTCGTAATAGATCACGCGAGTTGTATCGACAGACAAGATAGCCTGGCGCATAGCCAGAGCGTTCTTACCTGCTCCAGCCTCGTTGCCCAATGACCAGATAATGACTGAAGGGTGGTTCTTATCTCGCAGAACAAGTGATAAGGCACGGTCCACATGTGCATCGTGCCAGAGCGGGTCGTCGCCCAGAGTATGGTTCCCTATGCCATATCCATGACTTTCGTTGTTGGCTTCGTTCATGACGAACATGCCGTAGCGGTCGCACAATTCATATAGATATGGATCGCTGGGATATACGGCTACACGCAACAGGTTGATGTTGCACTGCTTCATCAGCTTGATGTCTTGTTCATAGGTTCCACGGTCGCAAAAGCGTCCTGTGCGGGGATGATGGTCGTGACGGTTTACACCTTTAAGCTTTACCTTTTGCCCGTTGATCAGGAGGACTTCGCCTTGTATTTCCACTTTCTTGAAGCCTACATGATTGTCAAAATGCTCATTGCCTGCTGTAATCGTGACGGGATAGAGATGTGGCCTGTGGGGTGTCCATAGTTTAACATTTGGTAAGCGTTGTGAGAAACTTATTGTCACAGTATCCCCTGCATCAATACTCTCTATATGCTCTTTAAGCAGCCATTCATCAATGGAGATGCTGATGGGTATGTTTCTCGCAACGGTCTTGCCTTGGTTGCACACCTTGACTTCGGCATTGAAGACTCCTTCATGCCAGTTCTCGCAAGGCGATGCCTGCAAGTGGTAGTCTGTGATATGAACAAGAGGGCGCACCCACAACTGAACGGGACGGAAAATACCGGAGAGCCGCCACATGTCGATATCTTCCAAATAACTGCCGTCAGACCATCTATATACCTCCACGGCTAACTTGTTGGTACCATTGATGACGTATGGTGTGATGTCGAACTCAGACGGCGACATGGAGTTTTGGCTGTAACCTACTTTCTCACCATTAATCCACACATAAAAAGCCGACTCTACACCTCCGAAATGGAGTATATAGGATGCTTGTTCTTTTTGCATGATGTCGAAATAGGTGACATACGATCCTACAGGATTGCGATGATGAAAAGAGTAGAAAGTGGAGTCAGGCTCCCCCATCACGTATGGGGCGTTCTTTTTAAAAGGATAGGTGACATTTGTGTAGATAGGCTTGCCGTAGCCTTGCATCTGCCAGTTACCAGGCACCACTATCTTGTCCCATGCGGAAACGTCAAACTCCTTCTTGTAGAAATCTGCAGGACGAGAATCGGGGTCCTTCGACCAATGGAAAAACCAAAATCCATCTAGTGATGATATCTCCTTGCATTCTTTTTCTTTACTGGGCAACTGGAGGGTGGCATGATAAGGCAGTTTGTTGATGGAAAGAATAGAGGGGTCCTCCCAATCGTGATGTTCCTGAGCCGTTGCTGTGGCACAAGAGACAATCATCAAGAAGTATCCTAAAAGCGTTTCCTTCATCATAACATGTGTGAACTGCTATTTCAATGCAAAATTATGAATCATAGGTCATTTGACTGCTATTTCTCGGTATCAATAAATGGTAATTCTGTAACAATCCGCACATGGACTGATTCGACAATGCTGCTGAGGTAGGTCTTTGGCGAAATGCACACTGCTTATCACCTCTCCTGCCTCTTCAGGGTACGTAGGCTGCCAGCCTGCGAAAAACTAACGACTAAAAGCAAATTGTTCCAAGTTGTTCCGTCGCATTCGCGGCGGCTCCCTCTTATCCCGTCAGGGATATTGTTGTTCTTTGTTGTGATAAGTTGTTTCCATATTAATCATTAGCCTCCAGGCTGCAAGCATTATCCGCATCTCCATTTTCACACGTCCAAATCAGCCCATATGCTTGCAAAAGTCATATTATACGTATAACAGATGTTGAAATCGCACGAAAAACGACGTACATTTGCATCGAAAGGTTAATAACAGTCAATCATGATGCCATGAAATCACCAATAAGCCATAAAAAGTGACTGCCGTAGTGTTGGAATACTTCAAACGTCATGATCAGCACTCAAGTCCATCACGCTTGTCGCGTCACTTTTCTATGGTTTATTTAGCTTTTAGCTTCTAGCTTATTTGGGGAAACAACTTAGCACAACTTATTACAATTCCTTTTTCACGGCTTCGCGTCATTTCCATTCAGACTAGCGGCGTAGGTTGCCCTGTCGATAGTAACGCAAATCTGAAGCGTGCTGTATCATGGCTTGTAAATTGTGATTGTGCTGTTTTGTTGTTGTCAAACGACAACGTAATCTTATCTTTCTGTGTCAATGTTGAAGCATCACAAAATAAATATAATAATCATTCTAAATTTATACAGATATGAAAGCGAAAAAAAACGAAAAAAATCCAAATTGTGAACCCCGCGTTAGTCAACAATCCCAACACCAAGAAGGTGAGCAGTACCTGAAAAATGATGGCGAAGTATATACTACTATATATGGTACTGAGTGCCGTGTCTGTGATTTGGTATGGGAAGCATTCAAAGAAGAAATACCTGAAGGTTATACGATTGTTCACATTGATGGCGATAAAAAGAATAATCGTCTTGATAACCTTAAACTGGAGAGATTATAATCCCTTCTTTCTTTATGGAATTAGTGTTCATTTCAATAATCCAACAGGTGAGAAATAATAAAAAAACAATGGAGAAAGAAAGGACACAAACATTTCTGAAATGATTCAACAATTATAAAAGGCGTTAATTGGCAAAATTAGCGCCTTTTATTCACCTCTCCTGCCTCTTCAGGGCGCAGGCTGCCAGCCTGCGAAACACTAACGACTAAAAGTTTGTTGTTCTATGTTGTTCCGTCGCGTCGCGGCGGCTCCCTCCTATCCCGTTAGGGATATAATCTTGTTCTTTGTTGTGATAAGTTGTTTTCAAATCAATCATTAGCCTCCAGGCTGCAAGTTTTATCCGCATCTCCATTTTCACAGGTTGAAGTTGGAGATGTCGTTTTTCTTCAGATAATTCCCATGGACTCTTGCACTTTTACCAATTTTATTTTATTTTTGCATACAGCAATCAAGTGGCTGTAAAGATTGCAAATGAAATCATCAACAAGAAGCAAGTGCAATGAGAAATATGAGGTGTAAGAATCCACAATCCCAAATTGGGTGGTATATATCCCACTAAAAAAGGTGGTTTACACAATAAAAATATCAACAAGCACGTTTATAAGGTGGTACATAACCCACTAAAAAAGGTGGTACGATAATGAAAATAGAAGAGATTTATAATGTTTGGAAGTCGCTCTTCCCGCTTTCGGAGAAACAGACTGAACTGCTGAGAAAGAAATTCACTGCAGAGTATAACTACAACAGTAATCATATTGAAGGCAATACGTTAAGCTACGGGCAAACGGAGCTACTCTTGTTGTTTGGTAAGGTAAGCGGTGAGGGTGATTTGAAAGACTTTGTTGACATGAAAGCCAGTCAAGTAGGCGTCGAGATGGTAAAAGAAGCTGTAAAGGATAAAAGCATGCCACTGACACAGAACTTCATTCGACAACTGCATAAGGTGATTATACGTGAGGATTATACCGTATATCGCGACTTGCCTGGTGGAGGTCAGACAAGTTATACAATTCATGCCGGACAATATAAGACACGACCCAATAGCGTTATCACACACTATGGTGACCGTTTTGAGTATGCCTCACCCGAAGAAACCCCTTCGCTGATGAGTGACCTTGTGGATTGGTATAATGTTGCAGAGAAGGCGGGGAACCTGTCACCTGTTGAACTGGCAGCCCTTTTTCACTACCGCTACATCCGTATTCATCCCTTCGAAGACGGCAACGGACGTATTGCCCGACTGATAGTGAACTACATCATGGCTCGTCACGGATGGCCAATGATTGTTATACGCAATCGCAAGAAAGCAGAATATCTTGAAGCCTTACACCGTTCTGACCAGAAAATTGGTAAGGTACCATCGGAAGGAGCTCATGCCACAATAGGAAAGATTGCTCCGTTTCTTGCTTTTTTCCGTCAGACTGTGTGCGAGGAGATGCAATGCGAAATTGACATTGTACAGAATGCTGACCAAGACACTTGGTGGTACGATGGTATGAGAATAAAATTCAGGAGCGGAAACGGTTCCCGTCTTCTTTCTTTCCTCTGTCAAAAGCCTTTTGCGACATTCAATGAGATTGCAGAGCGCATGAAGGTGAACCGTTCAGCTGTTCAGAAGCAGATTGATGGATTCCGCAAAAAAGGCTATCTTGACCGTCGGGATGATGGCAGTTGGCATATTCTCGCCTTGAATTCAAGAATTGAGTCTGATGGTTCATGTGAACAGTATGAGTAGAGGTATGGAATGTGATTACCACTGTCCGACAGCAAAGAGCCATTGATGGCCAAACATGGAGATATCAAAGCTCGCCATCCTCATCTGGGCCGCCGACAAACTTGATGCCAGCAGGCACCCCACAGGCAAACGACACAACCATTTCTGAAATTCTGAAATGATTCAACAATTATAAAAGGCGTTAATTGGCAAAATTAGCGCCTTTTATTCGCCTCTCCACGGAGCACCCTTCAACCAGACAACAGATGTTGTCTGAAGGTGGCTCTCGTAAATGCGCCCTATCGTCGAAAGTCTAAAAAATCGCCCCTGTACCGCATTATGGAACAGGAGGGGTGTATCTTTGCACGCAAAACATGATTATCAACTAAAAAGCTTTATTATGGACTACTAGTATGAAGATTTAGTTAATAGAAAGAATATATTGGATTATTATTTGTAATTTTGCAAATAGATAAATGGATGCTGTCTGCATATCCACAAAACACCGACTTAATCTCTCAATCCTTTGTTGATGATATAGTAAAACCCTCAATAATGACGATGGCACAAAAACAGAATACTTTTTCTTTGTTCGATTTCAGCAAAAAAAGAGCCGATAAGATACAAGTTTTCGGAGAAGAAGCACTTGATGAAGAAGGTAAGGTTATTCCTTTCATTGATCAAGCGGCACTAGTTACCCATTATCTTCAGTTGAAAGAAACTGATGTTAATTTGCCTTATTCAGACAAAGCAGAAGAAATATTAAAATTGTGGTATGAGTTCGTAAAAGGAGAAAGACAACTCCGCCCAAATGATTTTGTCGAAGTTGCAGATTCTGCAAATGGTTATCAATCATATCTTTTCCCAGATCTTTATCAGGCTCCGTTTCAAGCCCCTTCTAACCCAAAGTTTACGTTCATAGATTTGTTCGCTGGTATTGGTGGTTTTAGAATGGCATTTCAAAATCTTGGTGGCCAATGTGTGTTTTCTTCTGAATGGGACGAACAAGCCAAGAAGACATACTACGCAAACTACGGTGAGGTACCATTTGGAGATATTACAAAGGAAAGTACAAAGAATAAGATTCCCAAAAACTTTGACATATTGTGCGCAGGTTTCCCATGCCAAGCTTTTTCTTTGGCAGGTAAGAAACTGGGATTTGCAGAAACTAGAGGAACACTTTTCTTTGACGTTGCAGAGATTCTTAGACGTTATCAACCGAAAGCCTTCTTCTTGGAGAATGTGAAAGGATTGACTATTCATGACAAAGGCAAGACTTTCAAAACAATACTCAACACATTAGATGAGGTGGGGTATGTTGTTCCAGACCCTCAAATTGTCAATGCTATGTATTTCGGTGTTCCTCAACATCGAGAACGAATCTTTATCGTAGGGTTCAGAAAGGACTTAGGCATCAAAAAAGAAGAATTTACTTACCCTGAGCAGAAGGAAGTGACTAAACATTGGATTGATGTGAGAGAAGAAAAACCTGTGGCTGCTAAATATTATCTTTCAACGACATATCAACAGACCCTCATCAATCATAAAGCGCGTCATGCGGCTAAAGGCAATGGTTTTGGTTATGACATCATTCCAGATGATGGTATAGCTCATGCAATAGTTGTTGGTGGAATGGGAAGAGAGAGTAACCTCGTCATAGACTTTCGTCAAACGAATCTTACGCCTACGACCAACATTAAAGGCACTGTAAACACCGATGGCTGGCGCAAAATGACACCCCGGGAATGGGCAAGGCTACAGGGCTATCCAGACACTTTCAGAATCGTAGTCGCTGACGCTTCAGCGTATAAACAATTTGGCAACAGCGTTGCTGTACCTGCAATACAAGCAACAGCAGAACAATTACTCAAATCATTAAATGATAAATCAATTCTTTAATTATGGCAGTTTGGCAGTTTAATAGAGGCGAGTGGACAGAAGCATACGTATTCATGCGTCTTTTAGGGGAAGGCAGGATCTATGGAGCATCATCAGAACTGACTAGAGACAATTCCACTTATATCGATATTATCAATATTATCCGGGATGAGCCTGATAAAATCATAATATTTGAAAGGTTCATCGAAGAAGAAATGGCTCATGTCAAAGCAACGAGAGATGGAGAAACAATCAAGATTGTAACAGCTCCTGAGATTTTCGAATATGCTAAAGAGTTATATGATAGCATCAAATCTTTAGCCTCAAATCGTGTTATAAGTGTTACTAATGTACAAGGTTATTTAGAATCTTTAGGCGTTGACTCACCTAAAGCAAACCTTTCAGACACAGCGAGAGAAAGATATGGTGCAAAGACAGATATAATCATAACAAGCGAAAACTCTCTCGACCACATGAGAACAACAGAAGGGTTCTCCATCAAGTCTCATATCGGTAGTTCCGCGACATTATTCAACAGTTCTCAATCATCTGGATTCAACTATGAAGTTGTTGGATGCAATGAAGTGGGAATGCATGAATTGAATTCCAAGGACGCTTTCCTCTCAATAATCGAGGGTATTAAGGCTAACTATTCATTAAAATACGTTGGATGCCGTAACGAAGCCTTTGAACAGAACATTGCAATTGTTGATTCCCGAATGGGCGAAATCCTAAATACAGCTGTTCTAACACAAGCAGCATATTATGGAGCATGTAGTTCAGACGTAAAATCAATATGCAATTTAGTGGCAGAATTAAATCCAATAAATGTCAGAAATCCACAAATGTTCTATCCTGCCAAATTCAAGGATTTCCTTTTCGCCTCATTTGCTGGTATGACCGCATCAACTGTTTGGAACGGACGGAAACGGCTGTCTGGAGGTTATATAGATGTGAGTCGTGAAGGAGAAATGCTTTACTATAGAGCCATTTCCGACGACATCTTCGGCAACTATCTCTTTGAGAACACTTACTTTGACCGTCCAGACAGAGGAATGTGCAAAGATTTGGCAGTTGCTACTGCACAAGCATTCATCAATGGACACCAGTTGTCTGAAGAAGAGATCCGTCAGTTGACCTATAGAAATGGTGTATCAGGTACAAGAAAGCCCAAGAAAGGAGACTTCGGCTATGTTTATCAGAAGGACGGACGTTATTACATAGACTTGAATTTCCAAATCAGATTCAGATAAATGTATGCATACCGTTGAAAAGGTTATTACATCAGTTGTTCAACGAAGGGCAATGATGTTTTCGAAAAAGCATATAGCCATTTAGAATGTACTAGTAACAAAGATTAAAAGAAATAGATATGGATAGCAAATTCTCATGGGTTCCATTGTTTGAAGAGCTTGCAAAAAAGTTGCTCAAATACAAGGAAGACCGCACCCCTTTGGTGGATTGGATATATAACGAGTTAGGTAAAATAACAAGAGACGACGGCAAATCATTAGTCAGCTATCTGCACCAAAGAGATGGCTCAAAAATAGTTGACATTGACCCGTTCTCCGTTTTCGGTATTTTCAACCGCAATTTAAAGTGGGAGAACAGAACGGGGATACTTGCAAAATTCAAGTCTCATTTCTCTCTTGAAGCTGATATACCTACCGACTTTAGTGGTATACCAATACTTGACGCACGACGAGCCTTCTTCTTTTCATGGGGACCGAATAATCATATCATTATTCGTGACATGTGGACACTCTACGAAAAGGTTATCAATGGTGAGGATATTGAAACGGCATTTAATCGTGTGCTCGAAGATGGCCATATGCCTAAATATAGTCTGACCATGGTTCTTTTTTGGATATGTCCGTATAAGTATATCTCGCTTGATTCACGCAACCGCGCTTATTTATCTACTATTGGCTTACCCGAAGATTATCCGACGTTCAACTACTCCATTTATAAAGAACTACTTGATAAGGTTATGCCTGCTGTTCAAGCACATCATCTTCCTATCACGTCGTTTATAGAGTTCTCATACGCAGCATGGACAGCTACTACGAGCTCTCCCCGAGTATGGATGTGGAATGGAAATGAAGAATCCTTCAAAACAAACTTTCTGGCAGTAGGTGCTTCTACAAAGGGGAAACTTAATTTTTCGACATTTAAATCTAAGGATGATCTTGCCAACGCCTACCGAAAAGTGGCAGGAAACACCGATGTCAAAACACCCTATGCCTATTGGGACTTCATTAAAAATGTAAAGATTGGTGACATTGTTGTCGTTTTCTCAAACCACAAGGATAGTAATGGATTCGCTCATCTGCTATATGGATGGGGACGTTTCAATTCCGAATGTTCATTTTTGAGTGAAGCAGAGAATCCTGTACAACGTTCCGTTGAATGGCACATGCCCCGTCCGGAGTCTGTCGTGGAAGAGAGAAAAACCAAAAATCAGACGTTCTTTCATTGTTTAGAGGGAATTGAAGCTGATAACATCATACGTTTGCTAAAGATTACTATTGATAAAGAAATAACACCTATTGCAGCCCCTGTGGCTTCTTCAGAAACTTCATCTCGCAGATATTGGATGTATGCTCCTGGTGAAAATGCCTCGAAATGGATTGAATGTCAAAATGCTGGAATGATGTGTCTCGGCTGGGAAGAAATGGGAGACTACTGTCAATATTCTTCCTTGGAAGAAATACAAGAAAGAATGCAAAAGGTCTACAAAAAGCCAAAGGGATCTTTTATGAATGACCGTTTGGCATTATGGGAGTTTTGCCATGTTGTCAAATCTGGAGATGTCGTTTTTGTAAAACAAGGTAAGAAAAGGATAATAGGCAGGGGTATTGTCACTGGCGATTATGTCTATGATGAGACTCGCGACTCTTATAAAAGTTGCCGTAAGGTGGATTGGACACACACTGGGAGTTGGGATGCTCCACAAGATTCCGCAACGAAAACCCTCACAGATATTACAAAATATCACGACTATGTAAAGAAACTGGAAGCTTTATTCAATAGTGATGTGACGCCTCAAACAACATCAAAGAGATATTGGTGGCTTGTGGCAAGTCCTAAGATTTGGAGCTTCAACGATATGAAAGTCGGTGAAGTGCAGGATTACACTCTATATAATGAGAACGGGAACCGGCGTCGTATTTTTCAAAACTTCCTCGATGCAAAGAAAGGTGATGTGGTTATTGGATATGAGGCATCGCCTACAAAGCAGATTGTAGCTTTAGCTGAAGTGGAAAAGGAGAATGATGGGAAACTCATCATTTTCAAAAAAACAGAATCACTTCCATCCCCTATTGAGTATTCGGCATTGCGTTCAATTCCAGAATTGGCAAATATGGAATACATGAAGAATCCTCAAGGGTCATTCTATAAACTCACGGAAGAAGAATATAACTTTTTGATGGATTTGATTCGAGAGAACAATCCAATTCGTGTTGAACAGCATTATCCACCATATACCGAGGAGGATTTTTTGCGTGATGTCTATATCAACAAAGATGCATACCGACGGATGAAAGCCCTCCTGCTCACAAAGAAGAATATTATCCTTCAAGGAGCACCGGGTGTAGGCAAAACCTATTCTGCAAAAAGACTTGCATACTCCATAATGGGTGAGATTGATAAGTCACGCGTTGAGTTCATCCAGTTCCATCAAAGTTATACATACGAAGATTTCATCATGGGATACAAACCTAATGAAGAAGGGGGATTCTTCCTAAAGAAAGGTGTATTCTACTCTTTCTGCAAGAAAGCAAAGGCTGACCCAGAACGGCCCTACTTCTTTATCATTGACGAAATCAACAGAGGAAACCTAAGTAAGATTTTCGGCGAACTTCTGATGCTCATTGAGAACGAATATCGTGGTGAAACTGTTAAACTGGCGTACAGTGATGAAATGTTCGACGTACCCGCCAACCTCTATATCATAGGAATGATGAATACAGCTGATCGCAGTCTGGCTATGATTGACTATGCCTTACGTCGCAGATTCAGTTTTATTGAGATGTCTCCAGGCTTCAACTCTGAAGGGTTTATGAAATACAAGGCAAGTCTGAACAATGAATTGTTTGACAGGGCAATCAATATGATAACAATGCTGAATGAAGTGATCGCTAATGATGATTCCTTAGGCAAGGGGTTCTGTATTGGACATAGTTATTTCTGCAACCAAAAATCATTCACCGAAGATTGGCTTCGTAACGTCATCGAGTATGACATTATACCAATGCTCAGAGAATATTGGTTTGACAATAACATGCAGTTTGCTCAGCAAGTGGAAAGACTGAAAAGCATCTTCAAATGACCGAGGATAAAGGAATACTGATACGCAACATCTTCTATATGCTGACTTATGCTTTTCAAGAGCTGTGTCAGAACAAATATGAGAAGATTGCTACAGAGAATTTCGACAACATTCATGACTTGTTTGCCGAAATCCTTTCAAGAGGTATTGCCTATCAGCTAAAGCAAGGTCTTAGGAGAGAATATGTCTCCAAGCATGAAACAATGTCGTCGCTGAAAGGGAAACTAGACATCGATGGAAGTGTGAAAAACTTGGCGGCAAGAAAGAGGTTCCTGGATTGCGACTACGATGAACTTTCCATTGATAACATATTCAATCGGATTATCAAGACAACAGCAGGCCTTCTCGTCAATCATGGGGAAGTTAGGAAAGATAGGAAAGTTGCACTGAAAAAACTGCTTCTTTATTTTTCAGAAGTTTCCTATATTGATCCTTCACGTATAGTGTGGTCAACGTTAAGATTTGACAGCAATAGCCGTACCTATCGGATGTTGATGTACATCTGTTTCTTTGTGCTTGATAACCTAGTTATGAGAACTGAAAGCGGCGAGTATGCTATGCATACGTTTTCAGATGAGCACATGTCTCGCCTATATGAAAAGTTCATCTTGGAATATTACAAGCGACATCACCCTGAATGTAAACCGAGAGCCGCACAAGTCAAATGGAATTTTGATATGGGTCAGGTTTCTGCAGAATCACTGGCTGTGTTACCGATCATGCAAACCGATATTTTTTTAGAGGTCGGAACCCGTACACTGATTATTGATGCCAAGTATTATTCTCATTCATTAAGTGAGCATATTGGTAAGTATTTGCTCCATTCTCCCAATTTTTATCAAATTAACTCTTATGTCCTGAACTACGACACGGAGCACTCGGGATTAGTTGATGGACTGTTGCTATATGCTCAGACGCAGGCTGAGGGGGGAATGGATTACAAATACCCCAACAAGGACGGGAATGTGTTTTATGTCAAATCTTTAGACTTGAACCAAGATTTTCAGTCTATAAAAAATCAGTTGGACAACATTATCATTAATGCCAAAAATACCCAATCATAGATGCTATAATTGACAATCTCTGCACAACGGTGCCCATTCCTCCTACTTGCTCACAGAGTCCCAGCTCGACAGCAACATCAAAGCCTTCGTCACCCTCTACCTTTATGTGACCGGTATGTGTCTGGAGGAATTGAAGCAGAAATACGAGGTGTGAACGTTGAGCAGCAGCCTGAATTGGGGTGGAAATGCTCCGAAAAATATGATGTTCAAAAACAAAAATATCGCGTATGCTTTAAAAATCTATTTCAACGAATCAGTTCTTTTTCAACGATAAACTTTTTTCACTTTTCCCTCTGATGTGACAACGATGTATACACCTCGTTGAGGAACACTTATTTGACGACCATCAAGCGTATAGAATCGTGTGGAACTATTAGAAGTAATAATCGATGGAATGGAATTGGATTCCTTATTGCCGTTGTAGACAAGCCTGAAACATGTGATTTCAACCCATGAGCCTTGCTCCCCGATTTCGTCTTTCACGCCTATCGTCATTGGTGATTGCCCAGTGTAGTCGAAATTCAGTTCGTTATGGTATATGCCGTTGTCGAAATAACGTATCACAGCATCCGTCTTATACCATTGAGGCTGAAAGTAAGTGCGGGTGCCTATGGTGTAGCTGTTTTCCATGGATGTGTCGCCGGAAAAAAACCTGCTGGACACCTCACCGTTGTGTGCGTGTTGGATAGCCTTTTCATGGCCGTCGGTAAAAAGATATGCATTCACTGTGGTGTAGTCGCTATCACTCTTGGGTTTGTAGAATCCCTCACATGAAAGCGTATAGTTCCCGGCTGGAAGTCCTTCGATGCTTTGTGAAAGGTTGAACTTGCTACTGAGTTGATGAAACATCCCTGGCCAGTCGCTGCCTTCTACATGGTTGCCGGAATCCCAGTTATAGTTGTTGTTTCCTGTTTGACCTTTGTAAGCAAATCCCGTCCATCCAGCATTGTAATCATGATAGAAATCAGCGTTTACGATCATGAACGACGCATCCCCACTGTTCTTGTCGGTCAGTGCGCTGATGCGTTCCGTCTTTTTCACGAGTTGCCAGCATGAGTTGTTGGTGGTTCCATCGCTGCTGAGCCACACGATTGTGGGGTATGCCGGGTCGTATGTCAGATATTTGTTGCCGTTGGATGGGAAACGGATGGTATAGACATTGTCCAACCCTGGAATTGCTACCGGAGTGAATGTAAGGCGTTCCTTGCTGGTTGTGCTGTTGAGGTAATATTTCGCATCAATGCCGCCGGGAAGCGTAACGCTGCTCAGGGGATTGACATCGAGCCAACCATAGTAGGTGTCACCGCCGATGGTTGACGTCTTCAGGCAGTAGTTGTTGCCTGATGCCGCAATAGTGAATTCCAGTCCCACATCATCGAGTCCCATCTGCGTGCCGTATGACCCGTAACCTATGTTCACAAACTTGTGCTGTCCTATGTTGTAAAGATAGTAGGTTTGTCCAGCCACGAGCCTTTCACCTTTGTATATGCTGAAGGTAGCCGATGCCTTCACCTGCTCCATGGCATCGCGCAATTCGTTTATCAAATCGTCGAACATCACTGGGTCGTTCACCAATGGAATGACATCCGATTGCCTGGCAATCAGTGCCGCCAATATGGCCTTGGCATCGGCATCGTATCTGTTGTCTTCGTCATCCACTAATGTCCGGGCCTCAGCAACCATAGCGTCGTACCTTGCCTGCGCCTCCTTCAGTTCCTGTAGCAACTCGGCAGATGCAGCAGCCTTGCCTTCCACGTCTTCCCCTATGCGGTAAAGGTGGAAATCAGTAACGGCAAACCACCCGCTTTGCCCTCCGTTGGATGTCGATGTATAACCAATACGTATGTTCTGCCCCTGGGTGATGGTGATTCGTCCAGTGGTCTGTAATTCCCAACTCAGTGCGTCCCATGCATCGTTCTGTTTCACGGCCGATTCGGCATGGCTTTCAGAAGCCAAAGGGTCGTTGTCATACCCTATGATATATGCATGCTGGTCAGTTATCAGACCTTCTCCACATACACTTCTGCAGGTTAAATAGTATTCACCGGCAGGCAAGTCCAAAAGGTCCTGATGGATGTCCATCGAAGTGAAATCAGTAGAAAAACTGTTGTAGGCCCGTTGGTTCAATACGGTCATGGCGCTTGCATCCACGGAGCCGGTATTCTTCCTCGTCCAACCTTTCAGTGAATCGAATGTCGGATTTTGAATCAACGACGTGCAGTCGGTCACCTCCTCAGTAGTCTCCACATAACCTTCTTCGGCGGCCAGATTGTCGATAGTGGCTTCGTCGGCTATCACAAAAGTGTTGAAGGAGTTTGCTGGAACCCTGACGCTCATATATTTGTCGTCCACAGAGAAGGTGAGCGCCCTCTCCTTGTTGTCTTCATTTCCTACAACTACAACGATGGTGCCATCGGGCCGTTCTGCAGCCAGGACCAATGGCTGTCCGCTGCTCTTGTGTAATATTTTTGTTCCGTCACCGATGAAATGGCTATAATGCTTATAGGCATAGAATTCGGGCGTGTAATAGGCCACACATTTGTTGATGTCGAGATGAAGAAGGCCGTTCTGCCACCAGTTCATGAATGGGCCTCGGCCGTTTCCGCCAAGGATGGAATTCCAATTGGTGTAGGTGACACAGCCGTTATTCAGATAATGGTGTATCAACTCGAATGTATGTGCACCAGCCCCCCAGTCAAACGTCCCAGTTCCACACTCGCTCTCTGTCTGTATGAAATCCAAGTCGGGATAGCGTTTACGCATCTCGGCAATGGCATCACGACCTTCCCACTGGAATCCGATGCCGTCGAACAGTTCGGACAACTTTTTTCCGTTGAAATCAGGATCAGTGCTCTGGGAACGGTAGTTGAGAATCACCTCAAACACGTCATTCACACGGTTCGTGTTCATGGTGCCAAGCCATATTTTTACCCCAGGATGGTGCTTCCGCATGTATGGTATGAGATAATCACCGTTGAATATAGCTGTACTCTTTGCTTCCCAGGAGGTGTTGGGGTAATAATTGCAAGTGTATGCCTCGTTCTGATAGCACATACCAGTGATGGGAATGCCTTCCTCGCCATAAGCCGTTATGAACTTGCTGAAATAAAGAGCATGGGCATTAAGGTAGTCAGGTTCCATGATGAACTGAGTGGATGTGTATGAGGGGTAAGTCACATCCAGTCCGTTGCCATAACCGGCACGGTTGGAATAATGATGACTTTTCTTCATCCACTGAGGCGGACTCCATGGGGAGCACCAGAACGTCATATTCGGGTTTTGCTCCTGCGCTTTCTTGATGAAAGGGATGATGTGCTTCTTGTCGCGTTCGATAGTGAAATGCTCCATGGCGAAGTCGGTCTCTCCCTCTGGCATCTCGTCACAACTGTACCAGGACTCCGCCAAGTTGATGGGTTCGTTACGCTGGTGAAACACCGAAGGGTCATAGAAGTCTTCCGGACCTGCATAGTCGCTGGCACCTACAGGAATTCTTCCCAAGGAGAAACGCAGGTCTCCAGTAGGAGAAAACATTCGCTCATAGTATTCCGCCTGAGCCGTTGGAGACAAACGCTGGATGGCGTACCAGTCGAGTTCGTTGAAACAAGTACCCCAAGCCTGGAAAGTGCTCGTCACATCAGAGGTTGAGAACACAGCCTGTGGCTTTCCTATCACAGTTTTGCTTACATCCGCCTTCTTGATGGTCCACACATCCTTCTGCGTTGTTGTAAACTGCAAGGCTTTCAAATTCTGAGCGTATGCCGTTGTTTGCCAATTAAATCCTGATGCTATCAATAGAGCCATGCAGATGAGAAAGTTCTTTTTAATCATATCATTTGTTTGTTACACTGTTCAAAGATACCATACCTTACTGATTCTCGTTGCACAAAGGAATTCCTGAAAGTCGAGGCGAGATATCTGCACTATAAGAAAATGTTCAACGACTATGGTACATTTTCGCCCAACAAGAGAAGTAATCTTTTGACTACTGCAAATGTATGTAAGACCCTCAAGATGATAAACCTGTCAACATAAATAGTAAATAAAAAAAACAAAATGTATCGGTCTATGGCAAAAATACTTAAATAATTCCGTACAATCAAAAAATTGCATAAAAAAATCGCAGAATATTCAATTCTCTTTACTCGGAAAGGATAGTTAGGCTTAAGCCGCTCTACGCTCTAGGCGTAAACTTTTTAGGCGATGGTTAGTCGCTAGGATTTTTGAATAATCTCCACCCCTGTACCGCATTGTGAGACAGCAAATGGGTATCTTTGCCGCAGAATAACACCAACAAAGGTAGATAACATTATAGTAAATAACATTAAAAACTAATGAGATATGGAGAGTTTTGAAAAAGCTGGTATCATCTTCGCTTATATTATCGCTACGATACTTTTCGTGTGGATTTGCCTGCCTGATGTCATAGAGGCATTGTTCTGGATTGCGATGGAACCTTTCACCGGTGAACCATCTTGGAGTCATTGGGAGTTTCTCGATCGTTAAAGATTTTGATTTTTCATTTCTTTACTTTTCCTCTGCGGGCAACTCCACGATGAGGTGGTGCAGTTTGTTAGGCAGGCACTTCTTGCAAAAGTAGGCATTCCTGAATGGCACATTGATGGTCTTGAGAGAGGTGCAGCCGTCGAACGCATTTTCTCCAATTTTCCTCACGGATTTGGAGATGACAATGCTGGTCAGACCTGTGCAATGAGAGAATGCCCAGTCTCCGATTTCCTTTACCGAGTCGGGGATGACGATGTTAGTCAGACCAGTACAATATTCAAAGGCATTCTCTCCGATTTCCTTTACCGAGTGGGGGATGACGATGTTAGTCAGACCTGTGCAGCCATAGAAGGCATTTTCTCCAATTCTCGTCACTGAGTCTGGGATGACGATGTTGGTCAGACCTACGCAACCAGCAAAAGCCCAATTCTCGATTTCCGTCACAGTGTCGGGGATGATAGTGCTCTTGCAACCTGCAATTAATTTGTTGCTTTTGGTTTCAATGATGGCGTTGCAGTTGTTTCTTGAGTCATACTCCTTATTGCCTTCTGACACATTGATGCTGACCAAGGCCGTGCAACTATCAAAGGCTTTCTCTTCAATTACCCACACACTGTCAGGGATGGTGATTTCTGTGAGTCCTGTGCACCACAAGAATGCACTATCCCCGATTTCTTCCACCGTGTTGGGGATGACGATGTTCGTCAGTCCTTTACAATACAGGAAGGAATAATATCCGATTCTCGTCACACTGTCAGGGATGATGATTTGAGTGAGTCCTGTGCAGTCAAAAAATGCCCAGTCTCCGATTTCCGTCACCGAGTCGGGGATGACGATGCTGGCCAGGTCTTTGCAATGATAGAAGGCATATTCCCCGATTTCCTTCACCGAGTTGGGGATGATGGTGTTCTTGCAACCTAGAATTAGTTTGTTGCTTTCAGTCTCAATGATGGCGTTGCAGTTGTTTCTTGAGTCATACACCTTATTGCCTTCAGAAACGGTAATGCTGGTCAGGGCCGTGCAACTGCCAAACGCACTATCCCCGATTTCCGTCACCGAGTCGGGGATGACGATGCTCGTCAGGTCCTTGCAATATTCAAAGGCATTCTCTCCAATTTCTGTCACTGAGTCTGGGATGACGATGCTGGTCAGACCCGTGCAGCCAGAGAAGGCACTACCTCCGATGATCTTCAACGAGTCGGGAATGATGATGCTCGTCAGGCCCTTGCAATATTCAAAGGCATTCTCTCCAATTTCTGTCACCGAGTCGGGGATGACGATGCTGGTCAGACCTACGCAACCATAGAAGGCAGACTCTCCAATTCTCGTCACAGTGTCGGGGATGATAGTGCTCTTGCAACCTGCAATTAATTTGTTGCTTTTGGTTTCAATGATGGCGTTGCAGTTGTTTCTTGAGTCATACTCCTTATTGCCTTCAGAAACGGTGATGCTGGTCAGCCCCGTGCAACCTTCAAAGGCTTTCTCTTCAATTTCCCACACACTGTCAGGGATGGTGATTTCTGTGAGTCCTGTGCAGCCATAAAAGGCACTATCCCAGATTTCTTCCACCGAGTCGGGGATGACGATGCTGGTCAGACCTGTGCAACGTTCAAAGGCGCAGTCTCCGATTATCTTCACTGAGCTGGGAATGACGATGTTGGTCAGGTCCGAGCAGCCAGAGAAGGCATTCTCTCCAATTTCAGTCACTGAATCGGGGATGATGGTGTTCTTGCACCCTGCAATCAATTTGTTGCTTTCGGTTTCAATGATGGCGTTGCAGTTGTTTCTTGAGTCATACTCCTTATTGCCTTCATAAACGGTGATGCTTTCCAAGGCCGTACAATCATAGAAGGCGTATTCTCCGATTTTCGACACCGAGTCGGGGATGACAATGCTGGTCAGACCCGTGCAACAACAGAAAGCCCTTTCTCCGAATTCCGTTACCGAGTCGGGGATGACGATGCTGGTCAGGCCCGTGCAACCCAAGTATTCAACCCGTTCGGTTTCCGTCACCACGTCGATGACGGAGAAGGAGAAACCCGTACAATCAGCGAAGCCATTTTCCTCAATAACAGTTGTCCCTTCTGGAATAATTCCCACTCCGTCTTTGATTTCATATTTTGCCATAGGTTAGTTATTTTATGTTGATATTAAACATGAATGCCCACTAAATTCTCATGAATTTCAATGTAAGACGTTTCTTCAATTCATTCATTATCGATTCTTCCATATTACATATTGGCGTTAATTGGGTACAAGTGAAATGTAAGCAATTTATTTGGCATTAGCAAAAGAATTTCTGAGTTTTTTTACCACTATCAATAAGGAAATTGTAATATTGTCTTTCTATATTACCCATAGTCTATTTAAATCAAAAAAAACTTGAGCCCAGAGGGGGATTTGAACCCCCACCCCATATATTGAGAGTGGTGTTTAAAACCACAGCGGCTACCTATTTCGCCATCCGGGCATCCATACAGGTGAGTGAATGAAAAACCTCTGAATACTATATCAAGATTGCTGTAACTCACCTTTGATTATATTCGACCAATTATTATTTGGGACCGTCTCTTGCCATAAGTAATGGACTTGAATGCGTGCTTTTGTAACCAATATTGGAGAACCCTATTATGCACTCTGCTGTTGGGGTTTTGAACTCGACCAATTAAGTATTGGGACCGTCTCTTGCCATATTAAAGTGTTTTTATTGGTTTAACAAAAAAGAATACTAAGTCAATAGCACTTCCAAAGTGCTGTTCTTCAAGAGTCTCTAATGCTACTCCATTTCTGTGGGCATAAAAAAACGTCTCTGCGCCTTCATAGTTCGATGTCGTGGTGGTTATTTCATTACGTGAATGATTGGCTGTGTTAACTTTTCGATGCAATGATACGTCGTATTCTGGCGCTTTCAATATCTATTATACGTATAACTCAACATTCGCGAAAAAATGGAAGTAAACTCAATAAACTCATGAGGAGTTATGAGCTACGCACAGGACAATAGTTATTTTCTTAACTCTTAATTAAATAGTATCGGCTAGTACGAAAGTGCTTGACTTCCTGTTAGCATGGTTGGCTTAACTCCCTATTTAACTCCATTTTATAATTTTGGAAACTTCAGCTGAATACCAGTGCAGGGTACGCAGGCTGCTAGCCTGCGAAAAGCAACAGCTAAAAGTTTGTTGTTCCATGTTGTTCCGTCGCGTCCGCGGCTTCAATGCTTTTGCCCTTACAGGGCGCATGTACCCGCCATTACCAACCCAGGGCGTTGCCCTGGGCTATTGGCTTATTGGCCTTTCAGGCCGTACTAAGGCAAATCCGAAACTTGAGTTTTTTATAAGAAACAACACTTCACAACTTATCACAATTTCTTTTTCACGGCTACGCCATGGGGAGAGAAACAACAAATCACAACTGTAAATCACGGCTTCGCCATGAAGGATAAGAAACTGCTTTCCACTGCGAAACCTATCACGACGGCCCTCTAACAGAACACTTACCTGCTGAGATGACCAAGGTTGAACACCAAAAATCATTGGTTGTCATGATTTTTAACTTCAAGTGACCTCATTTTATTCTGAAATCTTGTATCTTTGTCGTTGATTACTTAAAATAAATAGAACGGAACACATGATGGAGAACATAAAGGAGTTGCTGGACGAATGGCGCCAGCTGTCGTTGGAAGAACAGGAAACCAAACTGAACGACTATCTGTTAGAGAATAAAGACAAACTCTATGATGAAGAACTGATAGAAATACTTCGGTATGGCATCGACCTGAAAGACAAAGTCTGTGAGGTGACAGACCAGGATGAGGAAGAAGTGAATTATGCGGTCACACTCAATGACAGTGTCTTCCTGCGTCTTTGGCTGGCCCGCCTCTATGCGTCGGACCCTAACCTGGAAACAGAAAGCGAGGCACTGGTCGAGAAGTCGAAAGAACTGATGGAACAGTACGACGACGACAGTTTTGAAAATGCCGATGAGTTCAGAGACGCCCACATGAAGAAAATCCGCGAAATCGAAGACCTCATTGACCATAACCGACAGATACGTCAGAACATCTATAAGCAAGAGAACGGGCAAGACGACGACATGATACCAGCATCATTGGCTGAATACTTCGACCAACTGGACATGAAAACCTTATACTACCGTCAGTTCAGTAATTATGTGGGTCACTCCAAGCGCCGTTGTTATATGTTCACGGGAAACCGGGGTACAGGCAAGCGCACAGCCGCCCAACTCCTTTATGCCAAACTCAAAACCATCGAGGACATCGACAATTACGATGAGATATCTGCCATCTCACTCTTCGACCCCAGCAACGGCTATTCTGGCATTGCAGAAAAAATAAAGGGGTATCGCAACGATATGATCTATATTTACGATGCCGATGAATTGAGCCTCAAAGGACTGCTTTCACAAACGGGAATGGAGATTCTGGCAAATGTGCTGCGAACCGAACCCACTGTGACCGTTGTCTTAGGCGGTCCGAAAAACGAACTGACCCAGTTGGTCAACTCGAGCCAGGTGGCCAAGGAACTCTTCGCCCTCCGTTTCCACTTCGATGACCTCTCACCCGAGACGCTGACCCGCAAGGCATGCGAGTATGTGATAGAAAACGGCTTTAAGATTACGGTCGAAGCCAAAGACCTTCTGTACAACTATTTCGGTTATGAGCACAAGATGCGCGGGAACGACTTCACAAACATCCATCTGACTCATAAGATAATCGACGACTACATACTGCCACATACCATCACACGGGTAATCAAGAACCACCTCGTTGAAGGCGAAGCGACGCTCATCACCGCTGACGACATACCGAAAATCAGGCACCGCGACCCCAAGTCGGCTATCGAGCGTCTAAGTTCTCTCGTCGGTCTGAACAACATCAAGGAGAGTATCATGGCGCATGCCAGTCTGGTCAACCTGAACCGCAGGCGTATGGAACTGGGGCTCTTCAACCACATGCCGCCCATGCACATGGTGTTCACTGGCAATCCGGGAACAGGCAAGACGACAGTGGCCAAACTGATAGGCGAAATCTATCATGGCATGGGTGTGCTGTCGTCGGGGCATTTGGTGGAAACCGACCGTTCGAAACTGGTCGGGCAGTATCTGGGCGACACCGAGAAGAACACCCTCAACGCCATCAAAAGCGCGGCTGGCGGCGTGCTTTTCATCGATGAGGCCTACAATCTGTTCGTGGAGGACTCCGACCGTAAGGATTTCGGTCACCGAGTCATTGAAACACTCCTGACCTACCTCAGTATGGAACAGACCAACATGATTGTCGTCATGGCTGGCTACACCGCCGAGATGGAGCATCTGCTGCAGTCCAACCCCGGACTGAAATCGCGCTTCTCCTACATCTTCCACTTCAACGACTACACGCCAGAGCAGCTGCTGAAAATCGGCAGTTTCGTGCTGAAGGAAGAGCACTACGAACTGACACCGGAGGCAGAGAAGAAGCTCGCCCGCTACGTCATCAACGCCTACAATGAGAAAGACGAGCATTTCGGCAACGGACGTTTCATCACCCGTTTGCTGACCACAAGAATCATCCCTTCATTAGGAAACAGGCTCATCAAACTGCCATCGGACAGCATCACTCAGAAAGACCTCGTCACCATCATCGAGGCCGACATACCCGAGATTGAGGACAAAAAGGCGCCGAACACTTGGGACGACACCATCATCAACTCCGCTCTCGAACAACTCGACAACCTGGCCGGCCAAGACAATGTGAAACGGGCCATCCATGAATATGTGGTCAGCATGCGCGCCAACCACCAGCACCATATCCCCACGATTGGCGACGACCTGACATGGAGCTTCATTGGCAACACGGGAACAGGCAAGAGTACGGTGGCCGAAATCCTGGCTCAAATCCTACAAGGCGCAGGACATATTCCCACCAGCCACTTCACCACGCTCAATGTCGAAGAGTTCGCCAACCTACAGAATCCGATGTCAGTGGTCGAGAAAGCCATGATGCGCGCCTCCGACGGACTACTCTTCCTCGACCTTGACTCACCGCAGTACAACAACTACAACTTCGACTCCCTACAGTTCTGGATAGAGAACAAACGGCGTGAGCTCAAGATGTCGCTGGCCATCGTCTTCGCCAAGACAGCCAGCGACAGAGACGATGTGGCGCGCAACCTCGTGCACAACGGACTGGTGCCATCCAACCATATCCTCGTCTTCGAAGACTACAAGCCCGACGAGTTGCTGGCCATCTTCAAGATTCTGCTTCAACGCAAGTATGGCCTTGGCATCACGAGCGAGGCAGAGCAAACCGTCAGCGACTACATCACCCGTATGCACGGCAGCCGCAAGCAGACGCCGACCAACGCACGCACGATGCTACTGCTGGCTGGCACTGTAGCCCAGATAGCCCAATTGCGCTGTGTGGCTGATGCCAGCGAACAACACGCAGTCTCCCTGGCCGATGTTTCCAAACTCGATTGGGAAGGGTCCCTACTCTACAGACGCATTGGTTTCTGAAAAAGCGATGTCGGCCATTCAGCAATTATGAATCAGAATCATCAGAACAAATCAATCTTCCCTATGCGCAAGAATCTATTGATATTGGCTTTACTGCTTTGCGGCGCACTGAATGCCCAGCAGAACTTCACTCAGTATGTCAACCCCATGATTGGCACAGGCGACCACGGCCATGTATTCCTCGGCGCCAACGTGCCTTTCGGTATGGTCGATGCCGGACCCACCCAACAGAACTCGGGTTGGGACTGGTGCTCGGGCTACCATTACAGCGGCACCTCCATCGTGGGGTTCGCACAGACCCACCTGAGCGGCACAGGCTGTTCCGACCTCGGCGACGTGGCGTTGATGCCCACACAAGGCGACGTGACGCTCAGCCGCGACGGACTGGCCAGCACCTACCGACATGAGGACGAACAGGCCGCGCCTGGCTACTACAGCGTCTTGCTCCAGCGCTTCGGCATCCGCACCGAAATCACCGCCACACGTCGCACGGCCCTCTACCGTTTCACCTACCCCAAGGCTGAGGACCAGCGGCTCGTCGTCGACCTCAACAACGGCATCGGCGACCACGTACAGCTGTCGCGCCTCACGCGCCTCAACGACTCCACGTTTGTGGGATACCGCATCTCGCATGGCTGGGCCAATGAACAGCACCTTTATTTCGCCATCAAAGTCAACCGCCCCGCTCTCAAGGGCAGCGAAGAAAACGACCAAATCCACCAGCTACGTTTCGCACCGTCGCCTGAGCCACTGCTCGTGAGGGTCGCCCTCAGCCCTGTGTCGGAACTCAACGCCATGCTCAACATGGATACCGAAGACGAGACGGGATGGAACTTCGAGGCACAACGGCAACAAGCCGACCAAGCATGGAACGAGCAACTGGGACGCATCGAGGCCACCTTCATGAACGACCGCGACCGCACCATCTTCTACACCGCCCTGTTCCACTTCATGGTGGCTCCACAGACCTGGGACGACACCAACGGCGACTGGCGTGGCAGCGACAACAGGATTTACCGTGGCGCAAACGGCGCGAAGGGAGGCGACAACCTCACCACACTCAGCCTATGGGACACCTA
>JAFXVU010000254.1 GCA_017534705.1 Bacteroidaceae bacterium
ACATGCAGATCGATGCGGTCCAGAAGTGGACCACTGATGCGATTTAAATAGCGTTGGATTTGGCCTGGTGTACAGGTACATGGATGGGTGGGATGATGGTGGTAGCCACAAGGACATGGATTCATTGAGGCGACCAACATGAAAGAACAAGGTAAGGTCAGGTTGTAGCGGGCGCGTGAGATGGTGATGACGCGGTCCTCAAGGGGTTGGCGCAGGGTCTCCAAAACCGAACGCGAGAACTCGGGGAACTCATCAAGAAAAAGCACTCCGTTGTGCGCCAAACAGATTTCTCCAGGCATGAAGGTATTGCCTCCGCCACAAAGGGCAACATCAGATACGGTATGATGCGGGGAGCGGAAGGGTCGTTGGCTGATGAGAGAGGTTTCTCGACTGAGTTTACCCGCTATGGAGTGTATTTGTGTGGTTTCCAGACTTTCTGCAAGTGACAAAGGTGGAAGAATGGATGGTAAACGCTTCGACATCATTGATTTGCCACAACCAGGACTACCGATAAGGAGTAGGTTGTGACCACCCGCCGCCGCGATTTCGAAGGCGCGTTTCACGTTCTCCTGTCCCTTGACCTCACTGAAATCGAAGTCGAAGTTATATTGATGCGCAAAGAACTCTTCGCGGGTGTTGATGACAGTAGGTTCCAGTGAACCAGTGTTGTTGAAGTAATCGACCACTTCTTTCAGGTGTTCCACACCAAATACATTGAGATTGTTGACCACTGCCGCCTCACGCACGTTGTCCTTGGGGACGAAAAGGCCCTCCATTCCCATTTTGCGAGCCAATATGGCGATAGGAAGGGCTCCTTTCACAGGTTGGATGCTGCCGTCAAGTCCCAACTCGCCCACCAGCATGAAACGGTCGAGCCGGTCGGCTTTGATTTTCTCCACCGCTCCCAAGATGCCTATGGCCATGGGCAAGTCGAATCCCGACCCCTCTTTCTTGAGGTCGGCAGGGGCGAGGTTGATGATAATCTGTCGTCCTGGCACTTGATAGCCATTCACCTCGAAAGCCGACATGATACGCTCATGGCTTTCCTTCACGGCGTTGTCGGGCAGTCCGACGATGCTGAATCTCAGTCCTACAGACGAGTTCACCTCTACCGTCACGGGTACTGCGCTGATGCCTTCAAGAGTGGCTGTCGCAACTTTGATGAGCATGGTGTATTGGTGTTTCTGATTCCCTATTACTTCACTTTTTTCCTCACTTCGCTAATCATTTCCTCTTTGTCGGAACCGCTTACCACTATTTTGTGGTTAGAGTCGATGAGGTAGAACATGGGCAGGGTGGTGACACCCAGTTCTTGAACAGCCTTGTTTTCCCATGCCATTCCGTCGCAACAATGGTCGATGATGAGAGAGTCGGGTTTTGTAACTCCTTCCCATTGGTAGATTTGGTTGTCAAGGGATATGCCTACACAATGAAGTTTGTCCTCGTTGTCACGAGCGATGGTTCTCGCAGCATTGAGGAACTCGTAGCCATTGCTATGCCATGTAGCCCAAAAGAAAATCAGCGTCCAAGGCTTACTCTTATCCTTGATATCTACTTTCTTGCCTTTCTTGGTTTCGAGCGTCAGCTGAGGCACTTCCGTTCCTGTCTTTCCTGTTTCTACTTTCTTCAGCTCGCCACTGATTTTCATCAGGTAGGTGTTTTTGGGCTGTTTTTTCATCAGTGTCTGCAACAGTGTTTTGCAGTCATGGCTTTCGAGATTGTCGTTGACGAAATAGCGGCTGAAGAGAGCGATGGCCGCTAACGACTGTGGGTGCATGTTGATAAAGTCTTTCGCAGTTGCTCTCTCTTTGTCTTTGTTCATACCTTTAGTCTCGCGTCGGAAGGTGTTGAGGATATCGTTTTCCTCGTTTCCGCCAACCTCGAAGTTCCTCAGGTCATTTGCCTTGGCTTTGTAGGTGATTTCGTCTCCCCCCAGCACCACGAAATCCTGTTCGAGTGCATTGGGGAAGACGATGGTATAAATAGTGGGTTGTGAAATGGTTCCGGCATACCTGAACTCTCCGTCCTTGATGTGGATGGTGTCGAGTCGTCCGTTATCGTCGTCGAGGTTGTAGACGAAAAGGTCGCCTCCGCTCATGCCGTTGATGCTGCCATTCATGCGGAAAGAATGGCTGTCGGGGCCGCATCCAATGGCAATTAGGCAGATGGAAGCCCATATCGGAATAAGACGAAGGGTTTTCATACCGTGTGTAGTCATTATCTCACCACAGCGGAAACGATGGTGGCGTACTTGCTGAACTCCAGGTCGTTTCGTACTCTCTTGGCGAATGTGTCGTCCTCCATGATGGCCTCTCTGAGGTTGTTGGCGATATTGTCCTTGTCGTTTTGGCGAGCAGCGAGTATGGCCTTGAGATAACTGGTAGTGGCGTCAGCGTTTTTGATGTTGGCCAGCGTGTTGGCAGCGGCGGCATAGTCTTTCGACAGAATTTGTGCGAGAGCGGCGGAGTTGTTGTTGATGCCGCTGAACACCTGTGCAGCCTTGCTGTACTGTCCTTGTGCGATGTAGAGGTTGCCCATGGCCTCATTGATGTTGTTGGAGCCTGCACCCTTTGCGAAATATTCCTCAGCGCCTTTCACATTGTTCTTCATCAGCTGGAGTGTACCGAGGTTCACGTTAGGTTCGGGAGCATTAGGGTTCTTGGCCACTGCTTGGTTGAGGTAGTTCTCAGCCCTTTGCAGCTGTTCGTTCTGCATGGCTATTTCCGCCAAGTTGTTGTAGGCGCGGTAATCGTCGGGGTAAAGTTGTATGGTTTTCTCATACACGTCCTGCCGCTCGTCGATATCGTCAGCGAGCAAGTTGCCGTAGTACACCAATTCCTCCACGCTCAGCGATTCGGGTGCGGTCTTGAATGTCTCCTTGATTTGCTCGTCGGTGCGTCCCACCACATCGTAATTGATGACCATACGTGCGCGTCTCAGCTCAGGTAAAACTGCTTCTGCGAGTTCACCATAGACATGAGAGATGTTCTGTATCTCTCTTTCTCGCTGTTCGGGGTCGCTGTACATCGACAAAACGCGCAAGATGAGGTCCTTGTCCTGTATGTTGGATTGCGACACCAGTTCCTGGAAGCCTTCCCAGTCCTCGGCGGTGTATTTGGAGTCGATGTCGGTGTTGAGGCTGTTGTTCTTCAACTGTGACTTCACGTACTGCACAGCAGTTTGTCCACGTCGGTCGGCCAGTTTTTCATTGAAGTTGTAACCGCCATCGGGAGACGCGTAGGCAGACACCTCGATGCCGTTGAGCACCAGGCTCTCCTCGTCGTTCTTGATGTTCCGCAATGTAGCGATGAAGTCCTTGATGTTCTGGCTATTGAGTTCGCTTCCGCGGATGTTGGACTGAGCGATGAGGAATTTGATGGTCGCTGCCTGCCTCTGATTGATAGCCCTTTGGAAGTTGTCTTTGGCGATGCCGTTGGTGGAGTTTTTCACGGTATAGGCAACAAGGTTGGATGTGCAGTTCACGCCGTATCCAATCTTGACATCGGGCAGGATGAATGCTTTGCGTCCCTTGTATCCTTTGAAGGTCATGTAAAGTTCGCTGTTTTCCATGCCTTTGGCGTATTGGAATGCCGTGCGCAAAGTAGCCCTTCCACCATGTCTATAGGATATGATTTGGTGGTTGTCCTGCACTTTCTCTCCTTGGAAGGTTGCGCTGTTGCCAGTAGCGCTTCCCCCGTTCCATCTCAGCACGGGTGTGCAGGTCAGAACAGCTTTCTTGTTGAGGAACTTCTCGGGTATGTTTGCACTGATGGTAGCCGGCACCTCGCCGTTGGTGTACTCAAGTGGAGTAGGGGTGACGGTGAAGTTCTCGCTTCTGAATTTGCCCATCTTGCTGCAGCTCGAGAACAAGAGGGCTGCGATAGCGGGGAGGATGATGAATGATTTCTTAGTCATAGTCTTCTGTTTTGCCTATTGGCGGAATTATTTGTCATTAAAAGTTTGGACATAAAACGATATAGGAATGAGTCCTGTCACGGATTTCCAACAGTGGGGATTTGAGTCAATGTAGTTGTACTATCCGTTCAAATTGAACTATCTTACAAAGTTCTGTAAAAAAACTGACATACGCAAGTGTTTACCTAAAAACTTGTTTCCGTTTAGCCGTCATCAGTTCATCTTTAGTTTTTCTCGTTGTTGATGCGGCTGAGACGTTTGACAGGATACCATACAGCGATGAATCCGACTGCAATTACGGTGATGAACACCAGTATCACATCCCAGAAATGAACGCTAACGGGATAAGCGTTGATGATGAAGTTCTCGCTGTTGTCTGCTCCGAATCGGATAAGGCCGAACGAGTCTTGCAGCCAGCATAGCAGTAGTCCTATGGCTATGCCAATGACGGCTCCAAGTGCAGAGATGAGTCGTCCTTCAATCATGAAGATGCTTGAGATTTGCTTGTCGGTCGCTCCGAGGTTGTGGAGTGTGTGAATGTCGTCGCGTTTGTCGATAATCAGCATTGACAGCGACCCTACGACGTTGAAGCAGGCTATCATCATAATGAAGGTGAGGAAGATATATGAGATAAGTTTCTCAATTTTCATGATTTTAAAGGTGTCCTCCTGCTGTTCATATCTGTCTTTCACCACGTATTTGTCGCCCAGTTTTCGTTTGATGGATGCTTTCATCTGGTCGATGTCTGTGCCGGGATTGACCCGTAGCTCCACTGCTGTGATGTAGCCTTGCCGCTCGAACAGCTTGCGTGCGAATGACAGGGAGGTGATGACATAGTTGGCGTCGTATTTACCTTGTTTCACCTGGAAAGCGAGTTTGGCCGAGTACAGCTCCTCTTGGTTGAAACTTTCCTCGGGTGTCACCATGTCGATGCGCTCTCCTTTCATGGGTGCGTAAATCTGCATGGGTACATCGAACTCCGCGTTGGGAAGTCCGAGACGACTCAGCACCCCCTTGCCAGGGATGCCGTAGTCGATGACGTCGATATGCAGTTGGAATATACCTGAGCCGTAGAGGATGTCCTTGATGTTGGTCAGTTGCTGGAAATTGTCGTCCACACCTTTGATGGTGACCATTGTCTGGTGTTTCCCGAGCATGAGCAGGGCGTTGTCCTCGATGGTTTCAGTATAGACTTTAATGCCGGGGTCGCGTTTGAGCAGCATGAGTTCCTCCTCGTCGGCCGCCATGTATTTACCCTCTGCAGGTGTGACTTTGATTTGGGGGTCGAAGTCCGTGAAGAGTTGCGCCACCATGTCCTGGAATCCGTTGAACACCGACAGGATGCAAATCATAGCAGCAGTGGCAATGGCCACTCCTCCCACTGATATGCCTGTGATGATGTTGATGGCATGGTGGGATTTCTTGGACAAGATGTATCTTCTCGCGATGTAGAA
Organism: Bacteroidaceae bacterium; assembly: GCA_017534705.1. Lineage (GTDB taxonomy): Bacteria > Bacteroidota > Bacteroidia > Bacteroidales > Bacteroidaceae > RUG11857. Next base: position 5,370 of record JAFXVU010000254.1, read on the forward strand.
AGGGAAAGACATGGGGCGGTTCGTTATTATTCGGGTGTTGATTGCTCTGGCCGTGGAAAGGCCGGACATACGACCTCAACGCAAATATCTAGTCGTTAGTGGATTCAGATGCTTCAGTGCTATCCTCTTCTGTTGTATTTTCGGCATCTTCATCTTGGGATTCCAGCTCAGGGGCATTCTCTCGGTTGATGCCTTCCTCCTTGAGCAATCGGTCGATGTTCTCCACGTAGTCGAGCGAGTCGTCGATGAAGAATTTCAGTTCAGGGATAATCCTGAGCTGGTGCCGTTCCAGTGTTCCAAGTGTGTAGCGAAGTCTACTGGCATTGGCATTGACGTTGTTGATGATTTCTTCCGCCTTTGATGAAGGGAAGATGCTGAGGTATGCTTTGGCCACGCTGAGGTCGCTGCTGATTCGCACTGCGCTCACCGACACCAGCACTCCGCGCATCTGCCTTGTCTCTGTTTGGAAGATATTGCTCAAGTCCTTTTGTATCAGTCTTGCTATTTTCTGTTGTCTTGTTGTTTCCATAAAAGTTTTTTTAAGTTTCGGCTCATGGCCGTCTTATTCATTCTAAGTCTGTTTTTTTCTGATGATGGTGAGTCCGTCGCGTAGGGGCAGTATCACTTTCTCCACCCTGTTGTCGGTCGCCACAAGGTCGTTGAAGTCCATGATTCCCTGTGTTTGCGCATCTCTCACAGGTGTCTCTTCTATTACGTGTCCGTCCCACAATGTGTTATCGGCGAGGATGAATCCTCCAGGCCGGATGCATGGCAACACCATGTTGTAGTAGTCTGTGTACTTGCGTTTGTCCGCATCGATAAATGCAAGGTCGAAGACAAGTCCGAGCTGAGGTACCTCCTGCAAGGCATCGCCGATATGGAAGGTTATTTTGTCGGCATAGGGTGAGTTCTCGAACCAAGGCCGGGTAAATACCTCTTGTTCGTCGTTGACCTCAAAGGTGTGCAGCATCGCGCCTTCCTGCAGTCCTTCTGCCAGACAAAGTCCGCTGTATCCGCTGTAAGTGCCTATTTCGAGCACAAGTCGTGGACGTACCATTTCCACAATCATTTTCAGAAGTCTGCCTTGCAGGTGTCCCGATGCCATGCGGGGATAAAGCAATTGCAGGTTGGTTTGTCGGTATAGACGGTGGAGGTAGTCGCTCTCGGGGTCGATGTGGCTGGCGATGTAGTTGTCAATCTTTTCCGATTCAGTCATTTTCCTTGTTGAGTAAGGCTTCCACCGCCAGTCGGTAGGAGTCGAGTCCGAAACCGCATATCACACCCACGCAGGCGCATGATATGAACGACTTGTGCCTGAATTCCTCCCGTTTGTGCACGTTGGAGATATGCACCTCGATGGTGGGGGAGTTGACAGCCCTCAGCGCATCCTGAAGGGCTATTGAGGTGTGTGTGTAGGCGCCAGCATTGAGGATGATGCCATCGAAGTCGAATCCCACCTCGTGAATCTTGTTGATCAACTCTCCTTCGACGTTTGACTGGTAGTAGTGGAACTCCACCTGGGGATACCGTTTCTGGAGTTCGTCGTAGAAATCGAGGAATCCCCTTGAGCCATAGATGCCTGGTTCGCGTTTTCCCAGCAGGTTGATATTGGGTCCGTTGATAATCTGTATTCTCATAATTCTGTGCGCGGTGTTTTGGAAATGATGTGAAAAGTCAGTAACTTTGCCTTGTAAAAGGGTGCGGAGGTTGGTATCATCCGCCAATTGTCGGCAAAGTTATGATTTTTAATTGAAAAAAGATGGAAAAAGCCGAAAACAAACACGCTGCAGACGTAAAAAAGATGCTGCAGAAGTATCATATCTACTTGAAACTTGAAAAAGGGTTCTCCGACAACACCCTTGACGCCTATGAGCGCGACCTTGACAAGTTTCTCGGTTTTCTGGATTCAGGTGGATTGCATCCTTTTGATGTGGGTCTTGAACACCTGCATGAGTTCTCGGCCTCACTTATCGATAT
>JAFXVU010000255.1 GCA_017534705.1 Bacteroidaceae bacterium
ACCACGAACTGTCGGAGAAGTCGAAACCGTATATGACGGCGGATTTCTACAACGTGCTGGACACGATGTTCAACCAACTGCCGGAGTTCGAGGCCATGGACCACGAATGGCTCTACTATTTCGTGACCGGCAACGGCGGCACCATCGCCGACTTTGAAGTGGCCGGCGTGGAAAAGACCGACAACACCCACGCGGTCGCCACCATCAAGGTGCACCAGAAATGGGAGGATGGTTCGTTCGACGAAAACTCTGACGTAGAGGAACATAAGCTCTATATGGAGAAGGTGAACGGCCAGTGGCTGATGTCCGACTTCGATGAACACAAGGCCGATTGCATCCGTCATATCGCCATCAACAAAAAGGAACAGGTGGTGCGCAATGCCATCAGCGATTATCTGGTGAACGAGATTGGCGAGAACTACCAGAAAGGCGAACTCTGCATCCCTATGATGATCATGGTACACGAGGAGGACGAGCTCTTTATGGGCGACTTCTGGGTGTACTGGTACGACAAATCCGGCGACACGCTGAAGTGCGTCTCCGGCGGCAACCACGCGGGTTTGATGACCCTGAAGAAGGAAGGAAACGGATACAAGGTGGTCTCCTTCGAGCAGACTGTCGATGGGGCCGGCAACGAGGCCAGCGCCCAACGTATCTTCGGCAGCTATTTCGACATCTACCAGAACATCCACTCCAATGAGAAGGTCCGCGAGGCCGTCCGTCAGGAGCAGCTGCGCGAGTATGTGAAAAAACACAACCTCAACGTCAAATACTACCAGGACTACGGCTGGCCTGCTGTGGAACTGTAAGATTACAAGGAATGGTGAGGCAATTGCTGTGGACTGTTAATGCTACTCTTTCACCAATTTAACAGTGCTCACTCCCTCAGCACCGATGAGGCGCACAACATAAACGCCTCTTGCACAGTTGCCCAAATCGAATTCGGCACGGCCGTTTACAACTGCTGTTGCAGAAACTTGTTTTCCATACATGTCATAAACAACAGCCTCACCATTCGTCATATCGGCTGTTATCACAACCAAGCCTTTGGTCGGGTTCGGAGTGACAGAGACTGTAAAATCAGGTCTTTCCTCTATGCCGACCACTGATTTTTTGCCTACTGCCACATCATCAACGTACACTCCATTGGCATTGTATCCAACCCCAACAAATGAAATCTGGTAAGTGCTTGATGGATTGGGGAGCGTAATAAGATCAGACTCCCACTCATCGAGCGGGGCTATGTAATCATTGAGAAAATGCCATTCGTCCTCAAGCGATGTTCTATACCATACGGACATCACGTCAGAACCTGAGAATCCATGTGGTTGTTTGTGCCTAAAGTTAAGTGCCGGATCGGTTACGGCTGTTATATCCATAGGAAGTGATATCAATCTTGCCTCCCCCCCTAACCAAATGAAAAAAGCTGCGTTGTTAAGAATAAGATAACCAGGATCTATTGTCCAGTTGTCAATACCAGAAATAATCTCCGTCTGCCAACATAAGAATTCTTCAGACGACTCAAAATCATCGAAGAATGGAACATCATCCGTCACGACATATACATCACAGAATGTGGTAAAAGTGATGGGCAAAGCCCAATCTGACTCATTGTCATTGCCACAATTGGCTTTCACACGGAATGTATATTGGGTCTGGGGAGTCAAACCTTGCATAAGAAACGGTTGAGTGGTGACCACAGTTTCCACACCATTGAGCTCAATAGTCCAACTATCCTCATTACCCGTAGTTGACCAACTTAAAAGTGCTGAGGTGTTGGTGATGTTGTTTGCTTCCAAACCGATAGGACGACTGCAGCTAAAAACAGAAGCAACCTCTACATTATCCAAAAAGAGATTGATTCCACCAAGACCTTGAGCGTTGAATGAAATCTGATAAGTAGAAGAAAGATTTGGTAAGTTACATATTGCTTCATAGGCATTTGTAAAATCACTGACACTAAACGAGTTAAGCACATGCCAAGAATCTGTTTCCGAGGTGCGGTAACAGACTTCAAGCACATCTGCAGCATAGACCCCCATCATGGCATAGGAAAATGTTACCTTAGCCGCACTTACACTGGTGAAGTCGAGAACAGGCGAAATAAGGCGGGCTTCCTGCCCTATATTCTCGTAGGAGAATGAGGCCACAGAAGATTCAGAGCCGGTAATTACCGACCAGTGACCACCACCTGTGGAATCCACTGTCCACAAATCGAAAACATCCCGTTCAAAATCCTCAATAAAGGGTTGGTCATCTGTGATTGTAATCACATTTTGGGCAAAAGATGGAAAACTTACGAATAAGAGACATGACGTGAGTATTATAAAAACCCTATTCAAAAAGTAAGAATTGTTCATAAGATTAAAATTTAAATGAAAAACCAGGTGCAAACATACAAAAAAAATTATTCGATTTGCAAATTTAATCACAAATCATAAAAAAAGAGTCTAGATAATATGCAAAAACGAATCTATAAAACCGATTAATTTTTATGCCTCAAATACTCGTCAATCGCCTTCGCTGCGCTCTTTCCCGCGCCCATGGCGAGGATGACCGTGGCCGCGCCGGAAACGATGTCGCCGCCGGCAAAGACCCCCTCCCGTGAGGTGGCCCCTACCTCATCGGCCACAATGCAGCCGTGACTGTTGACATCCAAACCTTGCGTTGTGGTGTAAATCAGCGGGTTAGGCGAAGTGCCAATGGACATGATCACCATATCGGTGTCCAACACGAA
>JAFXVU010000256.1 GCA_017534705.1 Bacteroidaceae bacterium
CTCTGGAATTCAGTATGGATGTCGGACTGCGAATCAATTTCAATAAGAAATAATAATGTCGCCCGCGTGCCCTGTCTTTCAAGTGAATCCAATGTTCAAAATTGCGATTAAGTGAGTGCAGAGCCGAACTTGTTCGAGCTATGCCGAGCGTGAGCAATTTATCTAATGGTTAATGGTTAATGGTCAATGTTCAATGTTCAATAATAAAATAATAACAATGAAAAAGATTTATTTATGCTTACTGGCATCCCTGGCTTTGAGCCTGACGATACTGTCGTGTTCCTCCGACCATGAAGATGATGGGAATACAATGAAAAAAGTGGTCTATATGATTGCTCCACAGAAAAAGGTTCAACTGACGGAGGCGCAGCGCGTGTTTGTCAACGACAACAACGCCTTCGCTTTCGACTTTCTCAAGATGGCGAACGAAACCGAACAAAAGAGCAAGAGCTTCATCTACTCGCCGCTGAGCGTTACCTACGTTTTGGGTATGGTAAACGATGCGGCGACGGGAAAGACCGAACAGGAACTGGAGCAGACGCTCGGCTTCCATGAAGGGGGCATTCAAGCAGTGAACGAATACTGCAAGACGCTCATCGAAAACCTACCCAAGGCGGACGAGAAAGTGACGCTCGATATCGCGAACGCTATTTTCCTCAACAAGAACTACCAACTGAAGGAGCAGTTCCAGAAAGACATGCAGGAGTATTACAAGGCTAAGGCGGAGGCCCTCGACTTCTCCTCACCGAAAACGCTCGACCACATCAATGGCTGGTGCAAGGATAAGACACGTGGAATGATTCCATCCATCCTCGAAAATGTGGACCCTTCTGTGGTTTCATATCTGCTGAATGCCATCTACTTCAAGGCTGACTGGGCGAAAAAGTTTGACCCCAAGAACACAAAAACGGAAACTTTCACTACTGAAACGGGAAAACAAATCAAGATGCCTATGATGCAGATGGATGCGGATATCGCCTATCTACGCAACGACACCTATTCGGTCATCAGTATCCCCTACGGTAACGGGTTATGGAATATGACAATCTGGCTGCCCGAGGAGGGAAAGACCATTGACGATGTAATTGCGCTGATGGCTGAAGACAAAACGGCGTTTACAAATGTCGAGTTCACAAGTTCATACCTTGTGAATCTGAAGTTGCCACGCTTCGAGACTGCTACCGACACCGAAGAGATGCCTGGGGGACTGACCGGACTATTGAAGAATATGGGCATCAACCAAGCTTTCAACCCGGGATGCAAGGAAATCATCAACATGTGTTCAAGCCCTGTATATATAGATATGATGAGGCAGAAAGCCAAAATCAATGTGAACGAGGAGGGCACTGAGACTTCTGTCGTGACCGTCGCGGCGATGTACGCAGCAGCTTTCCCGGAATTATCAACTTTCCATGCCAACCGCCCCTTCATCTATGCCATCTGCGAACGTTCCTCTGGCGTCATCCTCTCTGTAGGCAAATTCACCGGCGAATAAATAAGTAAAATATGAACAACATCAAAGCCCTCATATTCGACTACGGCGGCACTATCGACACACCTGCCGTACATTGGTCTGAAGTCTTGTGGCAAGCCTACCAACGCTGCCAACTGACCCTTACCAAGGAGCAGTTCCGCGAGGCGTATGTCCATGGTGAAAGGACATTGGCGAGGAGTCCAATCATCCAACCTCAGCACAACTTTCTCGACGTACTCCTGATGAAGGTGGAAATAGAAATCCGCTTCCTCGTGCAACAAGGATATCTCCATCTGCCCCATACCTCACAAAAAGAAGACCTCATCAAATCCTGGACCGACACCATTGCCCACGATTGCTACCACTATGTCGAGAACGTCCTGACGACCAACCGACCCATTCTCAAACGCCTGTACGAGCGTTATCCCATGGTCTTGGTGACGAACTTCTACGGCAATATCCACACCGTTCTCGACGACTTCCAACTGTCCTTCTTCCGCGAGGTCATCGAGTCGGCGGTGGTGGGGGTGCGAAAACCAGACCCGCGCATCTTCCAATTAGGAGTGGAGGCGCTCGGCCTCGCTCCCCATGAGGTGGCTGTCATCGGCGACTCATACTCGAAGGATATCATTCCCGCCAAGTCCATCGGATGCCACACCGTATGGTTCAAAGGCATCGGCTGGACTGATGAACAGCCCGACTCTTCCGCCGCAGATGCCATCATCCACTCTTTTAATGCATTGGAGGATGTCCTCTAGTCGAAAATTATCGCCTCAATTGTCATTCCATCCGAACACCAGGTCTTGTCCTTTGAATTCGTAATAAATCGACTTTACTTCATCTCCAGCGTCTTCAGCCGAACTTGTTCGAGCTATGCCGTGTCTTCTCTTTCCGTTGAGAGCGATTCTATATCGTTGGCTCGATTGTTGTGTCAAGTTGTTCTGTCGCTTCAGCGGCGGTCTCTCTTCTTCCCCGGAAACTGTTGTTCAGAGTTGTGGTAAGTTGTTTCCAAAATAAACCAGAAACTAGCAGTTAAAACCTAATCCCCTGGGTGGGGTATCTCATTAGAAAGCCTTTATTTGCCTTTTTTACCCACCATACTCAAAAAATAATAAATAAAATTTTGCCAGTTGAAATAAAATGTCTAAATTTGCACGCTGTTTGGGTATAGACCAAATATGAAAGTTCCCCGACAAGGATTAAAAGGCAAGAAAATAATAAAATTATAATAGGTATATGTCAAGAGTTTGTCAGATTACAGGTATTAAGTCAGTGGTTGGAAACAACGTTTCTCACTCACTTCGCAGAACAAAGAGACGCTTCAATGTGAATCTCTTTACTAAGAAATTCTATTATGTAGAAGAAGATTGTTGGATAGTTTTGAATGTCAGTGGTGCAGGTCTCCGTCTCATCAACAAGATTGGTCTCGATGCAGCCCTCAAAAGAGCGGTCGACAAGGGTTTCATGCAGTGGAAAGATGTTCAAGTAATCGCATAATATAATAGGAGTACAACATTATGGCAAAGAAAGCTAAAGGTAACAGAGTACAGGTTATCCTCGAATGCACAGAAATGAAGGAAAGCGGTCTGCCTGGAACATCACGCTACATCACTACTAAGAACCGCAAGAATCACCCCGAGCGACTCGAGCTCAAGAAGTATAACCCCATCCTTAAGAAATACACTGTTCATAAGGAAATTAAATAAGATTCGTATATGGCAAAGAAAACAGTGGCAACCCTCCAGAATAAGGACGGTCGCTCTTTCAGCAAAGTTATCAGAATGTACAAGTCGCCTAAGACTGGCGCTTACGCATTCGAAGAGAAAATGGTTCCATCTGAAGGTGTTAAAGATTATCTCAAGAAATAATACGCCTCAACGAATGTACTATAGCATAGCCTCTCCGACATGAAGCGGAGGGGCTTTCTTTTTCTAGTCAACACATCTATTACCCCTTTTTTCTGTGAGCCAACTGACTGACTTTTCTTATCCAAAATGAGAAATCTTCTCGTTTTTAAGTGACTTTCCTTTAAAGAAAGCAATATTTCTTTGCAGATTGGCTGTTAAATTCTTTTAATTATATAAATTTGCATTTTATAGCAAACTAGTAACAAATCAACACGATATATGGGATTATTCGATTTTTTCAGTAAAAAGAAGAAAGAAACCCTTGACAATGGGTTGTCGAAGACTAAAGAGAGTGTTTTTGGGAAAATAGCCCGTGCCATCGCTGGTAAGTCCAAGGTCGACGAGGAAGTACTAGATAACCTCGAGGAAGTGCTCGTCTCATCAGATGTGGGCGTAGATACCACTCTCGAGATTATTGACAGGCTCGAGAAGCGTGTGGCGCGCGACAAGTACGTCAGCACAGATGAACTCAATAACATCCTCTACGACGAAATGACGGCATTGCTCGCCGACAACGACAACAGCGAAAAAGATGGATTCGACCTGGAATCTGCACAGAAACCTTTTGTGGTTCTGGTGGTGGGTGTCAATGGAGTGGGCAAGACTACAACCATCGGCAAACTGGCCCACCTCTTTAAGCAGCAAGGACTTAATGTGTGCCTTGGTGCCGCTGACACTTTCAGGGCTGCCGCTGTCGATCAACTCTGTATTTGGGGAGAAAGGGTAGGGGTACCTGTCATCAAGCAGAAGATGGGCTCTGACCCTGCCTCTGTGGCTTTCGACACGCTGTCGTATGCGGTGAAAAACAACATGGATGTGGTGCTCATAGATACAGCAGGACGCCTGCACAACAGGGTCGGCCTGATGAACGAGTTGACCAAAATTAAGAATGTACTCAAAAAGGTCGTTGCGGATGCTCCCAACGAAGTACTGCTTGTCTTGGATGGCTCTACAGGACAGAATGCCTTCGAGCAGGCCAAGCAATTCACCAAGGCTACTGAGGTGTCTTCGCTTGCCGTCACCAAACTCGACGGAACGGCGAAAGGAGGCGTGGTCATCGGCATATCACACCAATTCCAGATACCAGTCAAGTACATCGGACTCGGAGAGGGTATGGACGACCTGCAGGCTTTCAATAAGATGGAGTTTGTCAAGTCACTCTTCGGTAAAGAATAATATGATAGAAGGGACACGACGTGCTGCCCGACATTAGTTAATTATGATTGTAGGGACGCGCCGCGTCCGCTTTTTTTCAGATGCAGAAAAATACTATAGACATCATCACTCTTGGCTGCTCCAAGAATCTTGTGGACTCCGAACGCCTCATGCATCAACTGGAGACCATAGGATACCGTGTCACACACGATGCAGAGCACCCAAGAGGTGAGATTGCTGTCATTAATACCTGTGGATTCATCGGAGACGCAAAGGAAGAGTCCATCAACACCATCCTTGAGTTCTGCCAGGCAAAGGAGGAGGGACGAATCAGCAAACTGTTCGTCATGGGCTGCCTGTCAGAACGCTATTTCAAGGAACTCAACAAGGAGATTCCACAAGTGGACAAGTTCTACGGCAAGTTCAACTGGAATGAACTGATTGCCGACCTCGGGCACCCACATTCCTTTGACGCCACCTTCGAACGACATCTCACCACACCACACCATTATGCTTACGTGAAAATCTCTGAAGGATGTGACCGTAAATGCGCTTATTGCGCCATCCCCATCATCACGGGCAAACATGTGTCACGACCTATTGAGGATATTGTGAAGGAAGTGGAATACTTGGTGAACCAAGGCGTGAAGGAGTTCCAGATTATTGCCCAAGAACTGACTTATTATGGAGTGGATATCTATCATAGACGTGCTATAGCAGAATTGGTGGAACGTATCTCCGATGTGAAAGGGGTGAAGTGGATACGCCTGCATTATGCCTACCCTCATGCTTTTCCCTTTGAACTGCTCAAGGTCATGCGGGAACGGAAGAACGTGTGCCGCTATCTCGACATCGCACTACAACATATCAGCGACAACGTCCTGAACAATATGCGTCGCCATGTCACTAAAGAAGATACCTACCAACTCATACAAAGATTGCGCGAGGAGGTGCCTGGCATACACATCCGCACTACTTTGATGGTGGGATTCCCCGGTGAGGGAGAAGAAGACTTCAATGAACTCAAGGAGTTCGTGAAATGGGCAAGGTTCGACAGAATGGGAGCTTTCGCCTATTCTGAAGAGGATGGCACCTATGCCAAACGTCATTTCAAGGACGAGGTGCCAGAGGAGGTGAAGCAACAGAGGCTTTCTGAAATCATGCGCATACAACAAAGAATCGCAGCTGAGTTGAATGAACAGAAAGTGGGACAGACACTCAAGGTCATTATCGACCGGCGAGAGGGTGATTTCTATGTGGGACGTACAGAGTTCGACTCACCTGAGGTGGACCCCGAGGTGCTGATACCAACAGCGCAGGGAAGGTTGCGCATTGGCGCTTTCTACAACATCCGTATTACAGGGGCTGAGGAATTCGACCTCTATGGTGAGAAGGTGTGAAATCGTAAGAGTCACCCCTCGCTCGGAAACAAATATAAAAGCTTATGAATTACAAGAAATTATTGAATGAAGTTGCCGCTAAGACTCATGTGGATGAAAAGGATGTGGATTCGGTACTTGAATCCATGTTTGAACGGATGGGCGTTTTTCTGGACAGGGGTGATACATTGGCTGTCTATTCTTTCGGCATTTTCTCCATGAAGCACAAACAGAGCAAGAGAATGTATAACCCTAAGACTAAAACGACCGAGGTGGTGCCTGCAAGAGAGGACCTGGCTTTTCATGTCAGCCCGACTTTCAAGGACAAGTGCAACGGCAAACAGGAATGATGATATGGAAAACAGAAAGATTTCTATGGGGAGTTTGATGGAGGAACTCTCTCGCGATATCTACTCCAAAACCGGAATGCCAGCGGCGACTGCCGAGAAAGTGATGAGGGAGTTCTGGAACACCGTTCAGGAAGCGCTGATCAACGAGGGAACGGTGAAGGTGAAAGGACTCGGAACCTTTAAGATGATTGAAGTGAAGGACAGGGAAAGCATCAACGTCAACAATGGAGAGAGAATTGTCATCAAGGGATACAAGAAAGTGTCGTTCTCTCCCGACCCCACTTTCAACATTCATCAGGTCGCTCAATCTGACGTCGTCGAGGAACTGGATAATAACGTCGCGGACGACAGCACAGAGGAAGACGCTGACGAACTTTCAGAAAAGGCGATGGACAAACTTTTGGAATTGGAGACCTTGACCAATGACGAACAGGACAGCCCTGAAGATGACGACTACGACACTGAGGAAGGACTGAAAGTGGTCACAGACGACAATCAGGATGAGTTTGGGGGTATCGACCTGCTCATACCCACACCGGAAAGCATCGCTGATGCTGAACGAGAATACGAGGAGGCGAAAAATGAACTCGAAAACGCCATGACCTTGCTTGAGGAAAAGGAGGAGAATTACCGCAAGGTGCAACGCAAGTTGAAATTCCTGCTTACAGGTAAAGTGCCTAAGCGGGAAATGCCAAACTTGAATGAACAAACAGAGAGTACCGAAACAGGTCAAGCCGAGATAGATATACCCGACGGGGACAATTCAGCAGTTGACAATCCCGAAGTTCTGACAGCATCGGTGGAGACTGAAGAAGATATCCCTGTCAGCCTTCCTTTAGCCAACCTTCCTGAAGGGAATACTGACAGGAAAGACAACCATCACGACGATATACCTGCCAGTCCGACCTCTGAGAAAGAAGTGGATGAGAAAAACGAGATAAGGAAAAAACTGAGACGCGAAGAGCGTGAGGAAAGGAGGAACATTTACTATACACAGCGCAATCTCTGGCGCTTTCTCATTGCTGTCCTTATTTGTGTTGTGGGCTTCTTCATTTACATGCTTTCAAACACTAACAATGAAGGCAAGGAGACGAATGAGGGAGTGGACGCTGAGGTAATCGTGGAGAAGAAAAAACAACCTTCGGTGAATAAGGACAAACAACAAGAACAGCCAGCCGAATCTCTGAAGGATGCCGAAACAACTGGCAAGACGGAAAAGGAACCTGCTGACAAGACGAATCCACAACAGCAAAAACGTCCCGACGTTTACATCCTGCAAAAAGGAGAATCCCTGACCGACGTGTCACTCATGTTTTATGGCACAAAGGACTCCGTGATGGCCATCATCCGAAACAACAATTTCCGAAACCCCGACGTTGTTTATGTCGGAATGGAAATCAAGTTACCATAGGCATCACTTCTATCAGTATAAAGCCATGTCCCTGAAAGGGACTTCTCTCGATAACCGTGGGTGCATGGAGCAAAGCGCTATGCACCCACGGTTGTTGTCAGGGTACAGATAGCATCTGCTCTATAGGGATCTCCATCGCTTTACGTCTCTGATGTGAACTATTATCGAATGGCCGAATAGTAGCAAGAAACTCCTTATAGTCTTAAATACTCTTAAAATTGGATTGGCACAAGGTTTTTTAGGAAATTTTAAGACCATGTGTTAAACTTAAATAGGTAACTTTGCATGAAATATTGTTCATGTCCCTCTCCTCCACGAACCGCAACGCGAGAAGTGGAGGCCTCTTGGACGTGATGGTAAGTAGAGTAAACCATTAAATTATAAATAACATACACTATGGCAGACGCTATTGATATTCGTGAATTAAATGAGAAAATTGAACGGCAGAGCGGTTTCGTCACAAACCTTGTGACGGGTATGAACCAGGTCATCGTAGGACAGAAACATCTTATCGACTCTTTGCTTATCGGATTGCTGTCCGACGGACATATCCTCCTCGAAGGAGTACCTGGACTGGCCAAGACATTGGCCATTAAGACGCTGGCATCGCTCATCGACTCAAAGTACAGCCGAATACAGTTCACACCAGACCTGCTTCCTGCCGACGTCATCGGAACGATGATTTATAGCCAGAAGGACGGGTCGTTCATATCCAAAAAAGGACCGGTTTTCGCCAACTTCGTCCTCGCCGATGAAATCAACCGTGCACCTGCTAAGGTACAGAGCGCTTTGCTCGAAGCCATGCAGGAGCGACAGGTCACCATCAGCACTGAAACATTCCCATTGCCTAAGCCTTTCTTGGTGCTCGCCACTCAGAACCCCATTGAACAGGAAGGCACATACCCTCTTCCTGAGGCTCAGGTGGACCGTTTCATGCTTAAGGTGGTCATCGATTATCCAAAACTCGAGGAAGAGAAGAAAATCATACGCGAGAATATATCCGGACAGAGCCTTACCGTTCGTCCTGTCATGACTACACAGGAAATCATCGACGCCCGGGAGGTTGTGCGACAGGTTTATCTCGACGAGAAAATCGAACAGTACATTGCCGATATCGTGTTTGCCACACGCTATCCTGAGAAATATGCTTTGGGTGACCTCAACGGACTTATCTCCTATGGAGGCTCACCACGTGCGTCTATCAACCTGGCACTGGCTGCAAGGGCTTTCGCTTTCATCAAGCGACGCGGATATGTCATCCCAGAAGACGTTCGTGCAGTGGCCCACGATGTGCTCCGACACCGCATCGGTCTTACTTATGAGGCTGAGGCCAGCAATGTCACATCCGAGGAAATCGTCAGCAAGATACTTAACAAGGTCGAAGTACCTTGATACAGCGCTTGATAGGACGTCTGTCCTCAAGCATTAAAGCTCTGAAAGGACGATAGGCCTCTGACGGGGTGCTAACCCCAGTGTGTCGAACCAATGCAAAAGATTCATTCCAAGTGGAAACATCGGAGATTCTCAAACAAGTAAGGAAGATTGAAATCAAAACCCGCGGACTGTCGCAGAACATCTTCGCGGGTGAGTATCACTCTGCTTTCAAAGGAAGGGGTATGGCCTTCTCTGAGGTCAGGGAATATCAGTATGGTGATGATGTCAGGGACATAGACTGGAATGTCACGGCACGATTCAACAGACCATACGTCAAGGTGTTCGAGGAGGAACGTGAACTCACCGTGATTCTCATGGTTGATGTATCGGGAAGCCTCGACTTCGGAACAATCAGCCAGACCAAAAGGCAGATGGCCACCGAGGTGGCTGCCACCCTCGCTTTCTCTGCCATCGAGAACAAGGACAAAATCGGAGTCATCTTCTTCTCCGACAAGGTCGAGAAGTTTATACCACCCAAGAAAGGCAGAAAACATATACTCTATATCATCAGAGAACTGCTCGACTTCAAACCCACAAGCCAACTCACCAACATCGGAGAAGCTGTCAAATTCATGACCAACGCTATCAAAAAACGATGCACCGTTTTCTTGCTCAGCGACTTCTTCGACCGGCACGAGATGCTACAACAACTCAAAATAGCCAACCACAAACACGACATCGTAGCTGTCCAAATCTACGACCAACGATTGGCCGAACTGCCTGATGTGGGACTGATGAAGGTGAGAGATGCTGAAACAGGAGAGGAAACATACGTCGATACGTCGTCGAGAAGAGTGAGACTGGCTCATCATGAGGCTTGGGTCAAGTACCAGATGTACCTCAAGGACATCTTTACTCACAGTAATATCGACAGTGTCTCTATCCGTACCGATGAGGACTATGTGAAAGCACTTCTGAGCCTCTTTGAAAAACGTAGCTGACAATGAATAGAATACAATCAATACGACGTGTTGCCCTGTCTGCGCTTCTGATGGCTTTGTCCATGGCTTTCGCTGTGGCACAAGTCAATGTGGAGGCCAAAATCGACTCTGTCGCCATTTTTATCGGTGAGCAGGCGCATATACAACTCAAGGTGACTGCCGACAAAGGAACGGTGCTGGAACTACCCGAATACGACTCCTTGAGGCATATCACACCAGGTATTGAGGTGCTTTCGTCTACCGTCGCCGATACACAATGGATCAATGAGAACAAGCGGTTCACGCTCTCGAAAAACTACACCATTACATCGTTCGACACCACGCTCTACCGCATTCCTCCCATGATGGTGAAGGCAGGAGGTAAAATCTACGAGTCGAAGAGCATGGCGCTTAAAGTCCTCACTTTCGAGGTCGATACATTGCACCCGGAGCAGATAGCAGGCATGAAACCCGTCATGACACCACCATTCGACTGGAATGAATGGAAAGGGGTAGTCATGGGTGCATTGGCTGTGGTTATCCTTACACTCCTGCTCCTCTATGTGGCGGCAAGACTTAACGACAACAAACCCATCATCAAGCGCATCAAACTCAAACCGCATATAGCGCCACACAAGGCGGCCATGCAGAAGATTGAGAAAATCAGGGAGGAGAAGGTGTGGCAGAACGAGGACTCCAAAGAGTATTATACTCGACTTACCGATGCCCTGCGTCAGTATATCAACGAACGATATGGCTTTAATGCCATGGAGATGACTTCAGGAGAAATCATTGAGCGACTCCAGCAAATCGACGACCCAATGGCCATCGATGAACTCAATGAACTGTTCACTACTGCCGACCTCGTGAAGTTCGCCAAGTACAACACCCTCGTCAACGAGAACGACCGAAACCTTGTAACGGCCATAGAGTTTATCAACACGACAAAGAAAGAGGAAAAGGAACAACAGCAACCTACAGAAATCGTGGTGGTCGAGAAAAGGTCGTCCATCATCAAGAGAGTGCTCGTCATCAGCATTATTGTTGCTGCACTGGCTTTGACCTGTGTGGCGGGATATATCACATACCGCATCATCCTCTTGAATATTTAATTTGAAAGACTATGGTATTCAAAAATCCATATATGTTCGTGCTTTTGCTTGCACTCATACCATACATCGTCTGGTATGTGCTCAGAAGCAAGAAAAGCCAACCGGCTATGAAGATGCCTGAGGTTGCCAAGTACAGATACGTTCCTCGTACGTGGCGCATGTACCTCATGCACTTGCCGTTCCTGTTGAGAAACATCCTGCTCGCACTGGTCGTCGTTATTCTAGCACGACCACAGAGCAAGAATACATGGAGCGACACGGATGTGGAAGGTGTTGATATCATGTTGGCTGTCGACGTCTCCACCAGTATGCTGGCACAGGACTTCAAACCCAACCGAGTGGAGGCTCTGCGGAAAATAGCCCAGCAGTTCATCGAGAGCAGACAGAACGACAATATCGGACTGACTATCTTTGCCGGAGAGGCCTACACGCAATGCCCCCTCACTACAGACCATGCCGTGCTGATGAACCTCTACAACGACGTGGATTGCAATATGGCGGCTACAGGTATCCTCGAGGACGGAACGGCTCTGGGAGACGGAATCATGAACGCCTTGCTCAGGCTCAGAAACAGCCAGGCCAAGTCGAAAGTACTCATTCTCCTTACCGACGGTGTCAACAACTGCGGAAATATCTCACCCATCACTGCGTCCGAAATCGCAAAGAAGAACAAAGTGAGAATCTACACCATAGGTATTGGTAAAAATGGAATGGCACCCTATCCCCTGCCTACAGGAGGTACCGTCATGATGCCTGTGGAAATCGACGAGAGAACGATGACAGACATCTCTGAGTCTACGGGCGGACGCTACTTCAGGGCCACACGCAATACCGAACTGGAGGAGATTTACAAGGAGATAGACAAACTGGAGAGGACCAAATTCAATGTCAAGGAGTACAGCAAAAGAAATGAACTGTTCGAACCGTTCGCATGGGCTGCGCTCTGTGTGTTGGTGCTGGAGATATTACTCCGTGTCGTAGTCCTTAGAAGACTGCCATGATGCATGGCATCTCTCGCGAATGAATAGAACCACTTGTGTGGACTCTTTCAATGAAAAAAACTTAGAAGGCTATTATGTTTAGATTTGCACACCCTACATATTTATACCTGCTCATTCTCGTTCCTGTGTTCATCATCATCTACTGGCTTTACCAAAAGAAGATGAAACGGAACTTGAGAAAGTTTGGTGACCCGGAACTGCTCAAGCATCTGATGCCAGAGGTCTCTTTGTTACGACGAAACCTCAAGTTTATCTTGATGATGATAGCTCTTGCGCTTGCTGTGTTCATGATTGCGCGCCCTCAGTATGGTACTCGAAACGAGGAGGTGAAACGCTCGGGAATAGAGGTGGTCATTGCGGTCGATGTGTCCAATTCCATGCTCTGCCGCGACATTCAACCATCCCGACTCGAAAAGGCCAAGATGATTGTCAGCAAGTTGGTCGACCAGTTCGACAGTGACAGGATAGGACTTGTTATGTTCGCAGGAAAGGCCCTTACACTCTTGCCCGTGACGTCTGATTACGTGTCGGCCAAAATGTTCCTCGACCAAATGGACCCCTTTGCCGTCAGTCTTCAAGGCACATCTTTGGCGGAAGCCATCAAGCAGGCCAACAGAGGATTCACCACCACCAAGAACGTGGGACGGGCTCTCATCCTCATCACCGATGCCGAAGACCATGAGGACGGCGCCATCGAAGCAGCCAAGGAGTCCAAAAAGGCGGGAATACGGATTTTCGTACTCTCTGTGGGTACGGAGGCCGGAGGACCTATACCTATGGGCGGAGGCAACTATAAAACCGACAATAACGGACAAACGGTGATCACAAGACTCAACGAGAATGTGGGAAAAGGCATAGCTCAGGCCGGAAATGGTGTGTATATCAACGTGGACCAGACCGAGAGAGCACAGATGCTCCTTTCAAAGGAACTGGACGACATGCAAAAGGCCGACATCTCAGCCAAGATGTTCTCTGAGTATGATGAACAGTTTGTGGCTGTAGCCATACTCT
The DNA here is from genome assembly GCA_017534705.1 of Bacteroidaceae bacterium. Taxonomy (GTDB): domain Bacteria; phylum Bacteroidota; class Bacteroidia; order Bacteroidales; family Bacteroidaceae; genus RUG11857. The sequence goes on from JAFXVU010000256.1 coordinate 13,155, forward strand.
TGTTCGTCGTCCTCTTGGCCGACCTTTGCATCGCTGAGAAGAAGAATCCATTGTTGCGTTTCAATGTCTTTTCCAAGCATATGGGAAAGGATACAGTTGCGAAAGGATGAACAATACTGTAAAAGAATGATGATGAATAGATACATATTGACAATAATACTGGCTGCTTCCTATGTGGCTGCCCAGGCTCAGACCTCCGACCGCGACTATATCCGGTTGGGGAATGCAGCGTACAGGCAGAATGCTTACAACAAGGCGGAGGTATATTACACCAAGGCTCTCGAGAAGAAACCTTCTGCTGAGGCTTATTTCAATCTCGGTAACGCACTCACCATGCAGCGGCAGGACTCTACCGCATTCCAAAGGTACACCCAGTCACTGGAACTGGTAGGAAACAACAATCTGAAAAAGGCCAAAATCTACCATAACATGGGTAACTTGCAGTATGCTTCAAGGAATTACCAGGATGCGGTCGAACTATACAAAGCTTCCCTCAGATGCAATCCCAGCGACAATGAGACACGATACAACCTTGCCATGGCGCAGCACATGCTCAAGAACAATCCGAACAATGGCGGTGGGGGTGGAAACAACAACCAAGACAATCAACAACAAGACGAAAAGAAACAAGACCAACAGGAACAGCAACAGCAGCAGAAAAAGAACCAGCAAGACATGAGCCAGGAGGCTGCTGACCAACTGCTCAACTCCGCCCAGCAGGACGAGAAGAATGTACAGCGTAAGGTGAAGGAAAAGCAGAGTGGACAACCACGGAGACTGCAGAAAGACTGGTAAGTAAACGATAGTAAGGTATGAAAAGGGTTTATCTATTATTGACATATTTGTTTGTGATGATGTTGCCTCTCGCTGCCGAAGACATCACCATCATTGCCAATGCACCGTCAAATGTGGAGGTGGGTGACCAGTTCAGGGTACAATACACCATCAACACATTCGACCATACAGACTTCGACGCTCCCAATTTCAAGGGCTTTGAAGTCATCTATGGACCAAGCACATCCAGGCAGAGCAGCACACAAATCGTCAACGGACATTACTCCAGGTCAAGCTCAGTCACTTACACATTCGTACTCTTGTGCAGCAAGACTGGAAAATTCACAATCGGAGAAGCTACAGCTAAGGTCGATGGAAAAACCATCAAGTCCAACACGCTTACTATCAATGTGGCGGGAATAGGACAAGGAAAGCCTAA
>JAFXVU010000257.1 GCA_017534705.1 Bacteroidaceae bacterium
ATGCGGTGACTGATGGCCATACGGCGCAGCACTTCTTCCACCCTTTGTTTGCGCTCCTTCTTGGGTACTCCGAGATAGGTCAATGGCAGTTCCACGTTCTCTTCCACGTTGAGTTCGTCGATGAGGTTGAAACTCTGGAACACGAAGCCAATCTGACCCTTGCGGACTTTTGTGCGTTGGCTCTCTTTCAGACTGCCTACATCCTGACCATCGAGCATATACAGTCCGCTGGTAGGATTGTCGAGTAGTCCCAGGATGTTGAGCAATGTGGATTTTCCACAACCCGAGGGCCCCATGACAGCCACAAACTCACCTTTCTTCACTTCGAGCGACACACCGCCCAATGCTACGGTCTCCACCTCTTCTGTGCGGAACACCTTTTGAATGTTTTCAAGTTTAATCATATCGTTTGTATTTATTAGTTTCTGTTATACTTATCATTTATTCGTTCTTTATACAATTGACAGGGTTCTCGTTAGCCATTCGCCAACTCTGGATGACTACGGTTGCAAGCGTGATGACACCTATAACAAGCAGCCCCAACGGGAAGAGCCACCAATAAATGGGTGTTCGCTCGGCAAAACCTTGCAGCCACTGCTTGCCTATATGCCATGCTATGGGAGCTGCGACAATAAAGCAACCGACTATCAGCCACACATAACGCCGGCAGAACAGAAGCAGGATTTCTCGGGTTGAAGAGCCCATGACCTTACGGATACCTATCTCCTTGCGACGGTACTCTGTCTCGAACATCGTCAGGCAGAACACTCCGATAAGGGTGATGACAAGGCATATCACACTGAACAACAGCACTTGACGGATGAAACGGAATTCCTCTTGGTAGAGACGCTCCATTTCCTGGTCGAGGAATCGCACTTCCACATCACTGCCACCACCCAAAGACGCGAGTTTTTCCTGTAACTGACGGCGCATGGCCACCTTGTCTATTCCTGCACCAATGCGGACATTGAGTATTTCAAGTTGGTCGCCCCATTGGGCATAGTTTTCGCCCATGATGATGAATGCCACTGGTTCTTTATCACGGTCCTGATGAACGCTGGCATATCTGATATTCTCACACACGCCTATGACGGGCATGTCATTATCGTTATCGGTCAGAGGCTTATTCATTTCCACCCAACTCCACCGTTTGCGTGCTGCCTCGTTGATGATGTAGCAGTCGCTGTCGTGCTCATTGAAGTCGCGGCCTTCAATCACGTTGATGCCCATTGTTTGCAAATAGTGGCAATCTACGGGGAAACAAGTGAATGTGACCGTCTTGTCGCCATTGCCACGTCCCCACATCATGTATTGGGGCTGCGAGCCGAGCACAACTTTTGAATAGGCCACGTCTTCCACACCACCCATCTGCAAGAGTTCAGCACGGATGGCATCTTTCTTTCCTTTCAGTTCGTCAGATAGATGAGCATAGCACACCTCGTTCTTATCGAAACCATAATCTGAGTGGTAGATAAAGTGGCTCTGGAGATATAGGATACCGATGTAGATGACAAGGATAAGGCTGAAGAACAACTGCAGAGCAATAAGGACCGTGCGCAGATTTCGTCCTTTGGGTGTCAGTCCGAAAGCGCCTTTCAGTGCCAAGGCGGGTTGGAAAGAGGTGACAAACCATGCGGGATACACGCCGACAACGATGCCGATTGCGACCGCAATCAAGGCCATCCAGCCTATAAGTTGCAGATGGTTACGAAGAGCGATGTTATCGGAGAAGAGCGTAGCGACAGTTGGCCAGATGGAGAGCAGATAAATGACTCCTAAACTTAGGACTAACGCCAAGAATGATGTTACCACCGCTTCGCCGATGAGCGAGAGACGCAGCGACATGAGGTCGCATCCCAGCACACGGCGAGTGTTCACGCCTTTCACACGCATCGGACTCTCAGCCAACGTGAAGTTCAGGAAGTTGATAGCCGCAACAAGCAACACGATAAGACACGTCCAAATGAGGATCAGGTGAACGGTTCGGTTACCTGTATCACTGGGGTCTACCCCTGAGAAGTAAGTTTCAGTGATAGGTGTAACACGTATTTCCAACGAGCCGAAATAATCCTCAATTTGCTGGTCCATGTCTGCCCGTTCCTCCTCCGTGGCATTTTCGTACTCCTCCGCTTGTTCTGCCAATACCACTTTGCGGAAGATGGGTTTAGCCCGTTCCTTAAAATCCCTGCGGAAAGCCTCTACATCCACAGAGGTGTAAAGACGCAGATAACCATTATAACTCCATTCGCTGTAACTGTTTCTACCTTCATCACCCATTCCTGAATAGATGCCGTTGAGGAGGAAACAGTTGTCGGGGAAGTCACGATAGACTCCCATAACGCGCAGGCTGTCCTGTCCGTTCCAAAGGAAACGTCCTGCCGCCATTGGGGTGCCGAGAAATTTCAAGGCCATGGATTCAGAGATCAGGATGCCTTTGTCGGTTGGTGAATCCCACGTCAGTTTGCCATCTATACATACAGGAGAGAAAGGCAGCAGCGAAGTTTCGCTTCTTATGGGGGTCACTGTGCACTCCACTGGAGTATTCCCCAAGTAGATTTCACACAAATTGCTCCATAAAGGTTTGAAGGTTCCGGATTCCACCTCCGGTATCTGCATCAACATCTCCAATATAGGACGGTTGGTATGAATACCCCATGGAGACTCTGCATTCATCTTAGCCTCCACGCGAAGGATTCGCTCGGCATCTGGTATGCCACGGTTGTAGCCTGCATTGTAAATCACTTGCGTCATGAAGAGATAGAACGCTGTGAAAGCCACTACAAGCCCTACGAAGTTCAGCATTGTTGCCGTCTTGAAGCGACGAGCCATATACATCAGGTTTCTTATGATATTCATAAATCTCAAATTTATATTCAGTTCATTCTCAAAATCGCTTGCGATTTTATCTATAATTCCATAAAATTCTCAATGTCAACAAAATAAAAATTCGACAATTCGATAATTCGTGATAAATAGAACAGTCCTTCAGAAAGTATCTTCTTATCATACTCGATTGGTTATTGTCATTCATTTTTCAGATAGCTTACCGGATTGTTGGTTGCGACGCGATAACAGCCTATACCCACAATAGCCAGAATAACGGCCAGAACAGTAAGAGCGCAACACGTGAATAAAGACCATGACAACGGTGTTTTGACAGAGAACTGCTGGAGCCACAATTGAGCCACGGCGTAGGCGGCAACAGTGCCTACGACTACGGACGGAATGGCCACCTTCATGATGTCGTAGAGGAACAATCTCAAGACTTCAGCTGTCCGTGCCCCATTCACCTTGCGGATGGCGATTTCCTTCTGCCGGCGGTTGATCTCACCTGCAAGATAGCCCACCAGTCCTATGAGTGCGATGACCAATGCCACCAGTCCGCCAATGAGCACGGTGGAACGGAACCGCTTGGCATCAGTGTAGGTTTCCGCGATGATTTGGGAATACGGATAGACGACCACGTCGGGGTTGTCGGGAACAAGTTTGCGTATCAGTTCATTGACCGCCTGCAAACCCTCCATAGAATGGAAACGGATATGCACGATGGTCATGTATTCTATCTTTTTGCTGTAGAAGCAGACACTGGGTCTTTCGTCAGGACAGGCAATACTTCCCATCCGCACGTCTTCATAGACACCGACAATGGTATAAGGACCTTGGAACGAGGTGCAAATAATCTGTTTGCCCACAGCATTGTCCCATCCTGCCAGTTGCTGCATCCGCTGTTCAAGACTGCGGCTCACCATCACCTCGCGCAAAGTATCCACCTCTTCTGTGAAAGTACGTCCGCTCACCAAAGGAATACCTATCACATGGTGATAACCGTCACCCACGTAGAAGAGGTCGGCCACATTCATGTATTCTCTGTCTTCGCCTGGCAGCAGGATGTTGTCACCGCTTTGAAAGTTGGTCAGCATCGTCGTGGAGGTGGTGACACTCTCGACAACCGACAGTTTACGCAACTCGTCTATCACCAACTGGCGTTGTTGTGGTTGAATCTCATCGCCTTGAATCATTCCTAAGGTGGAGTAATCATAACCTGGCGAGTCGTTGACCATCAGTTGATACTGACGACCTACCACAACCAGCAAAGTGATGAGCAATGTGGCGGAAGCAAACTGAAGAGACAAGAGGAGCAGTTTCCACCACCGATGCGTCTGGCTATAGTTTTTGAAAGCTGTCGCAACGGGAATACGGTTGTAGAGCCAGCCTGGCAACAGACCAGTCAGCAACAGCACCACCACAACCACGAACAACAACCACGGCAGACTTGATGTCAACAACACCATAAGCGGTGCGCCCACCAACTCTTCCACCACGTCCTTGGCCACCCATAGGATGATGACCGCCAGCAGCAAGGAAAGCAGCAAGTGGATGGAGCTCTCACGGAAAACCATGCCATACAGATTGTTGGCCTGTGCGCCATAGCACTTGTGCACTGCCATCTCGCGGGCCCTGCGGCTGATTCCGCCTACCACGAGCAAGAGGTAATTGAGCACAGCGCAGCCAATGAGCACGATGGCCAGCAGCGACAGAATCCACGCCATATTGCGTGTGCTCTCGTCGTTGATATGAAACTCACGCAATGGTGTCAGCGAGAAACCTAACTCTGTGCCGGCCTTCTCCAATTCCTCCAAAGGCAGCCGTTCCCGCTTCATCTTTTCGATTTGGGGCTTCAAGTCATCGGGTGTGATGCCCTCTGCCAGCCGTACATAACCACGGTAGCGGTCGTTGCCGACCCAGTTGTCGCGACCGTCCCACATGATCCGAGTGATGGTAGGCATACTGACCATGACCTGAAGGTCGTGCAGACGTGAATTCAGCGGTATGTCCTCATAGATGCCGCCCACGGTCAGCGCCCATCCATTGCGTCGGTTGTAGAAAATCTTCTTACCCACAATATCACCGCCCAGTTTCTCGGCCAGCGAACGGGGAATCATGCAGCACTCAGGTTGCGAGAGCGTCTTCTTGGCATCGCCGGCGATGACGCGGAATGGAAACACATCGAAGAAACAGGAATCGACCAAGGCGAAATTGGCACGCACACGCTTGCCCTCTTCGTTGAGCAAAGGCATGTTCGTGGCAAAGTCGGTGTAGCGTGTCGCGGCCTCTACTTGCGGGCAGTATTGCTTCATGCCTGGTGCCACGCCTCCAGCAGTCTGTGGGTAACTATGGTATTCGCCATCGCGGATGATGTCCTCGCGTACCACGTATATACGGTCGCTCGTCGGGAAGAAATTATCCCACGACAATTCAAACCCCACTTTACCGACAAGTACCATACCGGCAGCGAGTCCGATGGCAAGGCACAGGATTTTGGTCCAGTTGTGCTGTCCGTGTTGGTTCAGTTTTTTCAACGCTTTCATATGCTTTTTGTTTTTTCTGATGCGAAATTATGCAATTCATGAATCCACAGCAAGACTTTTTGTGGACTTACAGACTGAATGTCTAAAATTCACACACTATAGTGTCTAAAAAATGGACACATACGCATTGAACAAGACGAGGGGGACAACTTGGACAACAAAAAAAACGGATTACCCATCTTTTTTAGTTTGATTCGGAAACTTTTTTCACAAATCATGTAATAATTCGGAAAAAATGGAGTCTATATGATAAAAACAATTATTAATGGACGACAGAATCATCGTTGACAGCATCCTGAAAGACGGTCGGAAAAACCTGTTCAGCCTCATCATGAAGAATTATGGAGGCATGGTTTTTTCGAAGGTTCTTGGCATCACGAAGAACACGGAGATGGCGAAGGATGTGACGCAAACAACTTTCATCCATGCCTTCACCAGTCTGCACACCTGGAAAGGGAAGGATTTAGGGCCATGGCTTGCCGCCATCGCAGCCCACGAGGCCCTGAACCTCATCGAGAAGGAAAAGCGAAAATCCGCCATAGACCTTTTCTCCGTCCCTGTACCTATGGAGGAGTACTCAGAAGAACGTGAAGAACGGCTGCAACGATTGGAAAAGGCCATAGCAGAACTCCCCCAACAAGACCAAGAGATTGTCAAGCTGCACTACTTTCACAAAATGAAGACCGACGAGATAGCCCTTCAACTCAACCTCTCCCAAGCTAATGTATTAGTGAGACTACACAGAATCCGCGAACAACTGAAAAAACAATTGCGTTATGAATACGAATGACAATCATACACAGAAATCGGAATGGATATCCGATGAAGAACTGGACAGCCTCATCAGCACATCGCTGGAGCGCGAAAGTATTCTGGAGGAAATCAACAGGAATGTGATGAATGAAGTGAAACATTCGGCTCGTAAAGCGGTGTTTCGTCACTATGTCCGAGTTTTTGCCTTTGCTTTCGGCATTCCTTTCGTGCTGTTCTGCTTTGGCTTTGGCATTCATTATATCGTCACCCACTCCGACATGCCGTTCTATATGTGGATTGCGTTGGGACTATCCGCCATTGCCATGCTGGGATTCATCAGCAAAGAAGTGAGAGATTTTTCCATCAGCAAGATGTAATAATTTCAATTATCTCGAGTCTTACAAATGAAGACCGGTCAAAAAACAACAAGATGTCAAACTATAAAAACAGATAAATATGGAAACAGAACAAATTGGAGTATTAATTCCTCTCGCAGCCGTAGTGCTATCGCTCGGAATCCCCTTCGTGGCCATCATTTGTGGCTCCATCATCTCCATCCGCAAGAAGAACCGCGAAACAGAGTTGCGGAAAGCCATCATCGAGAACCATGTGGATGCAGAAAGTATCAAACTGCTGGTGGAGGAACAGAAACAGACAAGCGACAAGTTCACCATGCTCCGTTGGGGCTGCATCCTTTTGGGCGCAGGACTGGGCGCCGCCATCTCTTGCATGGCTGGTTACGACACCCAATCTATGTACTTCTGGCTTCCCACCCTTGCCGGCATGGGATGCGGAATGCTCGTCTCCTTCTTCATTGAAAACAAACTGTCGAAGAACGAGAAGCAGGAAGAGACCGACGAACCATAATAACCTAAAAACGCAAATACTTTTTCACCATTCTCATCTTTGGGGCAGCGCATGGCAATATGCCATCACTGCCCCTACTATGTGAGTGATGATGAGCATGCTTCAGCAACAAGGTACCAGGACTCCCCACCCTTCTAAGTGGAAAGGCTACGGATAGGCGGGCGTGCTCGAGATAGGAATCTCGCCAAGAGAAACAGCAACAGGTTCTTCTTCTGTACCGATGACCTTGTTGTTATGATGACAGACTTTCGTAAACCTGATATGGGAACTCCTTCAGAACACAGACCTTAGGCTCGCCATACTGCTGAATACTATACTTGTATGCCCATTCGAAAATGAGTTC
>JAFXVU010000258.1 GCA_017534705.1 Bacteroidaceae bacterium
AAACTGCTCAATATCCTGGAACTAGTGGTGGAGTCGCAGAACGGCGATGAGATTGTCATCACAGACGAAAATGTCAGCACTTCCCTTCAGCAGAATCCGCTTGCATACGACAAAGACGGAGAGATGCATTACGATATCATCTCCGCATTCATCAAGAGCATACGTGGGTCTGACCCCGATGCCGCCATCTACTATCTCGCGCGGATGATTGAGGGTGGGGAGGACCCCCTGTTCATCGCCCGACGACTTGTCATCTCAGCCAGCGAAGACATCGGACTGGCCAATCCCAATGCCCTGCTACTTGCCAATGCAGCATTCGATGCCGTCAATAAAATTGGTTTTCCTGAAGGTCGCATCCCTTTGGCAGAAGCCACTGTCTATCTCGCCACCAGTCCTAAGAGCAACTCTGCATACATGGCTGTGGACAATGCGCTCCAATATGTGAGACAAAGCGGAAACTTACCTGTGCCACTGCATTTGAGAAACGCGCCAACCAAACTCATGGAACAACTCGGTTACCATAAGGGCTATCAGTATGCCCATGATTTTGAGGGCAATTTTGTCAACCAGCAGTATCTTCCCGACGACGCACAAACACAAAGATTCTGGCACCCACAGGACAATCCTGCGGAGTCAAAACTCCAGCAACGCATGGAAGCCCTCTGGGGCAACCGCTTCAAGAAATAAACGGTTAGTCTTTCTTCTCCTTATCTCTGTTACAGAGTTCCTTGAAGTCGCAGTAGTCACAGGTCCCTGATTCCTGACACTGGGTGAAAGGCACTTCCTTATTGAATACCTCTTTCAATGTCTCCATCAGATAGTTGTGGTATTCGTCCTTGATTGCGCTGAACTCCACTTTTGTTTCGGATTGGTTTTTGTCGTTTATTTCTATAGTTGGAGGGCATTGATTGGATAGTTTCACATACATCAGGGTGGGGTACAGCTTTTTCAAGTCTTTGTCCTCTTCCATCACCACATCCGCATAATAGAAAGCCTGACGGATGTGGTGAGCGTTTTTCTTGTCTTCCCCTGGGGTGAAAAGTGCTTCCAAACCCGCATATTTGCACAAAGAGCTGCTTGTCTTGTAATCCACAATGCGCGTGTAGCGTTGTCCTTCGATAGTCACATCGTCGAAGCGGTCGATGATACCACCGACAAAGAGTTTCACTGGTTGTTCGCCTTTCACCTCGATTTCCAGTTCAGTCCTGCATTTCTTCTCCACACCGAGAATGCGCATAGGACACAATTTCTTATCATGGAGTAATTGGTTGGCGACGTAGGTGCAGATGACCTCGCGGTTGAGCAGTTGCTCACCGTTATATTTGACATCCATACCCTTGAAAAACACTTCCTTGAACGCATCGTTAACATAACGCCTGATTTTGTTTGAGTCTTTGGCGATGGATTCCAGTTCTGTATCCTGAATATCACCACGACCAAGATATGATTTGTAGATGCTCTCCATAGTCTTATGGAAGATGGAACCAAAAGAAGCATTGTCCACATCCTCGGTCACCTCTTCCTCTGGATAGATGCCTGCCACATATTTGAAAAAGAACTTCATCTTGCATTCCAGATAGGTGTTGATGGCTGTGGGGGAGAAGTAACCTTTGTCGTCGTCTTTGTGCCTCCATGACTCAAATTTGTTGCGAAGGGTCTGGAGCATCGAGTCTGTCTTGGGAATGCACAAGTCCTTTGGATATGATATAGTTATATCTGAACTCAAGTTATACTGTTCAATCTTCTGGTCGGGGGCGAAGAGTATATCCTTATCCACTAACATCTGAAGAAGGAAACGCGACATCTCACCCTTCGATAACCCGTCGGTGGAGTTATTGTAGAGCAAGGTGATGTGGTTGGCACGTTGTAGCAACCTGAAGAAATAATAGGCATATAGCGACACATCTTGGTCAAAGGTGGTCATTCCGTAGGCCTGACGGAGATTGAAGGGGATGAAAGACGAATTCTTCCGGGCCTTAGGAAGCATGTCCTCGGTGGCTGAGAGGAGGATGATATTGGAGAAGTCGAGGCATCGTGTCTCCAGCATACCCATGACCTGCACTCCTTCTGCGGGCTCACCATGGAATGGTATACTGGTGATGGCCAGCAACTGGCGAATCAGCCTGCATATTGTATTGACATTCACATCCAATAGCCCTGTGGCGTGGAGACCCTGTAGACGGGTGAGGATGGTGTGTGTGTTGAACAGGGATTCCACTCCTAACTGGTACTGACTGAACCGTTTGTCGTTCAATTTGTTGTAAGTGATGGCTATGGTGCGAACAATCTCAATTAGGTAGTTAATCAGATGTGGCACAGAGTCTAACTGAGGGGTGAAAACAATAGCGAGGAAGGAGTCCTTCTGATGCAACATCTCGGTGCTGGGGTACATGATGTTGTGGTTTTGCAGGTAACGCATAACCTCATTGATATGCTCACCGCTCATCATGAGCATGTAGGGATGGTTGAGCAATACCGAGACATACTTGAATTTCCAGGTGCTTCCACCTGCGTATCCATTGACCTGAAGATTGAGGAGGGCTTCTATCAGACTGCTGACTGGAGTCTGGTTGAGTGGGTATCCCATTGTGATATTTACAGGTAGAGGGTAGTCTGTGTCCCCGATGGTGGAAGGCATGGAGTCCATCACGGATTGAAGGGAACTTTCGTTGCATAGCACTATGGCTGTGCGGGTGAAGTCGATGTCGCTTATCGCCTCGTCCACTTCCTGCTTTTCTTTTCCTGAGGTGATGATGGCATCTAACTTTTCCTCATATAATTGGTTGACCCAATTTGTGGCATAGCGTGCCTGCATATCTTCAGTTGACGATGATATAAATCTGATATTCTTTTTATTATGAAGATTTGTTAAAGTGTTACTTGAAGTAAGGTCATTGCCGAATTTCTTTATATTTCTATAGATGTATTTGCCTGCTTCGAAGAGGTCGTTTTCCTCGGGTTTCGCTGTTTGGCCGTTATCCACAAAACCTTTTCCCGGCATGTAGGCTTCGTCGTAATCCCAGAAAAAATAGGTGTTCTTGTGCTGTTGAATGTATTTCAGCAGACGCTCTTCGGTCTTGGTCAGCACGTTGAAACCGACAAAAACATAGTTGGTGGAGCGAAGACGTTCCAGGCAAGGATTGTCCTCAGGAGATGAACTGATGGTTTCCACCACCCATCGATAGAGCATGCCTGTGTAGGCTTTTTGCTCTTGGAGCAGGGCGTTGCGGAAGTCGGTATAGATGTTGTTCATGTTTTTCCACAAGGTCATGAATTCTTTCTTCAGTCCTGTCTCGTCATCCACTTCCTCTTTAAACTCGCCGAAGAAACGGAGGATGGCTTTTTTCTGTTCGTCTGTCAAGTAGTCGAGTGTGGTCAGTTCGTCCAGGTCCCTGATGTTCTCGAAAAGCAGACGGGCATCAACCATATTCTTGTCGATGTCGTCGAAATCAGAAATCATCATCTCGCCCCAGCCGTAGAACTTGTCAAGGGATTCATCCTTGCCTGTCTGACGGATGTATGACTTGTAGAGCAAGCAAACAGCATAAATGGGGTCGGCGATGTCGTACGTGGACAGCGAAGTGAAGAGTTCATCAATGGTCATATAGCGTGGCGACCAGATGGTATGTCCAGCGAGTTTTGCCAAACTGATGTTGAAGAAGAGCGATGCTCTCTTGTTTGGGAAAATCACTACAGTATTGCTGAGGTCGCCATGGAGCAGGTCCATCAGCCGACTGGCCACAAGTTCAAGGAATGTGGGTGTTTCAGAGTGGGATAGGGGAGTATTGTGGGTCATGGTGAGTCTAGTCGTTATTTGTTTTCGGTTTATTTCATTTTTCTATTTTTCCAAAGAATCCTTTTTTCTTAGTTTTATTGTTTTTTCATCCTGCAAGGCACGATATCGTTCCGGCGGATATACCAGACATAACCCTTGATGCCTGGATAGCCCATCTGCTGGAGCAGTTCCATGTATTGAGACACCTGTTTGACGTGCTCCTCGTCCTGACGGCCTGTCTTGAAGTCGATGACAATGGTTTCTTTCCCATTGGTAATCACTCTGTCAGGTCGTTTGGTGTGGCATTTGCCCTTCTCGTCAGTATAAAGGATGGAGCATTCGTTGAAGGTTTGCCAGTCGGGGGTGAACCATTCCGAGGCCTTTGTGTTGTTGAAGGCTTTCTCCAGTTCGTGCTCCACCGATTGGCGGTATTCGGGACTGTGGAACCATCCTTCGGAGTCGAAAAGCGAGATGACGTGGGGGAGGTCCTCTGGTGAACTGATGCGTTCGAGGATGGCATGGAACAGCAGCCCCTCGTTGATGTACTGGTCGTTTTGTTCCTCGTCCTCACCCGCTATGAAACGCTTGGATTCGTTTGACTGCAAAAAGCTGGCCTCATGCTCATGGTAAACGAAGTCGCATTTGATGGACTGGGGTGCAATTATCAGGATGTTCTCTTCTTGTTGCTGGTCATCGCGGGATTTCTTTGATGGTTGAGGCTGATTGCACACCAGTTCTCCGTATTCCATATAGTTTTCCGTCTCGTTCTTGCTGAATAGCAGGGCTACATCTTGAATAGTCTTCTGAACCCGTTCTCCTTGGTTGTCCATCATGGTTACAGTGATTTCACCCGATTCGTTACCCTTGTTCGTAAGGCCTGGCGACATACATCTTTTCATCACCTTGACTGTACTCACCCCATCCCCTTTTTTGTCGTCGGTCATATTCTTGGTCCAGATGAAGAGGTTATTCTCCGCACGGGTGAATCCTACATATAGCAAGTTGACGTTATCCACCCAGATTCGAAGCAACTCCTGGTCGTAGTCTTTTGCGTAGATGCTGTGGATGAGTTCCTTTTTGTATTTTATAGGCAACAGTTGCAAGTCATTGAAATCGTCGTTTTCTGGAGTAATCCATAAGGTGTCGGTTCCTTTGTAATCCCAGTCGCAGAAAGGCATCAGTACGGTGTGGAACTCCAATCCTTTCGATTTGTGGATGGTCATCAGGCGTATGCCATCTACAGCATCGTTGGGGATGGTCTTCATTCCTATACCCTCGTCCCAAGCAGTAAGGAAACTTTTAATATCGGAGGGATTCTCGCGCATGTATTGCAGGATTTGGTCGTAAAGGCAGAAGAGATATGCGTTTTGTCCTTTGATGCGGTTTAGGTCAAAGATTTTGTGGATTTGCTCAGTCACCTCTGTGAGCGACATCAGTGATAGCACCGCCATTTGGCTGGTGAAGGCCTTTGGCAGTATGTCGTCGAGTTGTTCGTTGGTAGATGTATAGATATAACTGTATGCGTTTGGGTCGTCAATCTGTTTGTAATAAGTAGCAAGGCTCTTCTTGCTCAGTGTGTCGGAGGGGTTGACAATGAGTCGCAATGCATGGATGATGATTCTCACTGCTGGCGACGATTTCAGTTGGAAGGCTTCGTCGCTCATCAACTTGATACTGCTATCGTGTGCGGCAAAGTAGTTGCATATCATGGGTATATGCCTTTTTTTCTCGCGTAGGATGATGGCAATCTGTCTTTCTTTGACCCCCTTGGCTTTCAGTTCGTGAACGGTGTTGAGCAGACTTTCAAGGGTCTTTGTTTCGTAGTCATCTTTTTCTATCTGTTGGAATCTGACGTAGCCTTTGTCCTTGTTCTTGGTGTTGAACTTTTGATAGACATCGTTGTAGGCGCTTTTGAGGTCGCTGAAAGGACTGCCGTTGTGGTTCTCTTGATAATTCTTGTTCAGAATCTCAATGAGTTTGATGAAGAAGAGATTGTTGAATTTGATGATGCGTTCTCCGCTTCTGAAGTTGGTGTCAAGAGGAATGTTTTCTACCTTGTTCTGGATTTCTGGTGTTCTGTCGATGTTGTTAAGGATGATCCAGTCGCTGTTGCGCCATCGGTAGATGCTCTGTTTCACGTCACCAACGATGAGGCAGGTGCTGTCTGTTGCGAGTGCGTTGCAAAGCAGTGGCAGGAAGTTGAGCCATTGCAGGCGCGAGGTGTCCTGGAACTCGTCAATCATGATGTGAGTGAACTTGTTGCCGATTTTCTCATAGAGGAAAGGCACGTCGCTCTCGCCAATCATCTCGTGTAGGAAGTGCGATGTGTCGCTGAGCAGGAAGCGGTTGGCGTCGTTGTTGAGTTGGCGCACAGTGACGTCGATGTCATTAAGCAGACCAAGGTTGGTGATGTGGCGGCCCGATTCATCGGCGCTGATTTTCATCCTTAGGTTTGTATATATGGTTGAGAGCAAGTTGGTAAATTGACTGCAAAGGTCAGACGAACCATTCTTGATCCACTCCATCTCGCCGTTGAGGGTCTTTTGTGGTATGGCTCCCCATCCGTTGTTCTTACCTTCCGACAAAGTTTTCATGAAAGGGTAAATGCCTTTTGATTTTTTCACAAAATCATTCATTGTTAGTCCGTTTTGCTCACAAATCTTTATGAAATCATTGGCAGCGTTTTTAATATTTTCAGCCGAGGTTTGAGAGATGTTCTTCATCTTGTCTCGAAAGTTGCTGAGCGCTTTACTGTCTGCCAGTGTATCTTCCAGTTTCATTCGGTTCTCGAGGAAGGCCTCGTTGAAAATGTTCTTTCCGAAATTCGAGATTTCGTCCTTGACAATCCAGTTTTTCTCCTCCTCAATCTTCTCACGGATGAATGAGAATATCCAGTCGAAAAGGGTGCTGTTGGGCTCAAGACCATAGATGATGTCCTCTACAGCCTTGTTGAGTACCTCTTTATCGTTGAGGTCAACACGCAAGTTGGCGGAGAGTTTCAGCTCGTGCGCCAGGTCGCGCAGCACCGACTGGAAGAACGAGTCGATGGTCTCGATGCGGAAACGGCTGTAGTCGTGCACGATGTTCTGCAGGGCCATGCCGGCGCGCTGGCGAATGGTGTCGTCGTCGTATTTTGCGATTTCCGGTTCTTTCTTGATTTTTGCCAAGTAGTCGTCGGAGGAGGAAAGTCCCCTGCTCAATCCGTAGAGTTGACTGAGAATGCGGTTCTTCATCTCGGCTGTCGCCTTATTGGTAAAGGTCACAGCAAGGGTGTTCATGTATTCCAATGGATTCATGATAAGCAGTTTGATATATTCCACTGCCAAGGTGAAAGTCTTGCCACTTCCAGCAGATGCCTTGTAGATTTTAAGAGGGTGTTTGGTTGATAGTGCTTTCATCGGATTATTGTTTTTTATTTTTATTAGAATTGGTCGGACCAGTAGGACTTGTTTTGTATAGTCAGAGTAATCTTATCTATTATCCCAAAGGCAAATATAGCGTTTATTTGTGACTTTTTATAATGATTTTAAGAAAAAACTACAAATTGATTTGGTATTCATTAAAAACAACCATGAGTTTTGTGTTCCCGACATTTAATCGTAACTTTGTTGCAAATATTCGAAAAAGATGAAAGTATTCAAGATGATTTTGAAGATTATTGCTGTGGTGATAGCGTTATTGGTTGTGGCTGTCATCATTTTTATCCAACAGCCTAAGTTTGGACGCAAGGCAAGGGGGGAGAGAAAAATCCGCGTGGAGCAGTCACCGTTCTATAAAGACGGGGAATTTGCTAATGAAACACCCACACAGAAGATGACGGGCAAGGACTCTGGCATGAAAACGATGTGGAAGTTCCTGACAGGGCAGGGCAAGAGTGAACGCCTTATCCCCCAAGAGGGAGAGATTGCCGTGGTGAAGACCGACCTCAGTCTTTTGCCTGACACATCCGACTTTTACCTTTGGTTCGGTCATAGTTCGTTTCTCTTGCAGCTGAGTGGAAGGAAGATACTTGTTGATCCTGTCTTTGTGGAAGCATCACCTGTGTCGTTTTTCAACAAGCCTTTTCCTGGTACCGATTACTACAAACCCGACATGATGCCCGACTTGATTGACTATCTCGTCATTTCGCACGACCATTGGGACCATCTTGACTACAAGACGGTCACAGCCTTGAAAGACCATGTCGGACGAGTGCTGTGTCCACTGGGTATTGGAGAGCATTTCGAGTACTGGGGATTTGCCAAAGAACAAATCGTTGAGCTCGACTGCAACGAGGATTTCACCACGCCTGATGGCTTCTCCTTCCATTGTTTGCCCACAAGACACTTCTCTGGCCGTGGACTGACTGATGCCATGAAAACACAAAGGGCGTCATGGATAATTGACTCTCCCAATCGACGCATTTTCTACACTGGCGATGGTGGTTATTCCGACCGCTTTGAGCGATATGGCAAGATGTATCCCGACATCGATCTCGCCATCATGGAGAATGGGCAGTATTCTGAAAACTGGAGCCAGATTCATACCATGCCTTCCCAACTCGGTCGTGAGGTGAAAGAACTGCGTGCACGGCTTTTTGTCACAGTACATCATTCCAAATACGCGCTGGCTAATCACGCTTGGGACGAACCACGCCAGAATGAACAGCGGGCCGCTAATGAATGCGGAGTGCCTCTGATTGTTGCTAAAATCGGAGAAGTCGTCTATTTGAAGTAACTTCACTATCACTCCTTTGTTTACACTGAGTGTTTGTTGCAGAAATGAAACAATGGTTGTTTAATTTGACACAATCTATAGAAAACGCAAAAAAAATGATATACATTAAAAAATATTGATTATATCTTTGCAACCAGATGAACATTGTTACAATTACCACAAACACAATTCAAATAATAGGTCAAATTAACTAATATAATTTAATTTTGTTATGAAAATGAAAAAAAACTACCAAAGTCCAACAGTGTTTTGTACTGTGTATAGTGAAAGCGACCATTTATGCCAAATAGATTTGGGGTCAGACCCAGCTTCCGAGGTCGGCAGTAACCAGCGAAAGGACATTGATAACCAACAACCCCATAATAATGAGACAGAATGGGGAAATCTCTGGTAAACTGTCACACTTCACTCTCGGCCTAAGGGCATGATTAGTTATGCGTTGTAAGCGATGAGAACACGGGGCTACATCAGCAAATGTTGCATGTAGCCCCGACTTTTATCTTATCACTTTATTGTCTTTCCATAGCTGTAACAATATTGATAATAATAGTTTCTTTTTTTCAATATTGTTAAATGGAAATCTGATATATTTGCGAATATATTTGCGACTGAAAAATTTTTTTATTTATTTGAATATTACTAATCTAAATAATAATTGTATGAAAAAATTGTTTTGCTTTATCTTTATTCTGTTTCTGATGATTCCGAGTGTGTCACAGGCTCAGAAGTATGTTTATGGTACAACACCCCCTCTTCATGTGCAGGGAAATGTACTTAAGGACCCAAGTGGAAGCACTGTGGTTTTGCATGGTGTGATGGATACTCCAAGCCCTTATTTCAATAATTACCGATGGGGTACTTGGTGGGGTGGATTCAACGATGACGCGGTGGCGCAGTGTAGAAACTATTTCGACCAAATCACCACTGCTATCACCACACCGTCGAAAGGCACCTACTGTAATCTTTTCCGTCTCCACATGGACCCATGTTGGACCAACGACCCCAATAAGCAAGCAACTGGTGACGGAGGAGAGGCTGACATCAGCCGTTTCTCTGCCGACCGCTTGAGAACATATTTCAATTCACTCTACTTGCCTATCGCCCTGAATGCGTTAAGCAAGGGACTTTATGTCATTATCCGTCCACCAGGAGTGTTCCCACAGGAAGTGAATGTTGGTGGAGAATACAACAACTTCTTGATGACCGTCTGGGATATCGTGTCGCAAAACGAGACCTTGAAGCAGTACAGCGGTCAGATTTCCCTGGAATTAGGTAACGAGCCTGTGCGCGTTAAGAATCAATGGGGGCAAGATGATTCGAATGCGCTTCATGACTTCTTCCAGCCTATTGTCGAGAAAATCCGCCAAAATGGATTCAACGGTATCCTTTGGATTCCTGGAACTGGGTGGCAGAGTAATTACCAAGACTATGCGATACATCCTATTCAGGACAATAATTTCGGTTATGCAGTCCACAATTATGTGGGTTGGTACAACGGCAACAACTCAACACCATATTCGCAAGTCAACAATTACATCAACCAATTTCACACTCAGGTGCCAGTCATCGACACCAACCCCATTGTCATTACCGAGGTGGACTGGAGTCCAGAGAAAGCAGGTACTGGTCACACCGATGAGCATGGCAACTGGGTTCTTGCCAACTATGGCACATGGGCTACTGGTACGACTTCCAATTGGGGTAGGCTCTACAAAGCGTTGCTTGATCACTATGGCACCATCTCTATGACATTGTCGGGTACAGACACGTACATTGATGTTCCAGCATATCTCGATAATGGCACTGTTCGTCCAGCCTTCCAGACTGCTATGCAGGCAAACAACTATGCTGATGCGTGGGAAGCCTGCAGCGGAGCCTGTTTCCAATGGTACAAGGATTGGGCTCTTGAACAAATGTCGAATGCCTTAGGTGAAACCACTGTTACTGCCAATTACGGACTGGGTGCAGACCTTGTGGACTATGCGCCTACCAGTTGGGCAGGACAGACAAATGAATATGGCGGACTGGGCCACACGGCTTACGAACGCTACAATTCCGGTTCCATTGGTGTTGGCGATGTGCTCACCCAGACCCTCACAGGTTTGAAAAACGGCACTTACAACGTCACACTTGAACTGGCTGGTTCATTCACCCCCGATCGTGGCTTTGATTGTCCAACA
>JAFXVU010000259.1 GCA_017534705.1 Bacteroidaceae bacterium
ACTAGAAGCTAAGGTACCAGTATAGCTCTGTATCTAGCGGTGTCGTGCAGGAGATTGATGGCCTCCATGGCGTCTTCGTCGTCCTTGAGCTGCTCCTCGGAAATACCTCTCTGAAAGAACCACCTCTTGACGATTTCCTGACGCATCAGTATCATGATGTCTCTCTTGAAGTGGTTGAACTCCAGACCCAGATTATGCTGCAGCTTACGCTCCAATGCGTCAAATTCCTCCTTGGCCTCGTTGTAGTACCCTTCGAACTCCGCAGTCTGTTTGAGGTCTTTCAAGCGACGTTCGCTTAGTCGGTCGTATTTGAAGTCACTGTCAATGGCCATCTGCTTGAATTCCTCGAAATCCTGGTCACTGATGGAGAACTGAGCCACTGAAACTGGTTTGGGATGGGTCTGAACATAACGAGTGCCATAGTCAAGCAGGACATCGTCATTGGAGAGGTAGAAGAGGATGTTGGCGAGCGTGTCGTGCTTCATCTCCACATCTGGCTTCACTCCACCACCGTCGCGCACCTCACGCCCTCCTGCGGTGTGGAACACATTGGTCAAACTGTCGGGCACACGTCCGTCGGCTCCAATGCGGCCTTCGCGACGGCTCTTGTAGTCGATAGCCTGAATGCATCGACCACTAGGGATGTAGTATTTGGAAGAAGTGAGTTTCAGACTTCCATTGTAAGGGAGGTCTCGAGGCACCTGCACCAGTCCTTTTCCAAAGGTACGAGTGCCTAAGACCACGGCGCGGTCAAGGTCTTGCAGCGAACCAGCCACAATTTCTGCCGCTGAGGCTGTATTGCCATTCACCATCACAACAAGGGGAATGTCGGTGTCAAGAGGAGACGATTTGGTTTTATACACAGCGTTTGCGGCCTGCATCTTGCCTTTGGTGCTGACAATCTCAAGGCCTTTCGGCACGAAGAGATTGACAATGTTGATGGCTTCCTGAAGAAGGCCGCCTCCATTGCCACGAAGGTCGAGAACAAGACTCTCCGCTCCTTCCTCTTTGAGTGATATCACCGCCTTGCGAACGTCGTGGGAACAGTTCTCCGTGAAGCCTGTCAACAGGATATAACCTATCTTATCGGCTATCATACCCTGGTATTGGATGCTGGGCAGCTTGATGTTCCTACGAGTGATGTTGTAGTTCCTCGGTTTGGTCTCTCCCGGTCGCATCACTTTGAGCGAGAAAGTTGTACCTGGCTCTCCACGGAGCATATCGCTCACCTCGCCAACCAATTTACCCTTGAGCGGCGTGTCGTCTATCTGCAGCAGAACGTCACCCACCTGTAGCCCGAGTTCGGCGGCGGGCATATTCTCATAAGGTTCTGCGATAATCACTGTGGAGTCTTTCCTCATGCGTATAATCGAACCTATGCCACCATATTTTCCTGTGGTCATAATCTTGAGTTCGCTCATGTCTTCCTCAGGATAATAAACCGTGTAGGGGTCGAGTTCCTCAAGCATGGCATCGATTCCCATACGTATGACTTTCTGTGCCTCAAGCGTATCGACATAGAAAAGGTCGAGCTCGCGGTAAAGCGCATTAAAGATATCAAGGTTCTTGGCTATCTCGAAATTGTGTTCGTTCTTCTTGCTGCCTTCCTGTGCTTCTGACTGAGTCAGAGCAAGCATAGCCAAAACAAATAAAAACAGTCGTCTCATTTGATGGGTTTGATGGTTTTTTGATAGGTCTAATGGGCTAGTACATAGTGCCTGGTAATCAAACCAGGATGCTCAACTTATTCAGAGGAGGGCTTCTATTTCCTTTTCTACGTCGCTGACCATGTCGCTGCGCTTCACCACCTCGTTGGCGCGGTTGATGAGGAAATAGGTGGGCAGGGTGTTTACTCCATAGACTTTGGTGGCAGTGCCATTGGTCTCGTGAACACAAATCCAAGGTAGGTTTTCCGACTGGTAGCGCCAGAAACTGAGGTCGTCGTCGAGCGATATCTGATAGATTTCGAAGCCTCGCGAAGAATACTTCTCATAGATGGAACGCATCTGGCGGATGCGCTCCTTGGAATTGGGTCCACCATACAAAGTGAAGTCGAGCAGCACGACCTTGCCTTTGAGCGAAGTGAGGGAATGCAGGTTGTCATCCACATCGGGCAGCGTCACATCAATCAGACCTGTTTCTTGGATTTTATCTTCATCTATCTCCACAACCTTAGTGTCGGGTTGAGCGGTATTTTTCATTCCCTCAATGACTTGGTTGCAGAGTTGCTCTGTGCGTGCTGCATCGTGATAAACGCCATCCCAGGCAGTAGCCACCGTTGCATAGACTTTGATGTCTGCACGGTCTGCGTAGGGGTCGAACAGCAGGAAACCACCTTGCAGGTCACGGATGACCTGACTCACGGCATAGTAGGCGTAAGCCTTCATGGGCTCCTTGTAGATATAGTCGTGAATCATGACTTGCTTGTAGTCATTAATCAACGACTTGATACTGTCTGTGATGTCACCTGGATACATCGACGTGTTATGCTCCAAAGCCACTATCTGGTTCTGCAACTGATGCTGCTTGGCAATGATTTCCTTGATTTTCTGACAGTTGTCGGAACCTTCCACAGCATAGTCGGTCGTCATCGTAGGCAATGAGGCCTTAATGGTGATGGTCTCAGTGGAATCCACTGACAAATGGATAAGATTGTCCTCTAGGCTCAACGTGTAAAACTCAGGGCATTGGCTCTCATTCCTTGCGGAGAACTCAAATGCGCCGTCACCTTTCAGCTTGGTGGAATCCAGGCATGTTGTGCCCTCGATGCTGTTGGCATAGAAATAGAGTGTCTTGCCTTCTGCCTCGGAAATGTTGCCTTTGACATGGAATTTGTCTGCTTCATTACAAGCGGCCAGACACAGTGCTATGAGGGGGATGAGGATTTTTCTCATTTTTAATTTCTTAAAAAAGTAATGAATCCATTGGACGAAGCCAAAATTGCGATTAAGCGAGTGCAGAGCCGAACTTGTTCGAAGCCAATGGTCAATGAATGGTCAATGTTCAATGGTCAATGTTCAATGGTCAATGGCCAACGCTCAATTCGCTGCCTCAAACTCCTCTAAGAAGCGAACATCGTTCTCGGAGAAGAGACGCAGGTCGCTGACCTGGTATTTGAGGTTGGTAATACGCTCAATGCCCATACCAAAGGCATAACCCTTGTACTTGGTGCTGTCGATGCCGTTGAGTTCAAGCACACGGGGATGCACCATTCCGCAACCGAGAATCTCCACCCAACCGGTGTGTTTGCAGAAACCACAACCTACACCGCCACAGATGTTACAGCTGATGTCCATTTCGGCTGATGGTTCAGTGAAGGGGAAGTATGAGGGACGCAGACGGATTTTCGTGTCGGGACCGAACAATTCCTTGGCGAAAAGCAAAAGCACTTGCTTGAGGTCGGTGAAGCTCACGTCCTCATCCACATAAAGACCCTCCACCTGATGGAAGAAACAGTGGGCGCGGGCGCTGATGGCCTCATTGCGATAAACACGTCCCGGGCAGATAACACGGATGGGAGGTTGCTGGCGCTCCATCACACGGCTCTGCACACTGCTGGTATGGGTGCGGAGAATGATGTCAGGATGGGCCTCGATGAAGAAAGTGTCCTGCATATCGCGGGCGGGATGGTCGTCAGCGAAGTTCATGGAAGAGAACACATGCCAGTCGTCCTCTATTTCCGGACCTTCGGCCAGTGAGAACCCCAAACGTGAGAAGATGTCGATAATCTCATTCTTCACCAAGGTCAGAGGGTGGCGGGTACCTAGTTTTATGGGGTATGCCGTGCGGGTGATGTCAATTTCACTGTCGCTATCACTGCTGCTTCCCAATGCATCGCGAAGCGAGTTAATCTTGTCGAATGCCTTCTGCTTCAACTCGTTGATGCGAATGCCCACTTCTTTCTTCTGCTCTGCAGGCACATTGCGAAACTCATTCATCAAGGCATTCAACTCACCTTTCTTGCTCAAGTACTGAATACGAAGGTTCTCAATCTCTTCAGCTGTGGTTGCCTGCAGGGCATCTACACGCTGCAGCAACTCCTGGATTTTCTCTAATATCATTGTCGTTCTGATTTTTATGCTCGTTTTGTGGACTTTGAGTTAAAGGGACATTTACAATCCCTGCAAATTAACTGCAAAATTAGCAATAATCTCTGAACTTGCCAAAAATGCACCGTTCTTTTCGCTTTTTCTCAGCAAATAGACTGACATCTGAAAATAAAATGATAACTTTGTATTCTGAATGCCGAAATGGACGGTAATGATTGATGGGCATTATGGAAACCACTAAAGCCCCCTAAGGCCTCAGGCCTTTAAGGACTCTAAAACTCTAATGACCCTTCAACTCCGCAAAAAAACGCACAAAAAACTATAAAGATTATGAGAAAGAAAGCATTATTGATGATTCTCGATGGCTGGGGAATCGGCAAGAAGGACAAGGGTGACGTGATTTACTGTACCCCGACGCCTTATCTCGACTATTTGAACGCAACTTATCCTCACTCACAGCTTCAGGCCAGCGGTGAGAACGTGGGACTGCCCGATGGCCAGATGGGCAACTCCGAGGTAGGACACCTCAATATAGGTGCCGGACGCGTGGTCTATCAGGACTTGGTGAAAATCAACCGCGCCTGCGCTGACGGCAGCATACTCAAGAACCCCGAAGTCGTATCTGCATACGAGTATGCCAAACGGACGGGCAAGAGCATACACCTCATGGGACTGACCTCCGATGGGGGCGTGCACTCATCACTCGACCATCTCTTCAAACTCATCGACATCGCCAAGGAGTACGGCATCGACAACACATTCGTGCACTGCTTCATGGACGGACGAGACACCGACCCCAAGAGCGGAAAAGGTTTCATCGCAGCACTGCAGCAGCACTGTGATAAGACAACTGGCCATATCGCCAGCATCATCGGCCGCTTCTATGCCATGGACCGCGACAAGCGCTGGGAACGTGTGAAAGTGGCTTACGACCAGTTGGTCAACGGCATTGGACTACAGTGCACCGACATGGTGGAGGCTGTGCAGGGATGCTACGACCGCGACACCGAAGAGCACAAGGACACTGACGAGTTCATGGAACCATTGGTGAACGCCAATGTCGACGGACGCATCAAGGAAGGCGATGTGGTCATCTTCTTCAACTACCGCAACGACCGAGCCAAGGAACTGACCATCGTGCTGACACAGAAGGACATGCCCGAGGCTGGAATGCATACCATACCTGGCTTGCAGTACTACTGCATGACTCCTTACGACGCCAGTTTCACAGGCGTGCACATCCTCTTCCCCAAGGAGAACGTGCAGGACACTCTGGGCGAGTACCTCAGTGGTCTAGGACTGAAACAACTGCACACAGCCGAAACCGAGAAATACGCTCACGTGACCTTCTTCTTCAACGGTGGACGAGAGGAACCTTACGCTGGGGAGGAGCGTACGCTGGTGGCCTCGCCTAAGGTACCTACCTACGACTTGCAACCTGAGATGAGCGCCTACGAGGTGAAGGACAAACTCGTAGAGTCCATCAAGCTCGACAAATACGATTTCATCGTGGTGAACTTCGCTAACGGCGACATGGTAGGTCATACAGGTGTCTATGAGGCTATCGAGAAGGCCGTGGTGGCTGTCGATGCTTGTGTAAAGGATGTCGTGGAAACTGCCAAGGCTACTGGTTATGAGGTAATCATTATCGCTGACCACGGAAACGCCGACAACGCACTTAATCCTGACGGCACACCCAATACCGCACATTCGCTCAACCCCGTTCCGTTCATCTACGTCACTGAGAACAAGAACGCCACCGTTTGCGATGGTATACTCGCCGATGTGGCACCGAGCATCCTACACGTGATGGGACTGCCACAACCCGCCGACATGACTGGTAAGGACCTCATCAAAGATTAATACACTACCGAGAGTTTATCTCATTCTACCCTTCTACGGAGAGATGGAGAAAAGGAACAGTGTGCCTGCACACCGACATCCGATTCTCCATCTCTCCGTGGACATTTTACCATTGACGTTTATGACGGTTTTTCCATGCAAAAGGAGTGGAAAATGACATAAAGGACAAATTGGCAAACATTAGCGACAATCTGACAAACGCCTGCAATCAGAAGCAAAAAATACATGAAAATATACGATTTCATCGGGACTTTCAGCTTCTTTTTCCGAGATTTTTTCACTACAATTAAGATAGAATAATTAAGCATGCGCCTAAAATTGGTAAAAAAAGTATCATTACTTTATTCAAATATAAGTAAAAAGCAATAACTTTGCTTAAATTTTACTATATAATGTTCGCGGACGCGAGTCCGTGGATTATTTGTGTGCTCCGACTTTCATGTTAAGATTGTCCTAATGACTGAAAAGCACCACAAATTCAATCTTCCATAAAGATAAAAAAACATAAAACATATAAACCAATTTAGAAGAAATGAAAAAGAATTTGATGAAGACAGCATTGGCATTAGCCCCTGCTGCATTGGTGATGTTCTTCACAGGCTGTACGAATGAGGAACTTGTTAGCGAACAAGTCAGACAGTACGAGAAAAACTTCAC
>JAFXVU010000260.1 GCA_017534705.1 Bacteroidaceae bacterium
ACATCCACCTCAGTTACGTCGGCAACATCTTCGGCGACGATTGATGAATCCTTTTTCCATCAACAAATGAATTTAAACCAACGAGCCTGTCAGAACAATACTTCCGACAGGCTCGTTGGTTGATATCAATGCTATTCTTCATAAGGCCGCCTAAACTCACAGCCCTCTTTCCATCGTGAGCAGCCGTAGGCTGTGCGCCCCTTGATGATGACGCCTGTCTTGCAAACTGGACAAGGCAGACCCACCCATTCGTCATCGTTGCTGACGATGGGAATATGCGGAGCGGCTGTCGCAGGTTGGATGGTGTGTGTGGGCTGGAAACCTGCCACCATACGGGTGGGGTCAACCCCTGGATTAGCAGGCTGAGGACCAGAGGGCTGGGTAGGGGATGCGACATCAGGGGCAGCATCTTGGTCTCCGTCCTTCTTTTTCGACTTTCTGGAAGTTGTCTTCTTCGGTTTTGCCTCCCCGTCCGTGGCATCTTTCTTTGGAGATGACTTTTTCTTCTTCAAGTCCTCATCGGTGGTGGCAGTCACAAAACGGTTCGAGTGGTCGTTGCGAACCGTGACGACTATCTCTGACACCATCTGCTTCAATTCCTCTATAAAGGTTCGGGCATCGTATTTCTTATGTTCAATCTCCCTTAACTTCTTCTCCCAAATACCTGTGAGTTCAGCACTCTTGAGCAACTCCTCGTGGATGATGCCGATGAGTTCCACCCCCGTAGGAGTAGCAACCAGGTTCTTGCGCTCATGACGGATGTAATGGCGTTTGAACAACGTCTCTATAATTGCGGCGCGGGTAGAGGGACGGCCGATACCGTTCTCCTTCATCGCATCACGCAACTCCTCGTTATCCACCAGTTTTCCTGCCGTTTCCATTGCGCGCAGCAAAGTCGCCTCCGTATAAGGCTTGGGAGGTTGGGTCCACTTCTCTGACAGCATTGGACTATGGGGACCGCTCTCGCCAACCGTGTATTCGGGTAGTGTCCGCTCCTCATCGTTTTGCTTCTCCTCTTCGTCTTTCTTGTCGCGTGCATACACCACACGCCAACCTGGGTCGGTAATCTGCTTGCCAGTGGTCTTGAACTCCACATCCTCCACCTTGCCCAGAACGGTCGTGGTCAAAAACTTGCAGTCGGGATAGAAAACCGAAATGAAACGCCGGGCAACAAGGTCGAACACACGTTTCTCCATGTCGGTCAACCCTTGTGGAGGCATTCCCGTGGGGATGATGGCATGGTGGTCGGTCACTTTCGAATTGTCGAACACCTTCTTGCTCTTGGGCAACTTCTTACCAATCAATGGCTCCACCAATGGACCGTAATACCTCATGCTCTCGATAATCTTAGGGCATTTGGGGTAGATGTCGTCGCTCAAGAAGGTGGTATCAACGCGCGGATAGGTCGTGATTTTCTTCTCGTAAAGGCTTTGGATCAGTTGCAACGTGAGGTCGGCGGAATAACTGTATTTCTTGTTGCAATCCACTTGCAAAGAGGTCAAGTCATAGAGTCGTGGAGGGGCTTCTGTGCCTTTTTTTGCACTGACGTCGGTCACAGTGAAAGGACGGTCCTTCACCTTGTCGAGAAACTCCTGTCCCTCCTCCTGAGTCATGAACTTTCCCTTGGTGGCATTGAAGGTCACATCGCGGTAGATGGTGGAGAGTATCCAGTATTGCTGCGGCACGAAGTTCTCTATTTCTTGCTGCCTGTTGACAATGAGCGCAAGGGTAGGGGTTTGTACCCTTCCTATTGACAGCACTTGACGTTTTTGTCCGTATTTGATGGTGTAGAGACGTGTGGCGTTGATGCCAAGGGTCCAGTCACCGATGGCTCGGCTCAAACCAGCCTCGTAGAGCGACTGGTATTCCGACTGGTCCTTCAGGCTTTTAAAACCCTCGCGGATAGCATCCTCCGTCAAAGAGGAAATCCACAAACGCTTGACGGGACATTTGGCGCCAGCCTTCTGCATCACCCAACGCTGGATGAGTTCGCCTTCCTGGCCAGCATCTCCGCAGTTTACAATCTCGTCAGCCTGTGACATTAATTGCTGGATGATGGCGAACTGCTTTTGGACACCGTCGTCGTTCTTCAGACGTATGCCGTAGCGTGCAGGGATGATGGGAAGGTCCCAGACATCCCATCGCTTCCATAGTTCATTGTATTCATGGGGCTCCTTGAGTTCACACAGATGGCCGAAGGTCCAGGTCACTTGGTAACCATTCCCCTCGATATAGCCCTGATGGGTGTGGGTCGCTCCCAGCACATTTGCAATCTCGCGGGCCACACTCGGTTTCTCTGCAATGCATACAATCATGCTATCTGATTAATACTGCTTAATAATAGTTCGTATTCTTTTTTGCAAAGTTAACTCTTTTTTCTGTATTTGACACTCCGATGAACCCTTTTATTGACAAAACAAAGGCATGAAGCCTTTTTCACTGCTTTTGTTTCGAGAATGTATAATAACAACTCAACTTTCGGAAGTAAAAATGGAAGTAAAAATGGAAGTAAACTCCCTATTTAACTTCATTTTATAACTTCCGAAACTTCAGTAACAATATAAAAAACACTGGTATCTATATAGTACCAGTGGTTTCACAAACAACCAACTCAACAATTACACTTCGACATTCAAAAGGATGTCTTGTGTTAGTGCTTTATTAAGAACCTCTTCCATTGTTGGATTCTTCCTCTCAATGTTATCCTTCTCTTCAACCTCTGTTCCCAACAGTTGTGAGATAATTGAGCCATCGAAGCCTGAGAAGAAATAGCACCCGTTATCCTCCATTGTAGCAGGAGCGTCTTCCCTTCTACCAATGCAATCCCACCAAATGAACTTCATATCGTTTACAAAGTCCTCTGGGAACGCTTCAAGCAATTTGTTCTTCATTGCCTCATAGTTAGTTTGGTAGCCACCAGCTGGGTTGAATTGCATATCGCTTACAACCAAAATGGTCTTTGGGAAATCCTCCAATGGAATGTCTGTGCGAGTCTTCCTAACGCGTACAATCTCATCAATCAAACTTTGAAAGTTTGTACTACCCCAAGCTGTAGATTGTGCTAAAATTTCATCAACCATCTCTGTGAATGTTCCACTAAGTTGAAGCAATCTTGAATGGTTGTCAAACATCGCCACATTCTTGTGGAATGCTCCCTTGTTTAAGGTTGAGAAGAACATACCAAGAGACACGCATACATCGTATACCGATACATTTGTGCCTAGTATTCCCCAAGACATCGAACCACTTGTATCGAGTGCGCAAAGAACATTTCCACTTATCTTGCCATCGGCTTCCGCCTTGCTTACCAGTTCATCAAACTGTTTGTTGATGAGAATGTTCTTATACATTAGGTTGCCACCTCTTTTGTTGTCAAGATACTTCTTTAACAACTCAAACACGTAACCTGTGTACTTTGTTGTTGGCTGTTCCATAATCCACCTAATGAAGTTTTCCACCAAATTGTGATTTCTAAGGAAGTTGCCATTGGTAAGGTTAGAAAGGGCCTTTCCTGG
This sequence comes from Bacteroidaceae bacterium, assembly GCA_017534705.1. Lineage (GTDB taxonomy): Bacteria > Bacteroidota > Bacteroidia > Bacteroidales > Bacteroidaceae > RUG11857. The sequence continues at coordinate 3,516 of JAFXVU010000260.1, forward strand.
AATCTTGTTCCAAGAGATTTCACTATACCTACCAGCACTAATCTGTTGTTGGAACTCGTGTGCCAATCCACTCGACTTAATCTTGTTGTACTCTTGGTAGGTCAACCCACAATGCTTGGCATAATGTTTTGCCAAAGAATTGGAAACCTTACCCCATAAGGTAGTACACTTTGAGTTGGATTTGATTCTTGGCATAAACTTGCGTACAAGGTCGGTCTGTGAGGCTTCCTTCAATCCTTGTGATATGATGTCGAAAATCTCTTCTTCATCGATTGCGTGTATGCCAAATTGCTTGTCGTAGTACATCAATACCCACAAGTCCTTCCACGAACCAATTATTGGAAGAAGCCATATGTTGTTGTAGAAAGTCTCGCTGTGTTTCTTTGCAACCCAAAGAAGGCGTTTGAACACTTCATCCTTCAATCCTTGTCCCTTCTGTACGGTATCTGTTGTTTCGCTTTCAGATACCTTTACTTTGCGAGTGATAAGGCGAAGGTAGAACACAAACCTCAATGCGTCCAATGGGGACTCGTTCCATATGTTAATCATATCTTCGAACACGTCGTTAATGTCGCGTCCGATATAGCATCCCGCCTTGCTAAATTGGTCAACAAGGTCAGAACCCGTGGTTTTGTAACTAAAAGCACCATTCTCGGTGTATGCAACATTTGCCATGGCGTCTAAAAATTTGTTTGCCATATCGCTTCTTTCTTTGGGGGTGTTTATATCGTTTTTTATATTTCTAAAAGAAAGGGGACTTTTAAATGCTAAATCCTGATAATTATATGAATAAAGAGTATTGCTGTGAGTCCCCTAATTCTTGATAATGCTTTATGTCAAAATTTTAAACATTGCTAATGTACACAATTTTATATATCCCCACCTGGATCTGATGCGACTGTTTGCCAAGTTTCTTCTTTGGCGCGTCGCCTCCTACTGTGGGTGTGTTCTTGCTGTTGCGCTTCGTTCTCTTTAGTGTTTTGACAGTTTTTTGACTTTCGATGCAATAATATGTCGTTTTCAAGAAATGTCATCATCTGTTATACGTATAACTGTATTTTTTATCTTTCTTTTTTAGCCTGCAATTTCTTTGTTTTCTGTTGTGAATGCAAAGTTAGACGCCCACTCCGCAATCTTTTTGCGTATTCGAAAATACTTTTGAGATTTCCATAAAAAAAGCTTTTTCATCAAAACTCCTCTCATTCATACGCATTGAGCATTGAGCATTAAGCTTTTTCGGCTCTTTAAGGATGTGTTTTTCCATCATTGCATCAAAATACGTGTAAAAATCATTTGACATACAGAAAATTTCTATAACTTTGTCTTCGAGGAGCATTAGCGATACTTTTAGTGATTCTTGTTCTTTATTCACAACAAAGTTATTAAGTGTTAATTCCGTAATAATCAACCAATTATTATAAAAGAAAAATCAACGAACTGACGATAAACTTATTATGATGAAAAAGTATCTATTTCTATTGTCAGCATTCCTGACAGGAGCCTTGACTTTGCAGGCCCAGACCGCAAGAAAGTTTACAATTGATTTGACAGACGACGGCAAGGCGCAGATGTTGGCCTTCCTTCCTGAGAAACCATCGGGCAGAGCCATCGTCGGCATACCTGGTGGTGGTTATTCCGTGCTCTCCAATTCTCATGAGGGCACCCATTGGTCGGAGTGGCTCAACCAGCGTGGTATCGCCTACTTTGTGGTGAACTACCGTCTGCCTCAGGGCAACCGCAACATCCCCATTGGAGATGTGGAGAAAGGTTTCAAGATTGTGCGTGACTCCGCTGCAGTGTGGGGCATCCAACCTCGCGATGTGGGCATCATGGGATTCTCTGCAGGGGGTCATCTGGCATCTGTCATTTCCACCCATTCGCCTTATGAGGTGCGTCCCGACTTTTCCATCCTGTTCTATCCTGTCATCTCGATGGATGAGCGTGTGTCGCACGTTTATTCCTGCCGCAATTTCCTCGGCGAGGATCAGAAGAATCCTGCGATGGTGCGCGACTTCTCCACTCAGAATGCCGTGAAGCGTCACCTCACGCCTCCTGCAGTCATCTTCATGTCGAGTGATGACAACCTCGTGCCTCCTGTCACCAACGGTGTGGCATACTATTCGGCCATGCGCAATGCCGGCAACGAATGTGCCATGTACATCTATCCCACAGGTGGTCACGGATGGGGATTCGGTCCTTGGTTCAAGTACCACGACCAGCTGCTCACCGAGTTTGGCAACTGGCTCGATGCCCATCCAGCACCTCAGCAGGATGCCATCCGTGTGGCATGCATCGGCAACAGCATCACCGACGGGCACGGCATTGAGATGGCGCCTGTCAATGGCTATCCAGCCCTCCTCCAAAGGCAGTTGGGTAAAGACTATTTGGTGAAGAACTTCGGTGTGAGCGGCCGAACGCTCCTCAATCATGGCGACATGCCCTATATGAAGGAGATGGCTTGGGAGGATGCTCAGGCTTTCGACCCCGACATCGTAGTCATCAAGCTTGGTACCAACGACTCCAAACCTCAGAACTGGAAATACGCTGCTGAGTTCAAGCAAGACCTCCAGCAGATGATCACCACGCTCTGTCCTGCTTTGGTTCAATCTGCAAAGAAACGCAAGAAGTCGAAAAATGCACAGCCCGTCAGGCCCAAGATATACCTCTGCACCCCCATTCCCGCCTTCAAGTCTTCTTGGAACATCAACGATGCTGTCATCACCAACGAGATTATCCCCATCCAGAAGGAAGTGGCTCAGCAGTATGGCCTCCAGTTGATTGACCTCCACACCCTCTTTGCCAACGATGGTGACAAGATGCAGGAAGACGGCATCCATCCCGATGGAAAGGGTGTGCGCCGTATCGCCGACATTGTGGCTGAAGCCTTGAAGAAGTAAGTTGCTCTTCGTCATAGTATCTGACGAGACGCAGATTCTCGGGTCAAATACATAGTAAGTGCCTGTCTCATAAGGAATCTCCGGAAAATGCTCCTAAAAGACTTTGTTTCAACGATTCCAGAGAACGATTAGTCCACTTTAACGGGACAGTAGTGTTCGTAAATATATATCTATACAATATTATCACATTAAAATAATCATTTATTATAATTTTGTCCTATAATTCAATAAAAACGGCAAATAACTATATCATCTTTTTATTGTTATTTTGCATGTTAAACTAAACAATGCGGTTCAAGCATGATATCAAACACATCTGTTTAGCCAACCATCACATTGCCGGGATGAAGAACAATCAATAGACCTACTAACTAAAGATAAAATAAGCAATTACTTTCACCCAAAGATAATTTATATATAATGAAAAGAACAATACACATCATCGTCATTCTCGTTTTTGCCATCGGAATGAAAGCGCAGAATCCAATTATCTGTGACCGATATACACCAGACCCAGCACCCTATGTGCATAATGACACTTTATATCTATTCGTTGACCATGATGAGGATGAGACCGTCAATGGTTATTTCACCATGAAAGACTGGTTGCTATATAGCACCGTCGATATGGTCAACTGGACCTACAGGGGCACACCTATCACTTCGGAAACTTTCTCGTCATGGGCGAAACAGGGCAATGACTGCTGGGCAAGCCAGTGTATAGAACGCAATGGAAGATGGTATTGGTATGTCACCGCGACAATCAAGGGAGAGGCTTATCCTGGAATTGGAGTGGCTGTGGCCAACTCGCCAGCAGGCCCTTATCGCGACATCATACGTAAACCTCTGGTCAAAGGATGGTTCAAAATCGACCCCACCGTGATTATCGACGACGATGGACAGGCATACCTTTTCTATGGTAACAACATGCTTTGGTACACCAAACTGATGAAGAACATGGTGTCCACCACTGGCGGGGAAATCGAGGTGAAAACCAAGGATGAGAAAGCGTTCGGTCCTTTCAAGGGTTATGAGGACAACGGCACTCCCAAAACCAACTTTGAGGAGGCTTCTTGGATTTACAAACGAGGAGACAAGTACTATCTCGAATTCGCGGCAGGTGGTGTGCCTGAGTACTGGGCTTATTCCACCGCTGACAAAATCACAGGTCCTTGGACCTATCAGGGAAAAATACTTGGGCAGGCCGACAACAGTTTCACCATCCATGGCGGTAGTGTGGAATTCCGTGGACACCATTACCTCTTCTACCACAATGGTAAATTGCCAGGAGGCGGAGGTTTCAAACGAGCTACTTGCGTGGAGGAATACACTCCCAAAGAGGACGGTTCGATACCTGCTATATCCTTCACGTCCAAAGGTGTAGAACCTCTGCAGAGCGTGAACCCTTACGAACGACAGGAGGCCGAGACCATCAATCAGTCTCAAGGCGTGCGTTGCGAGGGAGATTATAACGGCTGCTATGTGACCAATATCAGCAGTTCCGACTACATCAAGGTCAGAGGAGTGGATTTCGGCGAAGAAGGCGCCAAGTCGTTCAGGGCCTGGGTGAAGGGAAAGCAAAGGGGTAACCTCGTCATCCGTACAGGAAGCAAGAACGGTTCTATTAAAGGCAAGGTGACGGTGCAACCCAATGGCGACGACGAATGGACCGAGGTGATGTGCGACCTCACTTCAGCCATCACAGGAACCGTCGACCTCTATTTCACTTTCCAAGGTAGCGGGCAGTCGCTCTTCGACTTCGACCAATGGGTCTTCAGCCAGCAAACCCTTGAGGCAGATGGAATCGAAGGCATCACCATCGATGAAGGGGATAATCGCTCAGAGAATGACAATGACTCCTTCTACAACCTTTCGGGTGTTAAGACTCAGCCTAATTCAAAAGGAGTGTATATCAAGAACCACAAGAAGGTGCTGATTAGGTAAACTTTTTTCCTTTTTTTTCAGTAATAACTTGTCTTTTTCCTTGAGGTTGCTTATTTTTGCATAAGAATATTACAGAACATCATTTGTAAATTGATTATAATTGTTTCATCTTTAAACTTAACCAAAATGAAAAAACTTTTACTTTTAACTTCACTTCTCACCATGACCATGGGGACAACCATGGCACAGGGTACCGAAGGGTGGACTGTAGGTGAGGACGTGTCGCAGTACCTCGAATGGGGTGACTACGATGGAACCACCAACGATGGTGGTTTCTGGCAAGGAACCGGAGCCGCTTTCGATTTCAATGAGTGGGAAATCTTCCAGGGCAGCGATGTCGACCGCTATCAGTTGGTGTGGATTCCTGCTGGTGTGTATGAATTCAGATGCCAAGGTTTTTACCGTGACGGAGGCAATGGAGAGGCAGCCAAGAACTATTTCACAGGCGCGTCAAGCAAGAACGCTGTGCTCTATGCAGAGACAGGTACTGGTGACTTGGAGACATTCGAAGCCACAAAGACCTATTCCAGGCCTCTCATGTCGCAATGGGCCATTTTGAACACCACTCACTACTTTGAGACCACAGAGTGGACCAACGACGCTAGCTACACTTACAATGAGGTGGAATACTGGGCACCTAACTGTATGGAAGGAACTTCCATCTATTTCGCTGACAAACTCTATGACGAGAACATCGTCAAGTTCGTGGTGATGGAAGACGGATACGTGAAACTCGGTATCCGCAAACCAGGTTCCAACATCCCGTCAGATTGGTTGATTTTCACCAATTTCCGCATCATCTATCAGGGAGACGCAGGTGAAGCCGCAGCCTTGATGATGGCTGAAGAGGATTACGAGACCATCAAGGAGACTGTCTTCCAGTTCGAGCGCGAAATCCTTGCCGCTGGCTATGAGGGTTTGGCAGGTATCATTGAGGACGCCGTGATGGAAATCGATGGTGAACTCGAGCCAAGCACAGTGGAGGAATTTGAGAATGGTACAGCCCTCTTCACGGAATTGTACGAGAAGTACAAGAAGGCATACGCTGATGCCAAGATGCTGAATTCCATCATCGCCAACTGCGAACGCATATCCGCCTCCACCGATTTCAGTGGTCTTGATGCTTTCAATACAGCAATCAATAAGGCCAAGGGTGTTGCTAATGCTGATGTATTCTCTCTCTCAGGAGTGGAAGATTTCACCAATGCACTTTCTGAACTCCTCGAAGCACGTGGTGCTTACTTGATGAGCCAGACACCAAATGAGGATGGTTCATTCGACTTCTCACGTCTCATCGCCAACCCATTCTTCTGCAACGATGAATACACCCCGACATGGAACGGCTACCAGTATGTTTATACCGACCAGATTGAGTCAGAGTGGTTTGGAGAGAACAAGGCTTGGGAGCTTAACGCAGAAATTCCACAAGAGGGTCGCACAGTTCTGGCCGACAACGTGATTATCACTACTGACCCTGAAGCAGAGAACGTTTGGGTGGTTGTGCCAAAAACCACAAGCGGATACCTTGGTGGTTATGGCAATGTGATTTGGACTCAGGGTTATACTGCTGTTCAGCAGTGGGGACCAGAGGCATCAGGTGGTTACTGCGAGTTCCACCAGGTTCTCAACGGACTGCCTAATGGCTACTACAGCGCCAGCGCTATGATTATCAACGACGGACGTGAAATCACCCCGGGTGCACAGCACGTCTTCATCAGCAACGGAGAGGAAGAGTCCCTTGGTATCTTCGACCGTAGGTATGGAGGATGGTGGGGTAACTCACGCGACGGATGGCAGACTTGTACCACAAGCCTCGTGGAGGTAACCAATGGTAAAGTCACTATCGGTATGAGAAACAACAACTTCTATGCTGGTACTGGATTCTCTTTGACTTACTATGGTGCACAGCCTAACTTCTCCGCTCTTCTCGCAGGAGATATCGCCGCTGCCAAGGAAGACGCTGAAACAAGACTCTTCTTCCCAGGCGACATCAAGGCTTTCAATGAGATTATCGGCCAGATTCCAGAGACGATTGAGGACTATCAAACCTACGATGACGCCAAGGCCAAAATCGCTGAGGCCAAGAAATATACCGATACTGCAGCCAATGCCATCAACTCTTGGAGTGCTATCGATGATTTCGCCAAACTTCTGGACAGCTATGAGGAAGGAACCGACGAGTATGAGGTTGTCAACACTGCTTTCACACAGACTCTGTCTGTAGGCGAGGGTGAGAATGACACCTATCTCGACGCTATCGCTTCTGGTAAAGACTACACCGCATACGTTGACTACCTCAGCTATTATGACAATGCCAAGGGATATGCTGATGGCAATACCGATTTGGCCACACTGATGGCATCGCAAATCGCTGACCTCAAGGCTAATTATGCCAACGCAGAGAAACTGGCAGAATACAAGGCCGCTCTTGCTGTACCTTACAATGCCGCATTGCTGGCTTCACTCAATGCAGGTAGCGCTACTGAAAGCAATCCTGTAGACGTTACTGCTTTGCTCGTTAACCCCTCATTCGAAAACGGAACCAAGGGTTGGGATGGAGCACTGACAGTGGATAACGAACTCCAGAACGCTGAACGCTACGACACCAACTTCGATGTATCGCAGACTGTTTACGCTTTGCCAGCAGGTGCATATCGTGTAGAGGTTACTTCTTTCTACCGTGACGGTGGTGTAGGTGGACCTGAATCAGGCGCTTACATGAACTGGAATTACATCGCTCTTGGTGATGTTGAATACTGGGATAATCCTAACGTGGTGTTCTATGCCAATACTAACGGTGTGGAGAACACAAGTATCATCACTTCTATTTGCAATGCCAACTTCACAGAGCCTTCGTTCACTGAGTACATCTCAAGTTACGAAGAGGCTGAGGAACCCGATGAGGAGGGTAATATCATCATGTTGCCTGTATATACTTACATCAACCTTGACGAGCCTGCTTATCCATTCGACAATGTTGTGATTGATGGTGATGATATCTTCTGGTATCCTAACTCGATGAGAGGTGCATACTACGCATTCCAGAAGCCAGGTGCTTATAAGAACTCAGTAGAAATCATGGTAGAGGAAGGACAAAGCCTCACCTTCGGTCTCCGCAAGGAGGTGACAATCGGTGGTGACTGGTGTATGTTCGACGACTTCAAACTCTTCTATCTTGGTAAGGATGCTCCTTCCAGTGTCAAGGCTATCGAGACAAGCGAGAGCAAGGGTGCTGAGTACTTCTCTGTATCAGGTGCTCGCCTCAATGGCGCACAGAAGGGCGTTAACATCGTTCGCATGAGCGACGGCTCTGTTAAGAAAGTTTACAAGAAGTAAGAGACGACAGGTTGATTCCTGACATCATTGAATAGAAAAAAGGCGGTTGTCACATATGGCAACCGCCTTTTTTGCATTTTTCCCTGTTTTCGTTTGTTTATTTGTCTTTTTTGCATTATTTTCGCACTTAAATCAAAAAAAACTGTTAACTAACTAATTTTTATGAGAACGAAGACTTTTTTCTTATTATTTTTTGTCTTTCTGGGCTGGTTGTTACCAACATCATTGATGGCCCAGTTGACAGCAGGAACCTACTATCTTTACAACGTAGGAGCTGAACGTTATTTGAACTATGGCGGGTCAGATAACTATACGGCCTGTCTTAAACCTCATGGAGAACCTGTTGTACTGACTGCCAGTGGTGATGGATTTACCGTTCAGACAGCACTTGACAGTAGATACCTGAGTTCGACTGCGACAAATGAGAATGCTCGTCAGACATCGGGTACGGTGTTCATTTTCACCGAACAGACCGATGGAACGTACACCATTTCGTCGTCAGCAGGTTTAATGGGTTATGGTGGAACGATAGCCTCCAACCTTGCAGGCACCGAGGTTCAGATGAACCTTAGCGACGGTACAAGTGCCAATGCTCACTGGCAAATTCTTTCAAGGGGCGACCTTGAGGCCCGATTCAGCGAAGCCTCGCCTTCGAATCCCGTAGATGCTACATTCCTGGTTACCTGTCCAAACTTCGACCGTCACCATGCAAATCTGTCGGCGTGGTCAGACTATTACACAGGTTTCAATTCAGGGTATCTGTGCAACAATGCTGGTTATAAGTTTGATTCCGGAGACATCGTTCAGCAGACTCTTAGTAATGTTCCCAACGGAATCTATCTGCTGAAGGCACAGGCTTTCTATCGCCATGGTTCGAATGGTACTGCCACTGGCTATACCGAAGCGACCATGCCACTCCATGGTGTGATGTTTGCTGGTGAGAATCAAGTCCTGGTTAAAAGCATTCTTTCCGCTGAGAATAGGGCTTCGACAGACATTTACGGAAGTTACGGACGTTCGTTTGGTGGAGGATACATTCCATACGGTGCAAAGGAAAACTTTGCTGGTGCCTGTATTGCCTTTGACCATGGTCTCTTTTCAGGCAATGAAGTACAGACAACAGTCACAAATGGCTCTCTGACCTTTGGGTTCAAAATTGACGCGCTGACACAGTTTTCTTGGATAGCATACGACAATATCGAACTCTATTACCTTGGTCCTGTGCAGGATCTCACACCCTTTAAGGAACAATATTACGCCCTGCGTACGAAGATTCAGGACAATATCATTGGTCAGACAAGCGCTTATACCGATGAAAGCAGCGTGGCGACATCAGCCTTTAACACAGTGCTTGCCACACAGAACGACATCGTTGAGAATGCAACGACAGCTCAGGAGATTACGGATGCCAAGACAGCGCTTTGGGCAGCCGCTCTTACGTTTATGAAGAGTGTGGACATCATTGG
>JAFXVU010000261.1 GCA_017534705.1 Bacteroidaceae bacterium
GGTGATACCGATGACATCAAGAAGGAGTACGAGATTCTCCTTAATGAACTGGCTACGTTCAATCCTGAATTGCTCGACAAGGGACGGGTTCTGGCCATCACCAAGTGTGATTTGCTCGACCAGGAACTCATTGAGATGCTCAAGGAAACATTGCCTCAGGGATTGCCTGTCGTGTTCATCTCATCGGTTACCGGATTCGGGCTCGATCAACTCAAGGACGTGCTATGGCGTGAACTGAATAGCGAGAGCAACAAACTGGCAGCCATCAACACCACAGACTCTATTGTACACAGACGCAAGGAGGTGGGACGACTTCAGCACGAACTCGAGGATGAGGGCGAAGATGGTGACTTCGAATTCATCGACGAAGACGACATCGAGGATTTGGAAGACGTGGAGTACTATGACCTGGAGGAAGAGGAGGAAGAAGAAAACAATAACTAGTGATATTTATGGACAATCCTATACTGCTCAACTACAGCACACACGAGGAAATCGTGGCTTTCAGCTCCACAAGAAGAGGTGGATGCAGTAAAGGTAAATACGCCACATTCAACGTCAACGCCTATTGTGGCGATAGCGTGGATGACATGATGCAGAACAGACGGAGCCTTTGTCACAAACTCGACATCAAGGCCGACCGGTTGATTATGCCTCATCAAGTGCATGGTGTGGAGTGTAGGAATATTGATGAGTCTTTCTTGGAACTCTCTGCGGAACAGAGAACATCCGCTTTGGAGGGTGTGGATGCCTTGACTACACAATTGCATGGAGTCTGTATCGGTGTTTCCACGGCCGACTGCATACCAATCCTGTTTTACGACCCTGAGAACCACGCTGTGGCTGCAGTGCATGCAGGATGGCGGGGAACCCAGAAGAAAATAGTGGTTCGTACGCTTGAATTCATGACCAGGCAGTATGGTACAGACCCTCGCACCTTGAAGGCATTGATTGGACCGGGAATCAGCATGGACTGTTTTGAGGTGGGGCAGGAGGTGTACGACGCTTTCGCCGACGCGCAGTTCCCTATGGACTCCATTGCCCGTCGTTATATGGACAGTCAGGCTAGCGATATGACCAAGTGGCACATCAATCTCTGGGAAGCCAATAGAATCTTGCTCATGGCTCATGGGGTGGAAGAAGAAAACATTCAAGTGGTGGGTATCTGCACCTATCAAAATGACGACCTCTTCTTCTCGGCAAGAAAAATGGGCGTCGACTCAGGGCGTATGCTCACCGCCATTATGATCAAATGAAACTTTAGCCATCCCCACTAAACCATTAATACCCATTAACCAAAAAGAATAAAATGAAAGAATTAGAATTGAAGTACGGATGCAATCCGAACCAGAAGCCTTCACGTATTTACATGGAAGAAGGCGAACTGCCTATCGAGGTGTTGAACGGAAGGCCTGGATATATCAATTTCCTTGATGCATTCAATAGCTGGCAACTTGTAAGGGAACTCAAAGCCGCGACTGGACTGCCTGCAGCAGCCTCTTTCAAACATGTCAGTCCCGCAGGAGCTGCTGTGGCCATGCCACTGACCGACACACTGAAAAAAATCTACTTTGTGGACGATGTGAATATCCCTCTCTCTCCTATTGCCACCGCCTACGCTCGGGCCAGAGGAGCAGACCGTATGTCTTCATATGGAGATTTTATTGCGCTCAGCGACACGTGTGACGAAGCCGTTGCCACACTCATCAAACGTGAGGTGTCCGATGGTGTCATAGCACCCGACTACACACCAGAGGCTCTCGCCATTCTCAGGGAAAAAAGGAAGGGAACATACAATGTCATCAAGATGGACCCTAACTACAGACCCAATCCCATTGAACGGAAGCAAGTCTTCGGAATCACTTTCGAACAGAACAGGAATGAGATTGACCTCTCTGACAACGCGCTTTTTGACAATATCCCCACACAGAACAAGAATTTCACACCAGAAGCCATACGCGACCTTAAGATTGCACTCATCACGCTTAAATACACCCAGAGCAACTCCGTCTGCTATGTCAAGGACGGACAAGCCATCGGTATAGGTGCGGGTCAGCAGAGCCGCATCCACTGCACCCGTTTGGCTGGCAACAAAGCTGACATCTGGTGGTTGCGCCAATGTCCAAAGGTACTCAATCTTCCCTTTAAACCAGGCATACGACGCGCTGACCGAGACAACACCATTGATGTGTATATTTCAGAAGACCACGACGATGTGTTGCGCGAGGGCACATGGCAGCAGTTCTTCACGGAGAAACCAGAGGTCTTCACCATGGAGGAGAAAAAAGCCTGGATAGCACAGAATACAGGTGTTTGCCTGGGTAGCGATGCTTTCTTCCCCTTTGGAGACAACATTGAAAGGGCGCACAAGAGCGGAGTTCAGTATATCGCACAAGCAGGAGGAAGCGTTCGTGACGACAATGTCATCGAGACTTGCGACAAGTACAACATTGCTATGGCATTCATCGGAATACGCCTCTTCCATCATTGATGCGCTTATGACCGACGAAATCGACTACGCCATCCAGCATGGCATCACATTCAAGGGCGCGCCCAAGGAACAAAAGGAAGAGAAGTTTCACACGAAGGCTCGGAAACGTTCCTACAAAAGTGCAACGCGCAAAACAGGTGCGGCCCGGCACAAGCAGGAAATCCGCCAACGCGTGAAGAAACGCAACTCACAGAAGCATTGAAACGAATGCTCGCTAAGGGTCTTTATATCAAAGAAATCACGACTGTTGTTGCAACAGCCGTGATTTCTTTTTATTCCATTACCTTTTTCCAAAAGCAATCATTATTTGTCCATCTTCATTTTCCTATCAGTTTCAAGCTGATTCGGTTGCGTTTGCGATCAACTTCCAGGACTCGTACCTTGACGTGTTGGTGGAGATGGACGACCTCGTTGGGGTCTTTCACGTAGCGGTCGGCTAATTGTGAGATATGGATAAGGCCGTCCTGGTGAACGCCTATATCCACAAACGCGCCGAAGTTGGTGATATTGGTCACGATACCTGGTAATTCCATGCCCTCCATTAGGTCTTCTACCGTCTTTACGTTCTCATCGAACTCAAAAACCTCCACACCCTTCCTCGGGTCACGGCCAGGTTTCTCCAACTCCTTCATGATGTCAGTGAGTGTGGGCATTCCGATACGGTCACTCACGTAGTGTTTAATATTGATGCTGTCGCGTTTGCTCTTGTCGCTAATCAACTGACTCACAGTGCAACCGGCGTCATGTGCCATCTGTTCCACCACTCTGTAACTCTCGGGATGCACAGCACTGTTGTCAAGTGGGTTTGTGGCACCTGGAATACGTAGGAATCCCGCGCATTGCTCAAAGGCCGAAGGACCTAAACGGCCTACCTTCAGCAACTCCTTGCGGCTGGTGAAGGCACCGTGCTCACGACGGTAGTCAACGATGTTTTTTGCAAGAGTTGGGCCAAGACCACTCACATAAGTCAGCAATTGTTGACTTGCGGTATTGAGGTTCACACCTACCAGGTTCACACAACTCTCCACGGTTTGGTCAAGCTTCTGTTTCAACTTTGACTGGTCCACATCATGTTGGTACTGTCCCACACCGATGCTCTTGGGGTCAATCTTCACCAATTCAGCAAGAGGGTCCATGAGACGGCGTCCTATCGACACCGCACCGCGGACAGTCACATCATAGTCGGGAAACTCCTCGCGCGCTGTCTTAGAGGCTGAATATACAGAAGCACCGTCCTCGCTCACCATAAATGAACGGACACCGTCGCCTAAGGAAAGGCTCTTGACGAACTCGTTGGTTTCACGGCTTGCCGTACCGTTGCCAATGGCGATGGCCTCTATCTTGTATTGGTCAATCATACGCTCAATAGCTCTTTGGGCTTGGGGATTGAAACCATTCGACAAGAAAGGATGAATGGCCTCGAAATGCAGGAGGTTGCCCTGGGCGTCCAGACACACCACTTTGCAACCAGTGCGGAAACCTGGGTCGATACCCATCACACGCTTCTGCCCCAAAGGTGCTGAAAGCAGCAACTGACGAAGGTTCTCAGCGAACACACGGATGGCCTCCTCGTCGGCTTTTTCTTTGCTCAAGTTGGCAAACTCCGTCTCAATTGAGGGCTTCAGCAGTCGTTTATAGCAATCCTCTACGGCTTCTTCTACCAGACGGCTGCACTCGCCGGAGCCTCTCACATACTGACGTTGAAGGTTGCTGATGCATTCGTCTTGGTCGGGGGAGATGCTCACACGTAAAACTCCTTCTGCTTCGCCCCTCCTCATGGCGAGCAAACGGTGGGAAGAACATCGACGCAAGGACTCACTCCAGTCGAAATAGTCAGCGTATTTCTGCGACTCCTCAAGGGACTCCTTGCCCTTCACGACTTTAGAGGTAATCACGGCCTGACGCTCGAAAGCCCTTCTCAGTCTGTTGCGGGAGTCCTCGTTCTCGCTGATGGTTTCGGCGATGATGTCTTGGGCGCCCTTCAAGGCCATGTCGATGTCCTTCACATCGCCTTTCACGTATCTGCGGGCTACATTCATGATGTCGCGTTCACGCTGGAACAGTATGGTGGTGGCCAATGGCTCCAGGCCTTGCTCACGAGCCACCTGTGCACGAGTGCGGCGTTTGGGCTTGAATGGGAGGTAGATGTCTTCCAATACGGTGGCGTCCCATGTTTCGTCGATTCGTTTCTGCAGCTCAGGAGTCATCTTACCCTGGTCGGTGATGGTCTTGAGGATGGTTTCCTTGCGCTTGGCGACTTCTTGCAGCTTGATGTATAACTCATTGATGTTGCCAATCTGCACTTCGTCCATGCTGCCAGTGTGTTCTTTCCTATATCTTGAGATGAAGGTGATGGTGGCTCCCTCGTCGAGCAACTCAAGGGTGTTGGCCACCCTTTGTTCCGCTAATCCCAATCTGTCCGCTATCAATGCGGAGTATGTGTTGTTGTTCATGTCTCTCTTTTGTGATGTAATGAATTTGGGCTATTTTGCCATTGCAGATGCAAAATTACTGCTTTTTCTCGAACAAATGCAAAAAACAGAGTGATTGAAGTTCAGAAAAAGACTTTCAATGAAAAGATATTGACAGATGAATTGTAGAAATAGAAAATATTTCCTATTTTTGCATTGCAAAAAACTAACATCAACTTAACGACATGACCCAAAAGACAATTCCCTTCCAGTTAGGACGCATTGTCCTTGCTTTTCTTATGACATTCTGTTTCACGTTGCCACAGTTCGCTCACAAAGCGAATGAAGGCGTTGTCAGACCATTAGTGACCGATGCCAATCCTACACGCACGATTGCTAAAGTGCAGACAGTCAACGTGAATGCTCCAGTAGGCACAGCGCCAAGACTGCCTTACCAACTATGGGTGACTTATAGCGACGGTAAGAGCGAATACCGACAAGTGCGTTGGACCAATTCTTCGTTGCGTGTGGAACAAGCCCAGGCCGATGCCGCACAGAACCCCGTTGGCACAACCTATGAGGTAACAGGATTCATTATCGGTGACAACACCACTACCGCTGGTTTTCCCGTGAAAGCTAAGGTCATAGTGGTGGCCAATCCCGACCCGGTACCCAACCCTGTACCAGTGGCGCGTCCTTTGCCCCTCAACAAAGTCAGCATCAACGGCCACAACCGACTGACCCACAATCGCGAACTCGATACTGATTTCCTTCTCAGTCTCGATGTGAAGCAGCAACTGTACAATTACTATGACACATACGGTCTGAACACCGAGGGATGTCCAGTCAGCGATGGGTGGGATTCACCCACCACCAAACTCAAGGGGCATGGTGTGGGGCATTATCTTTCTGCACTCGCCATGGCGTATGCCGGATGTCAGGACCAAGTGAAAAAACGAAGGTTGCTCGACAACATCCGTCTCATGGTCAACGAGATGAGGAAATGTCAGGAACGCACTTTCGTCTATGATGAACAATTAGGGCGCTATCGTGAGGCTCGCGACCTCGCTCCAGAGGCCGAACTCCGTGAACTGAAGGGCACTTGGCAGGCTTTCAATGAATACAAGAAAGACTATGCCCACTATGGTTATGGCTACATCAACGCCATTCCCGCGCAGCACTGTGTGTTGATTGAGATGTACCGTGCCTACAATAACGAGCAATGGGTGTGGGCACCGTATTATTCCGTTCACAAACAACTGGCTGGACTGATTGACATTGCCAACAATGTGGACGACAAGGCTGTGGCTGAAAAGGCTTTGCTTATCGCCAAGGACATGGGACTTTGGGTGTGGAACAGAATGCACTACCGCACTTTTGTGAAAGAAGATGGCACTCAGGAGGAACGTCGTGCACGTCCAGGCAATCGTTACGAGATGTGGAACATGTACATCGCAGGCGAGGTTGGAGGAATGGCAGAGAGTCTCTCACGGCTCTCGGAGATGGTCAATGACTCAGAGGAAAAGGCACACTTGCTTGAGGCGGCCAACTGTTTCGACAGTCCTGCTTTCTTCACCCCCTTATCGCGCAACGTTGATGCCATACGCACAAGGCATGCCAACCAGCATATCCCCATGATTACGGGTGCGCTCCGTAGTTACAGAGGCAACAAGAATCCGTATTATTACAACCTCGCCCTGAACTTCTGGAATTTCATTCAGGGTCGTTACCGCTATGCCATGGGCGGAGTAGGCAACGGGGAGATGTTCCGCCAACCCTATACCCAAATGCTCTCCATGTGTACCAACGTCACTGGCGACGGACGGCGGAACCTTTATCCTGAACCCACCATTAATGAGACTTGTTGTGCCTACAACCTGGCAAAACTCTCCAAGGACCTCAACTGCTACCAACCCGACAACGCCGCCTATATGGACTATTACGAGCGTGTACTCTACAACCAGATTGTGGGGTCGGTGAATCCCCATCACTATTCCACTGTCTATCAATATGCAGTAGGCTTGAACGCTTCCAAACCTTGGGGAAACGACACACCTCAATCCACCTGCTGTGGAGGAACGGGAACGGAAAACCATGTGAAGTATCAAGAGGCCGCTTATTTTGTCGGCGACAACACCATTTGGGTGGCGCTCTATATGCCCACCACAGCTGAATGGACTGAAAAAGGCATCACCCTGCAACAGCAGTGTGAGTGGCCCGCAGAGAAAAGCACTCTACGAATCCTTAAGGGAAAGGGCGCATTCAATATGAAATTACGTGTTCCGTATTGGGCAACCGAGGGCTTTTCTGTCAAGCTTAACGGCAAGGAAGTGGCTCAAACCTACCAGCCTGGTACATACGTGGAGATACCTATGCGCAAATGGAGCAAGAAAGATGTGGTGGAGGTGGTGATGCCTTTCACTCCGCATATCGACTATGGAGCAGATAAGATGGAAATCGCAGCTACGGGAAAGAACGAGACTCGTACGGAGTTTGAACCTCTTTGGTTAGGTTCACTGATGTATGGACCATTGGTGATGGCCACACAGAATGTGGAGAACTGGAACGACGCCACCATCGAACTCGACCCCTCGCTCAACGGCATCACACTGAATGGAGCCAGCAACGCTGTGCCATACGAGATGTCGCGACGATTCGCCAACAATGCCGACATCAATAATCCTGACGGAGCGTTCGCCAATGTCTATACACTCAACTATGCTGGCAAGACTTTCCTCCCTGACTACTATGCAGACCGAAACATCACTCATTACTTCCGCCTTCGTTTGCCTGGCACACCTGAGGTGGTGAATATGTTTGGTGAGGCTGGTGTGGATATCTCTGCATTGCGTGAGACGATGGTCGAGGCCAAGACACGAAGAGACGCACAGGGCAGATGGAACGCTATGGAGGTCAAGGTGCCCGAATACGCGCCTTGGGCTAAACACGGCTTCCAGCGCATGATGGAGCAGTTGGCCTACTCACAGAGAGTCTTAGACGACCCCGACCTCGCTTCCGACCAGGCTGCAGTCGATAAGGCTACAGCGGCGCTCAATGCCGCCATCAACACCATGAGGCCAGGAAACCTGCCTGAATTGGAGGATATGGACAACCTGCTTCCACTTGTGGAGAAAGCCAATGCGGTGAAGAATCCTTCCAAGGAACTCAAGGGAGCGATTGAATATGCGGAAATGGTGGTGAAGTATGTCAGCGACGGCAGCGGCACCCTCGACATGATAGAAAAGGCAGAGAAACGCCTCAAGGCAGTGCTCAAGTAGGTGTTATAGCGTTTTGCCACTCCTGTACTCTTGTGGCGAACAGCCCACATAGAGTCGGAAGTTCCTATAAAACGACACACTACTTGAGAATCCCGATTTGATGGCGATGTCGGCGAAAGAAAGCGTCGGATTGAACTTCATCAACTGCTTCGCATGTTCGATGCGCAGTCGGTTCACATACTCCGAGAATGACATGCCCATGTCAACATTGATGACTTGATATACATAGTTGCGGTTTGAACTGAGCGCTCTTACCAGATCGTTCAGTTTCAACTGTGGCTGCAAGTACAGTTTCTTCTCACTCATCAAAGCCTCGATGCGTTGTCTGAGTGAGGTTATCTTAGTGTCGTCAGCCACATCTATTTCGCCTACTGACGTCATGCCAGACAGCGCCCCTCCTCTTGGGTTGACTTGATTCAAGGCAACCGTCTTGGATGTTTCCTCCTGAACTTCCAACAGTTTATCCAGTTCCTCTATACCCTTTTGTTTCATGCCCACATAACCAATTGTGAAGATTAGCAGCGAGAAGAAGACCGAAGGGATAGCCAGCAAGTCGAGGTTGTCAGCGAACCTATGCCGGCCGATGATGTTGATGGTGAAGGAGATGAGACATGCGCTCACGAATACCAATAACACCACCTTCACCCATGTCAACTTCATGTCATCAGCAGAAGAATAGTTTTGGACTAATAACTTGTCGAAGTTGCGGATACGCTGCAGGCCCAACCATAGAATAGGGATTATCTCTAAACCGAACAGTATTTTCACGGCTTGATGAGCCGCAATCTGCGCACCAACTACACCGCTTGCACCCGTCAATGCCCTTTTGTAGAGATAACCATCAATAAAGGAAGCAAGTTGTTGTTCGTTCATCATCAGATAGATGATTCCCACAGCCAGGCCACAGACTATAGAAGGAATGGTCAGCAGGGTAATGTCCTTCTTACGTACCTGATAATCCGTAAGGCATTTGATGTAGATGTAATAAAGTGGGAACACCATGGGATTGGCAGTGCTGTAAATGGTGTCAGTAAAGGGAATGAGTGGTGTTTCATGAAGAAAATAGACACAATGTGCCATGTATAGCAATGTCGCCACTCCCATGAACACGACAAGTGCGCGTAACGCGCGAGAGGGATGCTGCAACAAATCCAAGAGAAGCACAATCATGACGATGCCACTCACGAACATCGGGGCGGAGACGATAATCAGGTGTTTCATATTTGCAAAAGTATATCATTTCTCTAAAATAAAGCGCGCAAATCGCAGTTTCTGCAAAAATGACATAATATGTTTGTGATTATGAAACAACTTGGGCTGCTTGATTTCATATCTTTGCGAATAACTATTTGGAGTCTTTGTTGCCGCTAATAGGGGCTTGCGGCATTTATGAGACGGGAAAAGGTTCAAAAAGTCCCTACTCATTAACATCAATAATTATGAAGAACAAACTACTAATTGCATGCATGGCATTGTTCTGTGCAACATTCGTGTTCACCGCATGTAGCAGTGACGATGACGACGAAAACCAGGTGCTGGTGCCGGGCATCCCGAGCGACACACAGGCCAAGCAGAATCCCGCACTTCCTGATGTGGCAAATACGGTGATACCAAATCTTGTCTATACAGTAGAGGAAGTGAATGGAAGGCTGGTCATACGTTTCGACCTGACAGGTATTCAGAACCCCAATGATTTGGCGGAATGGCTTCGTCTTTATGGCACTACTGTAAGCAACCAGAATGTTTGGCTTTCCATCGACGGACAACCCAAGGGTTTTACCGTTGTGAACACCATTGACGAGAAATCGGGGCAGGTGGCCGCAGCAGACCTTGTCTTCCTTGTGGATAACTCTGGCAGTATGGACGAGGAAGCCGACGCTGTGGCCAGAGACATCATTGCGTGGTCGGCAAAACTGACCAAGACACTCGATATCCAGTTCGGATGTGTGGGTTATGACGTGAGTGGATATGTCAACGGAGCTTACGACTTCAATACCGCCGACAACTTGAGCGCATACCTCGATAGGGAAGGCTACAATAACTATGGGACTTACCGTACGATGGGTTTTGTCGATGACAACCTGAAGGGAAAAGCGGAAAACTATGGCAGAGTCTATGACGAGTGCGGGGTGATGGCACTTCGCTTCGCTAACGACTATTTCAGTTTCCGCAAGAATGTCAACCGCGTGTATGTGAACTTCACAGATGAGCCCAACCAGCCCAACTACGAGTCAAAATGGAGTGTGGAATGGGTGAAAGACCTTTCCAACTGGCCTACCACAAACGGAACGATTCATACCGTTTTCAGTGAGGACTCCACCTCTTATTCTTATTATTGGAAGGAACTGTACTATGAGCGTCCTTGGATGCTGTCTGAATACACTGGTGGTACTTCGATTTTCACCGATCCCTATTTCACTGATGTGACCCTCGATGACCTGCCCATCACCGGTGCTTTGCAGAATTCCTACTACATGCGTCTGACCAATGTGGACAACCTGTTCGACGGTAACCCACATACTGTGAAGATCACTATCCTCACTCCTGACGGCAAGGTTCGTGCCGAAAGGGAATACACTTTGATATTTGAGAAATAGCATCGGGACGACTGTTTTTATGCTGAAGTCTTGTCATTCTGATGAATGAAGAGGGGTGCGAACTTGTGTTCGCGCCCCTCAACTATTATATGTGCGGATAAGGTTACTTCACGAGTACCTTCACAGTCTTCACGGTGCCGTCGGCCATGCGCTGGCGCATGATGTTGATGCCCTTGGCAGGAGCTGCGAGGCGAGCGCCGTTGATGCTGTAGTAAACTCTTTCAGCCACTTGCTGACCCTTAGCCACCTGAGGAGCGTCGATACCAGTAGGCATCTCTGTGCCAAGATAGTAGAGGTGGAAGTTGTCGAAGATGGTCCAGTCGTTGGCGACGGAAGTGGAACACTCGACATGATTGAAAAGGCCGAAAATCGGCTTAAAGCCATCCTCAAGTAAGAAAGACTGACTTGTTGCAATAGAATGTAGACACCATATTATTCAGAAACGAGAGGCGACCGTTTGGCCGCCTCTCGTTGGTTTTTGGGAACCATTTGCAGAAGAAATACTCCTGAATATCCAGAAAGTTCTTTTATAGTCCCCCTTATCTATACACATCTTCTTTGCTCAGTTCCACTACTTTGCCGAATTTTGCCAGTGCATTGAAATCTGTCTGTTTCTTGCTCCCAATAACCATCCAAACGCGTCGGTTTCCTGCAATGTGGCGACGATGGAAATCCACGATGTCATTGGCCGATAGAGCGGGAAGCCATTTCACTGTTGATGTGTTCTGGTCGAGAGTGTAGCCGTTGAGTCGTTGGTTGGCGACATAGACAGGTATACCTCTGAAGTTGGGGTAACTGTTCTGGATGTCGTTCAGAACGTTTTGACGAATGGCGTACAGGTTCTCCTCCTTCATGGGCATACTTTGCAACAGGGAATCTACCACAGTCATGACCTCAATCGTCTTATCCGCTTGTGTACCTGTGGCAGTGATGTAGGCCAAAGGTTCATTGGGATGGGTGGAAAGGTTGGTTGTAATGCTGGTTCCTGAGGTGGAGTAGGCGAGGGAACGGAATTCACGCACATTCTGGAACAAGACTGACGACATGCCACCACCGAAATAATTCTCCCAAAGAAGAAGGAAGGCACGTTCCTGCTCAGTAGGCATCGGACTCAACCATTCATAACTGATGACATCGTTCTGGCGCGACCCTGGTACATCATAGAAGAATACAGTGGGTTCCTGGTATGATTGCAAGGGTCGGTATGTGTCAGCCATCATCTTCTGGCACTGCTCAAGTGGCAAAATGCTTTTCGACAGCTGGACGACTGTCTGTTGAGGTTGCTTGCCACAGTAGATAATCTCGCAATCATAGGTTTGCAATTCATGGAATAAAGCCATCAATTCGTCATCGGAAAGAGATTTGACCTCGGCGCGGGATAGGTGTCGCAAGTAAGTGGATTGAGTCCCGAAGGCGATGCGCTGGATGATGGCTGGCATCACGTCTTCTTTCTGCTTTCCGAAGCCCTTACGGCTCACCTTGTCGTCTGAGCGTAAGTCATCCAGGGCTTTTTCATCTCCTTTGGCCTCACGGAGGAAGTGTGCAAGCAAGACAAGCGCTGTCTCAAGCTGACTGTCGGGACCTGTCAGACTGAAAACGAATGTTTTGTTGCCTGCATTGATGTTCATGGTTACCCCAAGTCGTTGCCATGCTTGTTCCATTTGCTGTTTGCTGAGGGAGTCAGTGCCGATGGCGCTTAGGTAACTGTCCAAGACTTCCAGTTTGGGCGTATGGAATATTCCGTCTTTGAATCGAAGGGCCAATGTGAAGATATCGTTGACAGGATTCTCTTTATAATATAATGTGGAATGAGTGTTGAGCGGTATGATGCTGGCGTCTCGTTCAAAATCGACCAAACGTATATCTGCATTCCCTGTAGGCATTTGTTCCAGTTCTAGTGCAAGTTGCGATTTGGCGTCGATGTTCTTTGGGCTGATGGGGGTATAGCCAGGCTGGCTGAGGGTCTCTTTCTTGGACGTTCCAAACTTTTTCTTGAAGGTGATGTGATTGGCATTGTAGTATTTGCGTGCCGCTTGCATCACATCTTCCTTGCTCAGTCGCTTGATGGCTTCAATCTTGTCCATCATGTCTTGCCAGTGGTGTCCTTTGGAGAACACGTCAATCATGACTTCTGAACGGGAGTCAATGTTCTCTAGGTTCCGTTGCGCGTCCATGATCATCTCTTGTTTCAGCGATTCCAATTGAGTGGTGCTGAACTCACCGTTGATGATATGCTGTACCTGTTTCATACAGAGTGCTTCCGCTTTCTTCATCTTACCCATCAACTTGGGTACGATGAGTATGGCAGTGCCCCCAGCGTCAGCAAGTGTCATGCTGGTGGCTTCTGCTGCCATGAGGTGGTGTTCGTTCACCAAGGAATCAAGCAGACCTGCCTTCTCGTTTGATAAGAGCATGTTCGCCAAATTGAGGGCATTGGCATCGGGCTCAAAGTCTGTGGGTGCCTTGAACACCAGCGCTTCAATACCGATGAGCGGAATGGGAAAGGTCACTTTGCATACTTCGTTTCTGGCGATGTCGGGCATAGGGCTGGTGGCGCGTTGGGGAACTACACCTCTTGGTATGCGCCCGAAAGTCTCTTCAAGTAACGTGGTCAGCGATGCGTCGGGAATGATGTCGCCACAAAGAATCAATCCCATGTTCGATGCTACATAGTATTTCTTGTAAAACTCCTCCATCATCGATAGCTGGGGATTCTTGAGGCTTTCTGTTGAACCGAGGATGGGGTAGGCGTACGGCTGTGTCTTGAAAATTGTGCCGAATATTCTTTCTATGGCATCTCCTGCGAGGTCAGAAGTACGGTTTTTCTCTTCATAGACATTCTCCAACTCTCCTTGGAAACCACGGAACACAGGGTGGAGAAGACGTTCGGAATTCAACACACACCATTGGGCGATGTACTGGGGTAGAAACGAATTGTGATAATAGGTCACGTCGTAACTCGTCGCCGCATTAAGTCCACTACCACCATAGAGGGTGATAAGACGGTTGAACTCATTGGGAATCATGTACTCGGCGGCCTTGAGACTCAACTGATTGATGTGTTTCTGAATGGCTGTTCTTTCTGTTGGGGCTTGGGCTTGGCTGAGCAGGTCGTATTGTGCTGAGATGGAGTCCAACCAGGGCTTCTCAGCGATATAGTCCGTCGTGCCCATGCGGTCGGTGCCTTTGAACATGATATGCTCGAAATAGTGGGCGATACCGGTGTCGGGGCAGTCCTTGGAACCAGCCTTCACCACCACTGCGCCAAAAACCTTGGGTTGGGAGTGGTCTTCATTGAGCCAAACGGTCATGCCGTTTTGGAGAGTGATTTCCTTGACTTGCAGTTCTGGAGCAACCTGTGCTTGGCCAATACTGGAAACGAAAAAACATGTCAACAGATAGAAGGTTCTTCTCATCATCGGGAGGTGTTGATTCTATGTCCTTTGAAAGGACTGTTTTTAGGGTGATATGAAAAAGAGGTGGGGACTTGATGTTGACAAGTACACCCACCTCTTGCCTAAATGATTAACGCGAAATAGAAATCAGTATTGCTTCGTGTTTCGCTTTTTGAGTTTATTTCACGAGAACTTTCACCGTACGTACGGTGCCGTCTGCCATGCGCTGGCGCATGATGTTCACTCCCTTGGCTGGTGCTGCGATGCGTGCACCGCTGAGGTCATAGTAGGCGGCTTCGGCAACCTGTGAACTACCATTGACAACCTGTGGAGCGTCGATGCCGGTCGGTGTCTCTGTACCGAGGTAGTAGAGGTGGAAGTTATCGAAAATGGTCCAGTCGTTGGCGATAGTAGTGAATTTGTAGATTCCTACTGTCAGTGTGTTGCCTTCCTCAAGATAGATGTCAACCACGTTGCCGTCCACGTTCTGTCCTGCATTGAAGAGGTAGTTGGCGGCCTCCATCGTGTTGGCGAAGTAAATTACATGTTCTGCATCTACGTTCTCGTCTGATGCATTGGGACTCCAGTAACCGTTGAATTCCACGCCAGTGGTGTTGAATGCTGCCCACGACATGATTGGAGTGGTGTTGTCGAACGAGCCGTTGTTGGCATAAAGCATGGCGTTGAGAACGTTCGAACCTGCATAGCGGCGGGATGAAAGCACCTCAATGGCCGCTTCCCCTTGCTCTTGCTCTGGCTCGGTGTTGGCCTTGTTGTAGGCCTCTTCACATGTTCCGTCACGGTAGAAACCTTGAACAGCCACACGGTAGTAGCCAGCGGGAAGGCCTGTGATAGCCTGGTTGATGTTGAAGTTCTGGTTGAAGAACTCACATTCCTGATAAGCTACGCCTTGTGTTCCTTGGTTGATGGTCCATCCCTCGGCGTTGTCTGTGGCGAACGACGGGTTGTTCAGGGCGAAGGTGATTTCCACAGGGGTGGATTCGGAAGCGTCTTTACTGGATACTGTCGTTTTCATCAGACCAAGCAAGGCGTCTTTGTAACCTACGATAGTGGGTTCATCGGCAGTGCTGATGCCACCAATCTGTTCAGTGTAAAGTGCTGTTACGTCAGTGTTGTCCCATTCCTCTGCGGATGCGAGCACGGCGCAGTAGGCGCGGATGGCGCTGGCCAGTGCGTTGAGGGCAGGAAGGTCATCTACTGTGGCTGTCTCGGCGGAGAGTGCTGTAGCGATGTTGGTGCTACCTGCGTTATAAACTGCCTTCACGTTGGTTGAAGTGGCTTGTGATGCAAGAGTGTTTAAGTCGTCGGCGGCAGTGAATGCCTGCTCTTTGGCGAGGGTGGCGTTGATTTCAGAGATGAGGTCGGTGAGTTGAGCGATGGCGTTATAAGTGTTGTCGCCAGATGCGATTTCTTCTACTTTCTTCTCTGCGTTGGTCTTGTCGCCAGTCAGCATCAACTGGGCAATCACTTCCTCTACTTCTGCCTCCTTGGCCTTCAGGTCTGCGGTAAGGTCAACCTCTGTGCCGTAGTATGTCAGCACAAAGTTGGTCACACAGAAGAAACCTGCGTATGCGACGCCAGTGGCTGTCGATTCTGTTCCGATGGTCAGCGTACCATCCTCACCTACATAAACCTTGTCGGTGGAGAGGGTGGTCCAGTTCTCAGCGCCCCAGCCATCGTAGTTCAGTGGTGCTGACACTTTCTTCACACCATTGCTCAAAGCGTAGGTGTGCTGGTCGCCAATGACGTTGGACACGAGGTCTGCGCTCACGCTATAATAGCCTGCAGGCAGATTGATGAGGTCTTGATGGATGTCGAGTGTACCTGCGATGGCCTTGGCATGCCAGTCGTTCCAACAGATGCGTCCTTCTGTCCAGTTCACACGGGCATCGTCAACACTGAAGGTGTTGCCGTTTACCCAACCTGTGGAGTTGTAATCCGAAGGAGTGGTGTTGTTGGCATAGGAATGGCTTTCTGCGTATGGGAAAGCATACACACCGTCTCCGCCTGTCGGTTCAGCGTCTGGATTGCAGAACCAGGGATGAAGCACAATGGCAGTGATGTTGATGCCAGTGCCGTCTGATGGTATCTCTTGAGAGGTCACATAGGCCACCTTGGCTTTGTTGATGAGGGTGTTGGCGTTGTTCACTTCCTCGGTTGTGGTCGGGTCGGTCATAAGTGTCTCTGCCTCGTTCAGTGCAGTCAGATAGGCGTCAAGACCAGGGTAACTGGTGTTGGCAGCGTATTCCTTCTCCGTTTCTATCGTCGCTCTTGTGCCGTCGATACCCTTCACTATGCTGGAAGCAAGTTCTACCAAGGCAATAATCTGCTTGGCGCCTTCTTGATAGCCTTCCACTGTCGGGGAACTGTAGAGGGCATCGTCAATACCCATTACCTGGTCACCGATTGTTTCGGCAAGGGCACCGTAGTTACCCAGTTCCACTGAGAAGTCTTCATATTCCGACATGGCGGCCAGATATTCTGACTGAGCCACGGCAAGCCGTGTATCGTCATCCACTTGTCCGCTCTTGATTTTCATCACCAATTCCTGTTGGGCCGAGGTTAACTCTCCTGCATAGACAGTGAAGTCGTCGTAAGCGAATGCGGGGTCGGGGTCGTTCCAGTGCCATTGGGCTATACCACCAAGCACAAGGTAGTCGTACTTGTACTGCTTCAATTGGCCGAAGAAATCTTCCGTGCCGTAGAAACCGTCCTTGTTCACCCATTTGTTCTTCAACTCTGCATCTACATACAGGCTTGTGGTGCCTTCTTCGGAGTTGAACGACAAACCCACATAGTGCCAGTTGTCGTCGAAGGGGGTCGGCACGCTGATGATGGTGTCCTCCCCAGCCTCAGTCTGCGCTTCCTGGTCCTCGGTGTGCTGGTCAAGCCAAGTCACATCGACAAGATTGGTTCCGTTCACGTTTTCGGCATCGCCAAAGTCGTCCCAGGCTCCAGCGGTGTTAATCTGCATCCAGAGGCGTTTGTTCACGGAGAACATGGGCCATGTCAAGTCACCTATTGAAGCATTGTTGTACAATGTGAAGAGTACACTGTAGAACGTGTTGATGTTGGGATACTGGGTGTTGGCCACGGTCGGGTTTACCCAGAAACCTAACGACACACATCCGTCTTTGGTTTTGCTGGCTGCGTCGCCAAGTGCTGTCTGGGTCACAATCAGGTAGTTGGTACCAGGTGTTGCGCTGGCAGCGTTCGGGGCGTTCTGATAATAAGTGCCGAAGTTGGGGTCAGAAGATACTCGTAACTCTCCATCACCCACCTGCTTGGCATTCAAGTCTTCTACACTTGTCGCACCTTCAAAATCCAGGGTGTAGACTGCGCGGGGAAGACTGACCTGGGCATTGACCGAAGTGGCCAATGCCAGCATTCCTGCAAATAGTAAGTAGTGCTTTTTCATAAATGAATGTTGATTGTTAAGTGAATACATTGTTTGTTGGTTAGGTGCAAAATTACTACTTTAATTTAATATAAGGTGTATGGGAATGAAAAAACCATTAAAATGTATTGTTCTTATCCCTAATTTTAGGCTTCTTTTCATTTTTGATAACTTTATTTGATGAAATCAACCACGTTACCATAAAATGGTTATTTTTTTCGAGTATGTTACTTTTTCACAAATAATTGAACAGAAAACTAAAATGCTTTTATTGCTTAATATAATAATTTTGCAACCGAAAGTGCATAATAGGCACGATGTATATATGTATGATTAACGTTACTAAAAGTAATTTGAGGTTGAAAATCCTACCGAAAAGGACGAATAATAATGAAATGTTGAGTAAATTTTATCAATCAATACTAATTTTTTAACTGTTTATGCTTATGAAAAAATTATTAACTTTTGCTTTCATGCTGGGAATGGGTCTCTGTGCCAACGCACAGGACACTTCTGGTTGGAAGGAAGGTGACGATGTCACTACTCTCCTCAACTGGAAGGCCACTTACAGCGGAGACGAGGACATTACAAACCCTGCTTGGCAAGGTTTTGACTATCCCTCATCCGACTCTCGTTGGGAGTTCAACGGTGTTGGCGGAAATTCCTGTGCTGGTGCATGGGGTGTTTACAACATTCCACAGTGGGACGTGTATCAGGAGTTCACCGTTCCTGCAGGTTTCTACACTGTAAAAGTACAGGGTTGCTACCGTGAAGGTGACGCTGGTGTGTCATTCCAGAACTGGTGCAACGGTACACCTACTCAGAATGCTTACCTGTATGTAAATGTAGGTGACAAGCACTATGAGACCAAAATTATGTCGCTCTGGGGCTCTAAGCAGCAAGAGCAACTGTTCGAGGCCAGTGACTGGCAGAATGACCAGCACCGCCAGAACGCCAAGGATGGCGAATGGTATTGGGCTCCTTCTTGCCACAATGGTTTTGTCGCTTACGCAGAGAACGGCAACTACGCTCAGAACGAAGTGTTCTTCGTGGTGGCTGAGGAAATGACCATCCGCGTGGGTATCAACAAGCCTACAGAACAGGCTCAGGACCAAGTATGGTGGGATAACTGGAAGATGATTTATGAAGGTGAGTACGACCCGGTAAGAGCTGATCGTATCGTGGCTTACTTCAACTTCAACAACCTCAAGAACGATGCCGAGAAGATTAAGGACGGCATCATGGACAACTTCACTTCTCTTGGTAGCCTCATGCAGGACGACCTGATGGAGATTGAGCCAGATCCAGATAACCTTGACGAAATCAATGCCGCTATCCAGCAGGTGAACGACCTCGTTGCCAAGTATCAGGTGGCTAACGTGAAGGTGGGTTCTATGGCTTATGTGCTCACTACTTGTGAGGGACTGGCTGAAGCAACCGACTTCCCTGCAAAGGCTGAACTCCAGGCTGCCATTACACAGGCTCAGAACGCTCTGCTTGCAGGTTCCGACAACGATCATCCTGTATTCGAGTCAGTTGACGATTATCTCAAGGCTGCTAGCGACCTCGCTAATGCACGCGTTAATTATGTAATGTCAAAAGGCAAGGACGCAGATGGTTCTATCGACATGACTTACGCTATTTCTTGTCCTTGGTTCGTGAACCAGGAATACACTCCTACTTTCCGCGATGGTGAGTACAAGTATCCACAAGAGATTGAGGAAGTTTGGAATTCTGGTCACAAGGACGATGAGTGGAACGTAGAAGTAGGCACAAACGCTTACAAGGATGACGAGACTCAGTTCCTGCCCGCTATCGCTGACAAGGTTCGTTACACTACAAGTAAGGATGCTGAGAACCGTTGGATCTTCATCAACAACTTCAATGGTTGGATTGGCGGTATGAAGCCTGAAATCCAGTGGATCAAGGGTTACACTGCTATCCACACAGGTTGGAGTGCAGGTCCAAATACTGGCGACTTGCTCGTACAGCAGGTGGTGACCAACCTCCCCGATGGTTACTACACACTTCAAGGTCGTGCATTCCTTTGCGCAAATGATGGTAGCTGGGAAGACACTGATCAGTATGTATTCATGAACTATGGCGATAAGACGGCAAGGTCTGAGCGTAACCCACGCTCTATCGGATATTGGGATGGCTGGGGCCGCGACATGTGGAGCGTGCTTGATATCCCATTCACTTTCGTTCAGGGTGGTACAGTTACTATTGGTTACAGAAGCAACAGCTGGATGGCTGTGACTGGTGTTGTGCTGAAGTACTTCGGTGAGGAAATCGACTTCACAAGCGTCCTCAGCCAGCAGATTGATGAGCTCAAGAACGACGCCGCCAGCAAGATTTTCTGGAAGGGTGACGTGACTGCATTCAACGATATCCTTGCTAAGATCGTGCTTCCTGTAGAAGGACTCGATGCTTACACTGAGGCTACTTCTGTTATCTCTGAGGCTAAGGCATTCCTCAACGCAGCTGCTGCTGGTGAGAGTGCATACGATGTTCCTAACAAGTATCTCACACTCCAGGGCAACTACGCTGAAACTTCTGAGCAGTATGCTATTCTCGATCCTGCCATTACTTACGCATTCGCTGTAGGTGAGAATGACGAAGACACTTACAAGATGGCTGGAGAAGTTGCCAGTGTTTACGCTGCTTACGAGTCTTATCTCCGCACTTACGACAAGGCTGCTTCCTTCAACACTGATAAACTCAACGCTCTCCTCGCAGAGCAGGCTACTGCCCTCAAGGCTGCTTACGCTTCTGCTTATACTCTTGGTGAGTACGAGAAGGCACTCCTCACTCCAATCAACGAGGCTATCTTCGCTGAGCGTGGTGCTGCTAATGCTACAGAAACTAATCCTATGAACATTACAGACCTCCTCGTGAACCCATCATTCGCTGAAGGCCCAACAGCCGGTTGGACTTGCGAAGGTGCTACTCCTTCAGTGAACACTTACGGCCGTCAGAACGCTGAGATCTGGAACGCTTCTCCATTCGACCTCTATCAGGTTGTGAAGTGCTTGCCAGAGGGTACATACGAACTCCGCGCTCGCGCTCTCTATCGTGACGCTGGTGATGTAGGTAACGCTACTTCTGGTCCGTACTACAACTGGTTCTATGCAGCTAATCAAGACATCAACGCTTGGGAGAACCACAACGCTGTTCTCTACATGAGCGATGGCCAAATCGAGCGTAACAACTACATCAAGTCAGTTTGTGACGGTCAGTGGACTACTCCTTCGTTCGACGAGTGGTGGAACATGAAGGATGCTTCTGAAGAGTACAAGGCTCTTGGTTACATGGTTGACTGGGATGGTACAGTGGCTATCTATGCCGACGAGTACTTCATCGACGAGGATGTGAAACTCACTGGTTTTGTTGAGTTCAATGCTGAATCACCTTCTTATCCTTACGACACCCGCGTTCAGGACGGTGAAAATGTTTACTACTATCCTTCTTCAATGGGTGGATTCAAGTTCCGCTGCGACAGCGACCCAACAGCTTACTGCAACTCTGTTCAGATTCATGTTGAAGAGGGTGGTAACCTGAAACTGGGTATCCGCAAGGACGCTGCTATCGGTAGCGACTGGGTAATCTTCGACGACTTCGAACTCTTCTACCTTGGCAAGGCAATACCTAACAACATCAACAGTATTGACGCTAAGAGTGAGAAACAGGTAATCTACAACCTCGCTGGTCAGCGTCTCACCGCACCGCAGAAGGGTATCAACATCATCAATGGCAAGAAGGTACTTATCAAGTAACCATACGCTACAATCTTAGTTAGAGAGAGACCAGCCACGCGGCTGGTCTCTTTCTGTTTTTTCCACCTCCACATCGAATAAATCATGGAAAATGTCTTGCAATTGAAAAAAACTTGCTAATTTAGCAACATATTTCAACACACTAACTTTTAAAAACTCTAATCTATGGGAATTCCTGGCTATTTCTGGCTAATACCCTTAGCCTCAGTCATTGCATTGGCGATGGCTTATTATTTCTTCTCTACGATGATGAAGGAAAGCGAGGGCACACCTCGTATGGTGGAAATCGCTGAGTATATCCGAAAAGGTGCGATGGCCTATCTCAAGCAACAGTATAAGGTGGTCGCCATCGTTTTCATCGTTCTTGCTGTCTTCTTCGCTTTTCTTGCCTACGTTGTGGGCGTGCAGAATCCCTGGGTGCCTGGCGCGTTCCTAACTGGTGGACTTTTTTCCGGATTGTCGGGATTTTTCGGCATGAAAACCGCCACCTACGCATCAGCACGTACAGCCAACGCGGCCCGAACAGGACTCGACAAGGGACTGAAAATCGCATTCCGTAGCGGAGCCGTCATGGGACTGACTGTCGTCGGCTTGGGACTGCTTGACGTCGCACTCTGGTTCCTCATCCTCCGTAAGGTCGGCCACTATGACCTGATAGCCATCACCACCACTATGCTTACTTTCGGTATGGGTGCTTCCACCCAGGCCCTTTTCGCCCGTGTGGGAGGTGGTATCTACACCAAAGCCGCCGACGTGGGCGCTGACCTCGTCGGCAAGTATGAGGCAAACATACCAGAAGACGACCCGAGAAATCCTGCAACCATCGCTGATAATGTGGGTGATAATGTGGGTGATGTGGCAGGTATGGGCGCAGACCTCTATGAAAGTTACTGCGGAAGTATTCTTTCCACTGCCGCGCTTGGAGCGACTGCTTTTGCCACCTCAAGCATCGAGGGTATGCAACTCAAGGCTGTGCTGGCGCCAATGATTATTGCGGCTGTGGGCATTTTCCTCTCGCTCATTGGCATTTATATGGTGAGAACCAAGGAGGGCGCTACGATGAAAGACCTTCTGCACTCACTCGGTCTGGGCACCAATGTCAGTGCCGTTCTCATCGCCGTGGCTACTTTCTTCATCCTTTACTTGCTTGGAATTGAAAACTGGGTCGGCATCTCGTTTTCCGTGCTGACTGGCCTCGCCGCAGGTGTGATTATCGGACAGGCAACGGAGTATTACACCAGCCAATCGTACAAACCCACACAGAAAATATCAGAAGCAAGTCAGACAGGACCTGCCACAGTGATTATCAAAGGCATCGGAACTGGTATGATATCGACTTGCATTCCTGTTTTCACCATTGCTGTGGCTATTGTACTCAGTTACCTTTGTGCCAATGGATTCCATCTGGAAATGAATGCGCAGAACATGGCTACAGGACTCTATGGCATCGGTATAGCCGCTGTCGGTATGCTTTCCACCCTGGGAATTACCCTCGCTACTGACGCTTACGGACCAATCGCGGATAATGCCGGTGGAAATGCCGAGATGTGTGAACTGGGTGAGGATGTCAGAAAACGTACAGACCAACTCGACGCTCTCGGAAACACCACTGCCGCAACAGGAAAGGGATTCGCTATAGGAAGTGCCGCCCTTACCGCACTCGCACTGCTCGCTTCTTATATCGAGGAAATCAAAATCGGTATGGTCAGAATTGGACAGGAGACCATGCAGCTGGCTACAGGAGATGTGGTGGAAACCGCCAAAGCCTCCATTCTCGACTTCATGGACTACTTCCAAATCAACCTTATGAATCCTATTGTCCTGGTTGGCATCTTTATCGGGTCGATGACAGCATTCCTCTTCTGCGGACTCACTATGGGAGCGGTGGGACGCGCAGCACAAACCATGGTGGAGGAAGTCAGGAGGCAATTCCGTGAAATCAAAGGCATTCTTGAAGGCAAAGGCACCCCCGACTACAGCCGCTGCGTGGAAATATCCACTAGAAGCGCACAGAGGGAGATGATTGTTCCTTCCATATTGGCTATTCTTATCCCAGTTGTGGTTGGTATACTCTTCGGAGTCGCAGGTGTGATGGGCTTGCTCTGTGGAGGACTCAGCACTGGCTTTGTGCTGGCCATCTTCATGGCCAACTCAGGTGGAGCTTGGGACAACGCTAAGAAAATGGTGGAGGAAGGACATTTTGGAGGTAAAGGTTCAGACTGCCATAAGGCCACCATTGTGGGCGATACGGTTGGCGACCCGTTCAAGGATACGTCAGGGCCAAGTCTCAACATACTTATCAAATTGATGTCCATGGTCAGCATCGTCATGGCAGGACTCACTGTCGCTTGGCACATTTTCTGATGCTGTCATTCTTTGTCTGGAGCGTGGGTGTCCCTGCCCGAATCAATCATCGGCAGGAATATCCGCGTTCCTTCATTGAAAGTGAAATAATATACAGCACCCTGAATATATATTGAAAAAAAGCACTCAGAATCATAAATAACATTAAATAATTGGTTTCGTATTAATTATTTTACATATCTTTGCACACATCATGGCACGGAAGAACCTATATATCATCAGTGGCCCCAATGGAGCAGGTAAGACAACTGTTTCGATGACGCTCCTCACAGAGGTCTTCAATTGTAGGGAATACGTGAATGCCGATGCCATAGCTGTTGGACTGTCGCCTTTCAATCCAGAGTCGATGGCCATCATGGCAGGGAAGCTGATGCTCGCGAGAATCGAAGACTTGCTAGCAAGAGAGGAATCCTTCGCGCTGGAGACGACCTTAGCCACACGGTCATACAACAAACTCGTCAAAAGGGCGCATAGTAAAGGCTACAGAGTCTCTCTGGTCTATTTCTGGCTCGAATCGCCCGAAGTGGCTATACAAAGAGTTGCACTCAGGGTCAGCGAGGGAGGACACAACATCAAGGAGGAAGTAATCCGGAGAAGATACTCCGCAGGACTGAGGAATTTCTTCAACATCTACATGCCTATCGTGGACTATTGGATGCTTGTGGACAATACAAGGACACCAAGGACTATCGTGGCTGAAGGTGGTTTGGATCAATCTTCATTTATAAGGAATTATGAACGGTATAATATGATTCAGGCTTATGGCAATGCTAATGTCAAAAAATGAATGGATGATGATGAGTGAGACCTTGACTAAAGGACTTGAACTCGCAGAGTACCGAATGGTAAGAGAAAAGGCTGAACGTCACCTGCAAACGATGCAAGGGACAGAAAAAGTGCCGGCAGAGTGGTTGCTTGAACTGCTTTACCACGAAAACGTCTGAACGGCTCTCTGTTTAAGGAAGTGCCTCTATTCACCATTCTTGCCAGCTTAACTCATTTGGCGGTAAGATAAAAAAGCCGTCTCGTCTAATTGGGCGAGGCGGCTTTTCACGTACATTACTGCGTAAAAACACATATAAATGGACTGCTGATGCTTTTTTTTTGACTCAATCATAAAAAAAACGGCTGACAACATGATAGATTCCAATCTTTTGTTTATCTTTGCTTACAAAGATGAAACTCCATACAGATTATAATTGTATCACTAAAAATAAAAAATCAAGACATTATGGCAATCATTGTTTTTATTGTTGTTGTTGCTCTGATAGGTATCTACCTCATCGGTATCTACAACAAACTGATTAATCTGCGCAACAACCGAGAGAATGCATTTGCGAATATCGATGTGCAACTCAAACAACGCTACGACCTTATCCCCCAACTCGTTGAAACAGTTAAGGGATACGCCAAGCACGAGAAAGAAACACTGGAGAACATCATCCGCCTGCGCTCAGCAGCCATGGGAGCTACCACTATCGATGGCAAGATACAGGCTGATAATGCGCTCTCAAGCGCTCTTAACGGACTGAAAATCACACTCGAGGCTTATCCAGACCTCAAGGCCAACCAGAATTTCCTCCAGTTGCAGAACGAAATCGGAGATATCGAGAACAAGCTCGCTTCTGTAAGACGTTTCTTCAACTCTGCCACCAAAGAGTATAATGTCGCCGTACAGCAGTTCCCTGCTAACATCGTGGCCGGAATGTTCGGATTCCACAAGGAAAGCATGTTCGAAGTGCCTGAGGCTGACAGACAGCAGTACGACAAGGCTCCCGAAATCAAGTTCTAGTACATTCAGAACTCTTTGACAACAAGAAGATGAAGTACGTGGGGTTATACACACAGCAGATGAGAAACAATATCTACAGCATTTTGCTGTTGATATTGTTTCCCGTCATCTTATTGGCTATGGTGTGGCTTTTCCTCACGCTCGTCAATTACGGAGCAGGGCCTTACTACGATGACTACGGCAATCCCCATTATGAAGTCTATTGGGACATGGTGTTGCAGGAGTTCTTACAGGCCTTGCCTTGGGTGGTAGGCATTGTGGCGGTATGGTTTACCATTGCCTATTTCTATAACACCTCCATGATCCGGCTCTCCACAGGTGCTAAACCACTCACGCGAAAGGAAAACATGAGGGTGTATAACATCGTAGAGAACCTCACGATGGCTTGTGGTATGCCCATGCCACAAATCAATGTCATCAACGACCCGCAACTCAATGCTTTCGCCAGCGGAATTGACAATAAGACTTACACTGTCACACTCACTACTGGTATCATTGACCTCCTTGACGACGAGGAACTCAAAGGTGTGGTGGGACATGAACTCACACATATACGAAACAAGGACACTCGGTTGCTCATTATCAGCATTATCTTTGTCGGAATCATGTCGACCATCATGTCCGTAGCGACAAGGGTGATGTTCAACATGGTGAGGTTCGGCGGAGCATCAAGAAGAAGTTCAAGAGACTCTAAAGGAGGTGGAATGGCCATTATCGCCGTCATCTTCATTGCCATCATCTGTGCCGCCATTGGCTATTTCTTCACCCTCCTCACACGATTCGCCATCTCGCGTAAACGTGAGTTCATGGCTGATGCCGGAGGTGCGGAACTTTGCGGCAACCCTTTGGCGCTGGCAAGCGCACTCCGTAAAATCTCGGGAAACCCTGGGTTGGCGAACGTCAATAGGGAGGATATCGCACAACTCTTCATCATCAAACCCAAGATGGCAGCACAGGGATTCTCCAGCTTCCTCTCGGGCTTGTTCAGCACCCACCCGAAGACAGAGGAGAGAATACGCATCCTCGAACAGTTCTGATGTCGTTTTGCTGGACTTTCAAATCGAAACTAAGCTTCTTCGCATAGGATTTTCTTTTTTTGATGCAAAAACTTGCGTGGTTGTTTCCTCATGTCATTTACAATCGCTATATTTGCATAGAAACACGCTGCCACACGCTTCGACATTTGATGGCGAGAGGTAGCAGTAAGTGTGTTATATTTTGTTCAACATATTAACTTTAAGTATTTCAAAAATGAAACCAACACTATTTTTACTTGCTGCAGGTATGGGAAGCCGTTATGGAGGTCTGAAGCAACTCGATGGACTCGGACCTAACGGCGAGACTATTATGGACTATTCTATCTATGACGCCATCCGCGCCGGATTCGGAAAAATCGTGTTCGTCATCCGAAAGGATTTCGAAGAGCAGTTCCGCACTCAAATCCTGTCTAAATATGAGGGACGCATACCAGCCGAACTCGTGTTCCAGAGCCTTGACGCTCTGCCTGAGGGATTCTCTGTCCCTGAAGGACGTGTGAAACCCTGGGGTACCAACCATGCCGTCCTCATGGGCAAGGATGCCATCAAGGAGCCTTTCTGCGTCATCAATTGCGACGACTTCTATGGACGCGACGCTTTCGCTACCATCGGTAAGTTCCTAAGCGATTTGCCTGAAGGCAGCAAGAACAAGTATGCTATGGTCGGTTTCCGTTGCTGCAACACGCTCAGCGAAAACGGCACTGTTGCTCGTGGTATCTGTGTCTATGACGACAACCACCACCTCACCGATGTGGTGGAGCGCACTGAAATCATGAGAGTGGACGGACCTATCTGCTACAAGGATGAGGAAGGCAAATGGGTCGCTGTGGAGGAAAACGTGCCTGTCAGCATGAATATGTGGGGATTCACTCCCGATTATTTCCAGTACAGCGAGGAGTATTTTAAGGAGTTCCTTGCCGATCCTAAGAACATGACAAACCTCAAGGCTGAATTCTTCATTCCGCTCATGGTCAACAAGCTCATCAATGAAGGTACAGCCACCGTTGAAGTGCTCGACACCACAAGCAAGTGGTTTGGCGTGACCTATGCCGCTGACCGTGAGGACACAGTGAAGCGCATTCAGGCACTTGTCGATGCTGGTGAATATCCCGCAAAATTGTTCTAAATCTTTTCAAACGAAAAAGGGGTGCATGCGATCGCATGCACCCCTTTTTCGTTTCTTTGCTGGTTTTCTGGCTTTTTCGTTTAATCGTTTTTTCGTTTAATCGAAAATCTCCTCCTCAAAATCTTATCCATTGACGAACTCTTTCAGTCTTGATGTTTCCCCTGCGAGAATGAGCGTGTCGCCTATCTCGATGGTCATCTTGGGGTTGGGATTCATATAGTATTCACCATTCCTCTCTACGCCCATGATGATGCAGTGCGCGTTCTCCCTGATGCGGCTGTCGATAATCGTCTTGCCATGAATGTTGTCGGAATCACTGACCGTGAAATGCTCAAGCGACACCATTGCAGGATCCTCGCGGTTGTTTGACTCGTTGATACTCTGGTCCAGCATCTTCTGGAATGCGTCAATCTGGTAGTCACTGCCAGCAGCGATGATACGGTCGCCGGGATAGATACTCTCGTCGCCACCAGGGATGAAGATATGCATGCCGCTGCGGACTATGCAGACGATGCTCACACCGCTCACGCTCCTGATAGACAGACTCTTCAACTTCTTCCCACAGAAGTCGGAATCAGCGCTCACATCGAACTCTGAGATATGAATATCGTAATTCAGCAAAGACTTGACAGTGCTGTTACGCATGGCTCGACGTTCCTCGGCCGAAGTCTCTCGGGCAGTGAAATTCTGTTTGAAGGCCTGCTCCAATTTGCGGGAACGCTTTCGGATGTTGTGTGAGAATGCAAAGGCTAACACTACAAAGAACGACAGCACGATGATGACACCGGCATTGAAACTGAAGATGTTCGCGATGGCGAAGAACACAAAGCCCATGCTCAACAACAGACGGAGAATGAAGATGCCCGAAAGAAACGCCTTCTGCATGCTGCCAGTGCTCCACAACTGCCGAGCTTCGGAATTGTTGGCGTGCTTCAAGGCTATGTTGAATATAAAGGGAGAGGTAGCACCCAGAATAAGGGCGCACGAGAGGGCCTTGATGCCAAACTCAGGCCAACGAAGCCCCAATACGGTCAAGCCATCGCTACCATCGCCAATGAACGACTCGAAATAGGGGTGGATGTATGAGAAGTAGATGACGTATGCAAATATAGTCACCACACCATAGATAAACACACTTACCAATGCCTTTTTTAAGTAGGTTTTCCAAAGGCTTTCAGCGCTTTTATTGTTCCTGACCTTAGAGTAGTTCTCAAGCCAGAGTTTGAAACCTTCGCTGCTGTGGTTTTCGATGAAGTGAAGGGTAGGGATGGCCAGTCGCATGATGTAGGGAGTCAGGAAAGTAGTCACTACGGATACGGCCACCACAATCGGGTAGAGGAAGTCGGCTGTCACATGAAGGCTCTGGCCTAAGGTGGCGATGATGAAAGCGAACTCGCCAATCTGAACAAGAGAGAAGCCTGTCTGCAAAGAGACTCGTAATGACTGCCCAGACAGCAATGTACCTGTGCTGGCAAAGACGATTTGTCCCACTATCACCGTGATGGTGATGATGAGAATCGGTAACCAATGCTCAGCCAGCATGCTCGGGTTAATCATCATACCCACTGACACGAAGAAGATGGCACCGAAGATGTCTTTGATGGGTTTCACTAAACGCTCCACACGCTCTGCCTCAAGTGTCTCAGCCAACAGACTGCCCATTACGAAGGCACCAAGGGCTGAACTGAAACCCGCTTTCATGGCTAGCATCACCATACCTAAGCACAATCCGATGGAAAAGATGGTCATCGTCTCATCGTTCAGATGCTTGCGGAAACGCTTCAAGAATGAAGGCAGAATCATAATGCCAAGCACAAACCACAACACCAGATAGAACGCCAGTTTCAGCATCTCGCCCACCAATTCCTTGCCCTCGAAACTGTTGCTCACAGCTATCGAAGACAACAACACCATTAAAACCACCGCGAACAGGTCTTCTATCACTAGTATGCCGAAACACACGTTCACGAAGTGGTGTTTGCTCAACCCCATGTCTTCTATCGCCTTGAACACGATAGTCGTTGACGACATGCACAGCATACCGCCTAAGAACAATGAAGTCATCGAACTCCACCCAAGTAACTGACCCATCAGGTATCCTGAAGCCATCATGCCTATCGCAATCACCATGGCAGCCACGACGGCGGTACTACCCATCTTCAGCAACTTCTTGAAGCTGAACTCTAACCCCATCGAGAAGAGCAGGAACAAGACTCCAATCTGGCCCCATGTGTCAACACTCTCTATATCGCTGATCCATGCCTCGCCCAAAACGTATGGACCTACCATCAAGCCCGCTACGATATACCCCAGCACCACAGGTTGCTTGAACAGCTTGAACAACAGGCTTACTATGCCTGCCGTCAGCATGATGATGCATAAATCCTGTACCATTTTTCCTCTTCCGTATAATTAGGTTTATGATGACAATAGAAAAACTACGACTTGTCGTCTTCCTCTAAATCCTCTGAGCTCTCTTCCAAACGATTCCCCCAGAGGTAATAGTTGGTCTCACGGGTAATCACATTCGATAAGAGCAGTAACGACACCAAGTTGGGGATGGCCATCAAGGCATTCATAATGTCGGCGATGTTCCAAACCAAACTAAGGCTCATGATTGAACCCAAGACGATAGCGCCTACCCAGAACACACGGTAGATGCTCACACCACGGTGGCTACTCAGGTATTCCACGGCACGCTCACCGTAATAACACCAGCCCAAAATCGTGGAGAATGCGAAAGTGATGATGCCTACCGTCAGAATAGGGGTGCCTACAAAGGGAATGCGGGCAAAGGCTTCCTTCGTCAGAAGACCACCATCCTGATAGTCTATCTCAGGGTAAGCGAGGATGCTCGTCACAATCACCAAACCTGTCATTGCACATATTACAACGGTGTCCCAAAAAGTACCTGTAGACGACACAAGGGCTTGACGGACAGGGTTGCGTGTCTGGGCTGCTGCAGCAACTATGGGAGCGGAGCCCATACCCGACTCATTGGAAAACAAACCACGTGCGATACCGAAACGGGCGGCAGCCATCACAGTACTACCTATGGCTCCGCCAACGATGGACTGATTGCTGAAAGCACAACTCATAATCAGACGAACGGCCTCCATGATATACTGGTGGTTCACACATAATATATAAATGCAGCCTAAGACATAGAACAGCGACATCAATGGCACAAACTTCGTGCAGATGTTCGCAATGCTCTTGATTCCTCCAAAAATCACCAGACCTACAAGCATCGCTATCGCCACGCCAACAACCACGCGAACATATATGGGATTGAATGTGCCCTCTGCGAGTATCGCAATGTTCTCGCTGATGGCATTGGCCTGGACGGTGTTGCCGATACCAAAGGCGGCAATGGCGGTGAAAACAGAAAAAAGAACGGCAAGCCAGTGGGCGTGAAGTCCTTTGTCAAGAGCAAACATCGGACCACCCAACATGCGACCCGATGGCCTGCGCTCACGGTACTTGATGGCCAGAAGTCCCTCACCATACTTTGTCGCTATTCCGAACACACCTGTTATCCAGCACCAAAATACAGCTCCTGGTCCTCCTAAGGATACCGCTGTGGCAACTCCAATGATGTTTCCTGTGCCTATTGTGGCGGCCAAGGAGGTGGCTAAGGCACCAAACTGGCTGACATCACCCTTCGACTGGCTGTCTTTCTTGATGGATAACTTGATGGCTGTCCACAACTTACGCTGTGGAAAACGCAAACGGATGGTCAGGTAGATGTGGGTTCCTAAGAGCAGTATCATCATGGGCCAACCCCAAAGGAAGCCACTGATATCACTCATTACGTCATTAATGGTTTGCATGTATCTGCTTGATGTTTTATATGATGATGTTTTATGTTGTGTGTGCGCTAACTAGAACAGAATAAACTCACGCTATCCTGCTTGCGGGAATCGCAGTGCAAAGTTATGCATTTTAATCGGTTTTTATGCTATTATGAGGTCTCATATAACAAAAAAATTGCTTATCTCACGACAAGCAATCTTTACTAACCTTAAAATAAATCTAATACCATGAAAAACACGATGCAAAAGTAATGACTATTTTTGTCTTGACAAAGCATGTAATTGTGAAAACGCACACATGTTAACAATTATTAACACGTGTGCGCAAACTATGATATTATTGTTTACATTCTTTAACGATTGACAACTTCGCCTTTACAAGGGTATGTCGTCATGTCGTGCGGCAATAAAACCAGAATCATTCCACATATAAAACCAATCCCTTCAAGTACTCACCCTCAGGATGATAGATATTGATGGGGTGGTCGGCTGGCTGGTGTAGCTGGTGCAGGATTCTTACCTTGCGGTGAGCATAGGCGGCGGCAGTGAACACGGCATTGCGGAAGTTGTCTTTCGTCACTACCTGTGAGCAACTGAATGTGAACAGTATGCCGCCAGGAGCTATTTTCTCCAGTGCTTTCTGATTCAGGCGTGAATAACCCTTCAGCGCGTTGTGAAGCGCGTTTTTATGCTTGGCAAAAGCGGGTGGGTCTAGGATAATCAGGTTGTAGGTCTCCTTCATGTTGTCCAAAAACTTGAAGGCATCCTCGGCGAAAGCCTGATGGCGAGGGTCGCCGGGGAAGTTCAGTTCCACATTGGCATTGGTCAAGTCTATCGCCTTCTGGCTGCTGTCAACAGAATGCACCAATTCCGCGCCACCACGCATCGCGTAGAAAGAGAAGCCGCCGGTATAGCAGAACATGTTGAGTACTTTCATGCCCTTGGAGTACTGCTCCAACAGTTTGCGGTTCTCGCGCTGGTCAACGAAGAAACCCGTTTTCTGTCCCTTCAGCCAGTCCACATGAAACCTCAAGCCATTCTCCATGGCAATGTTGTCAACATCCTTTCCTCCGGCTAGGAAACCGTTTTCTTCCAACAGGTTGGCCTTGTAGGGTAGGGTGGTCTCGGATTTGTAGTAGATGTGCTTCAAGCGCCCGTTCATCAGCTCGAGCAAAGATTCGGCGATGATTTTACGGTCTTTGTGCATGCCGACACTATGAGCTTGCATCA
Source organism: Bacteroidaceae bacterium (assembly GCA_017534705.1). Classification (GTDB taxonomy): domain Bacteria; phylum Bacteroidota; class Bacteroidia; order Bacteroidales; family Bacteroidaceae; genus RUG11857. Next base: position 32,731 of record JAFXVU010000261.1, read on the forward strand.
CAGCCGTTGAGTCGTAAATGTCAATCACCAGACCGGGTAGGCAGTCACCTTCACCATGTACCAGACGGAAGGAGTTGGTGTCGGTAGAATTGGCCAGACCAATGCGCTCTCTTACCTTCAGCGCCTCGCCAAGGTGGTGGAGGTAGTAAGCTTGGTCTATCGGCTCGCCTTCGAAACTCAGCACACGTACCATGATGCTGCCAATCTGATAGTGACCGGTAGCGATGTAGCGGTTGTCAATTGTATACACCTCGACAACATCACCCTCTTCTGGGTTGCCCTCAAAGTGGTGGATGGCGCCGGAAAACACCCAAGGGTGGTAACGGTTCAGTGAGTCTTCTTTGTCTTTACGAAGATATACTTTGGATGGATGGCTGTTCATGTTGTTTGGTTTATGGAGCACTTAGTCGGAGAGTGAAGAACTGAGGAGGTCGTCAGAAGTCAATTCCGGTTCTTGGGTCTTCTCCAAGGTGTAATCGCCTGAATGCTTCAATTCAAGAATCTTTTCGTATATTTTGATGCAAGCCCAGGCATCGGTTGCGGCATAAAGCTTCTGTGCGTCGCTCAACACATCGGCTTCCCAATTCGATAACTGCTGATTCTTCGAGATTTTCTCGCCGTAGAGGTTGGCGTAAAGTTTCTGAAGGCTCATGTCGGCTATGCCCAGTTCCTTGGCCTCATGCTGCAGTTCGATGAAGTGGCCTGGAGTGAAATTGTGGCGCTTCTTCAGCATCAGGAAATCGTCGTGGAGCGACAGCCCCACCTTGGTGATGGTGTTGTCCTCCAACAGCCGTATCAATGAAGGGGGGAGCCCTATGTGGTTGAGGCGGAACAGAAAAGCGGTGTTGTCTGTCGACACCTGAAGCAGAGCCACTAGATGGGCTTGCCCACGACGGAAGGTGGGCCGTGTCTCTGTGTCGATACCCAGTATGGGCGCTTTCATCAGGTAGTCAACGGCTTTGTCGGCTTCTTGAGCGGTAAGCACAGTGAAGATTCGGCCCCCGAAATTCACACGGGGCAAGGTGTTGATGTCTTTCTTGTCGTATCTTTCTTTTATTGTAATCATCCCTTTCTTAATCATCTGGTTGTGAGAATCCTTTGGTTGGTCAGGACTCGTTGTCGAAAGAATTGTAGCAAATGTCATGCAAGGGCCGCATCACGTTCACCAATCGCTGGCCCCAATAACTCGTGAAATTCTCTCGGCACTGTGCCACTGCCGATTCGCGGACAGAATCGGTGCCGTCCCTGTAAGCGCTTACAAAGTTCTTCAGGTCCTGGTAGATGTCGGCCAGTTGCTCGCTCACCGTACACAGCACCGGCTGGTCGCTGTAGCGCATGTCCTCAACAAACACGTCTAAGAAATCATCGGATTCCCCCATCACGTATGCGATGTTGTGGCGGACAATGTCGTAATTCTCCTCCGTCACGTAATCGCCTGGTATATCGTCGTAAAGGTCGTCCGCCGAAGGAAGAAGCGTCCCCTTCAGATACAGCAGGGGGAGAAGTTTCAGCAATGTGCTGACGAAATCCTCTCGGCTTTGTTGAGCGGCGCTCTCAACGAACAGACAATACTCCACGGCCACGGTGACAAACTCTATCACGTTGTGTGGAAGAGAATCGGATTCTTTTTTGTAGCTCATAACAACTGCAAAATTAGCAATTTTTCATAAATCTTACGATTATATTACCAAGAGATTGTCTTTTCAAACGAAAAAAATAGTAACTTTGCAAACGGTATGGACGTCTTGTCCTGCTTTTTCACAGAATATGGCAAAGAATCAGAAAAATCAAAATAACACGAGAAAGTCAACAAGAAGCCAGAAGCAACGGGAGGACGAACTGAAACTGCTCGACATCTTCAAATTCGGAAACGACCTGTGGAGATTTATCCCAGGTCTTATTCTGCTTGTCGTGGCTGTTTTTATGTTTGTCGCCTTTTTTTCATATCTTTTCACTGGAGCGGCTGACTACAGCATCCTCGAACAACTCACTTCGGAGGATGTGGCCAATGTCGACTACAAGTTCAAAAATGTCTGTGGTTCCATGGGAGCATGGATGTCCTATTTTTTTATCAACAAATGCTTCGGACTGGCTGCTTTCATTGTGCCCATTTTCTTTGTCTTGTTCGGACTATGGCTGATGAAGGCCTACAAAGTGAATATCTTCAAGTGGTTCCTCCTGCTCGGAATGCTCATGATATGGCTCAGTGTGGCGCTCACCACTGTCTATCTGTTCGTCAAGGGATTGCCTGTCTTCGACGACACCTTCATCAATCCCGGAGGTAACCATGGAAAAATGGCCGCCAACTATCTCTATCGCCATATCGGACAGCCCGGACTCATCGGAGTATTGCTGGCCACAGCACTCATCTATCTCATTTATGTCAGCAACAAAACAGTCGATTACATTCGAAAAGCGTTGCATCCCAATGTTCATCTCAATCAAATAAAATGGAAGAAGAAGGGCAAAGATGGAGACGAGGAGACTGAATCGGACGACTACCGCGAAGACGTTGGCGACGACAATTCTGGCCAGGAACAAGATGATACGACTGGGGGAGTTGACATCGGCGATGACACCGCAGCCCAAGTGATAGAATTTGATGAACAGGGCAATATCGTCACTGCCCATATCGGAGAAGAACAGCCTGATGAGGTGGACGACCTGGACGATGACGAGACCCCGCAGAATAAGGTCAAGAAAAGAAAGAGCAAGAAGGATGGTGATGACGCCCAGTTCGAAGTTGAAGTAGCAGGGCAAACCGAAACGGGGGATGGCATTAAATATGGCTCTATCGACAGTGAGTACGATCCAAAACTGTCGCTCAGCCACTACCATTATCCCACGCTTGACCTGCTCGACGACAAAGCCGACAGCATTCCTTCCGTCGACCTGGCCGAACAAGAGGAAAACCAGAAGCGCATTCGCGTCATACTTGACCAGTTCGGGGTGCAAATCAGTTCCATCAAGGCAACTGTTGGACCTACCATCACCCTCTTCGAAATCACGCCTGCCCCCGGTGTCAGGATATCCAAAATCAGAAACCTCGAGGACGACATTGCGCTCAACCTCGCCGCAGAAGGAGTGCGTATCATCGCACCGATACCCGGAAAGGGAACCATCGGTATCGAGGTGCCAAACAAGAAGAAGAGCATCGTCTCCATGAAAGGGGTGCTGGAAAGCAAGAAGTATCAGGAGTCGAACATGGAATTGCCATGCGCACTTGGAAAGACCATCACCAACGAGGTCTTCATGGTCGATCTCGCCAAAGCACCCCATATGCTCGTAGCTGGTGCGACTGGTATGGGTAAGTCCGTAGGACTCAATGCCATTGTCACATCACTCCTCTACAAGAAACATCCGTCGGAACTCAAGATTGTCATGGTGGACCCGAAGAAGGTGGAGTTCTCCATCTACAGCCCCATCGAGAACCATTTCCTTGCCAAACTCGAAGAAGAGGAAGAACCCATTATCACCGATGTGCAAAAGGTCATCAAGACACTCAAGTCGCTCTGCCAGGTCATGGACACTCGATACGACCTGCTCAAGAAAGCGAAGGTGAGGAATATCAAAGAGTATAACGAGCTTTTCAAGGCGAGAAAACTCAATCCCGAAAACGGACACGAGTTCATGCCCTACATCGTCGTTATCATCGATGAGTATGGCGACCTCATCATGACAGCAGGCAAAGAAGTGGAACTCCCCATTTGCCGTATCGCACAATTGGCGCGTGCTGTCGGCATACACATGATTATAGCCACACAACGACCAACCACCAATATCATCACGGGTACCATCAAGGCCAACTTCCCCGCACGTGTCGCTTTCCGCGTCACGGCGATGATTGACTCGCGTACCATCCTTGACCGTCCCGGTGCCAACCAACTTATCGGAAAGGGCGACATGCTCTATCTGCAAGGGGCTGACCCTGTGCGTGTTCAATGTGCTTTTGTCGATACTCCTGAGGTGTCGCGCATCTGCAAATACATCGAGGAACAGCAAGGATTCTCGCATGCGCTTTACTTGCCAGAGGTGGCAGAGGAAGGTGACGAAGGAGGGTCGACCAACAACGAGAGCCTCAAGCACCTTGACTCGATGTTCGACGAGGTGGCACGTCTGGTGGTTTCCACCCAGCAGGGTTCCACATCGTTCATACAACGCAAACTGTCCATCGGTTACAACCGAGCGGGACGCATCATGGACCAACTCGAGCTGGCTGGCATCGTAGGGTCTCAGTCTGGCAGCAAACCCAGGGAGGTGCTCATCCAGGACCTCATGTCACTCGAGGACATACTCGCTAATCTGCCAAGATAACCACTCCAAGGAAGGAGCTGGAAGGCGGGCGAGGCATAGAGTCCATTATGTCCATTAATAAAACAAAAACAAAACAATATGATGATCAAAATGAATTCACTTTTCAAGCGTTTCGTCGCTTTCTGCCTCACTGTGATTGTGGCGCAGATGGTGATGGCCCAATCGCCCACATCCATCCTCGACAAGACTGCCGCGAAGTTTAAGGCTGCCGGAGGCGTGAAGGCTTCTTTCACCATGGATGCCGGCGCAGGACCAAGCTCTGGCGTCATCAAACTACAGGGCAATAAGTTCACCATCGACATCGGAGGAGAGTATGTCGTCTGGTTCGACGGTAAGGACATGTGGTCCTACCTCAAGGACAACGACGAGGTCAACATCACCAATCCCACACAGAGCGAAATCGCCAAGATGAACCCATACGCATTTGTCGACCTTTACAAGAAAGGATACGATGTCAAGATGGGTAAATCCACAGCAAAGTACTATGAGGTCATTCTGAAAGCCAAGGACAAGTCTTCCTCTCTGCAGAATGTGGTGCTGCATATCAACAAGGTCAACTACCAGCCCATCATGATTGATATGAGTTCGCCCAAGACGGCCAACAAAATCAAAATCTCATCCTACCAAACCAACCTCAACTTCGACCCCTCGACTTTCGTCTTCAACAAGAAGAAGTATCCTAGCGTCGAAGTCATTGACCTGCGATAGTCCCCTTCCCACTATTGCACATAAAACCCATTAAAACTCATCACCCCCTATAAAACAAACGAAAAACTATGGAACATATACGTTGCTTAATCATTGGTTCTGGACCAGCGGGCTACACCGCAGCCATCTACGCTGGACGCGCTAACCTCTCACCTGTTCTTTATGAAGGCATTCAGCCAGGAGGACAACTTACCACCACTGATATCGTCGAGAATTTCCCGTCGCACCCGGATGGCATCACCGGTTTCGAACTGATGGACCTCATGCGTAAGCAGGCACTCAGATTCGGCACCGACATACGAAGCAATGTCATCACCAAAGCCGACTTGTCACAAAGACCATACAAGTTCACTGCCGATAACGGCGATGAACTGGAGGCAGATGCAGTCGTTATTGCTACAGGTGCATCGGCCAAGTACCTCGGACTAGCAGATGAGGAGAAGTACAGAGGACAAGGCGTCAGCGCCTGTGCCACTTGTGACGGATTCTTCTACAGGAAGAAGGTCGTGGCTGTTGTGGGCGGAGGTGACACCGCTTGTGCTGAGGCCACTTATCTCGCTGGACTGGCCAGCAAGGTCTATGTCATCGTGAGGAAACCTTTCCTCAGGGCTTCTAAGATTGAGCAACAACGGCTTTTCGACAATCCTAAGATTGAAGTGCTCTTTGAGACAAATACAGAAGGACTGTATGGAGAAAACGGAGTTGAAGGAGCGCACCTCGTCTATCGCAGGGGAGAGGCTGACGAGCGTCACTACGACCTCCCTATCGACGGATTCTTCCTCGCTATCGGACACAAACCTAACTCTGATGTGTTCAAACCATGGATTGAGACCGATGAGGTAGGGTACATCAAGACACAAGGCGACAGCCCCAAGACCAACTTGCCAGGAATCTTTGCCGCTGGCGATGTGGCTGACCCCAACTACCGCCAAGCCGTAGTGGCTGCAGGCAGCGGATGCAAGGCGGCTATTGAGGTGGACCATTACCTCAAGACCATCTAAGAATATTGGGGGCGTGAACCTGTTGGAATCACAGACCAACAGGTTCACGCCCCCTCCCAATTCCTGACTTTTCTACTCCTTACGAATAATAACAATGAATATCTTCCAACTCTACAGGCTGGTCGCTCGCAACCAAAGACTCGCCACAAGGAGGCATCCCATGTTCTCTAAGGGCAAGTTCATGAAAATATTCATCTACCTGACGGTGGCTTTTTGGGCGGCTTACCTCATTTTCTTTGGGGTGCTCTTTGGAACAGTACTCAAAGAGGACAGTATCGAACCCTATGACCGCATCAACGGAGGAATGTTGTTTTTCCTCATCGTTGATTTCTTCGCGCGCTTCATGGCACAGGAAACACCTGCCCAAGAGATAAAGCCTTATAAACTGCTACCTATACCGCAGAAATCACTCATCAACATCTTCCTCGTCAGAATGGGATTGCAGCTTTACAACCTGATGTGGTTCTTCTTTCTTGTGCCTTTCGGCATTCTGTGCATCCCTGAGGACTGGGGTTTCATGGGATTCATCGGTTTCCTGCTGGGGTGGTGGCTGATGTTTGTCATCAACGCTTACTGGTACCTGCTCTGGCGAACGCTCATCAACAGGAAATCGGTGTTCTTCTTAATCCCCTTGGTCATCTATGCCGTTCTGGTCTATTTCGGTTATCTGCACGACATGAATAACCAGTGGCTCTTCTATGCCACACTCTTTCTTGGACGAGGGTTCATACAGTGGAAATGGTGGAGTTTCTTATCGATTATTGCTATTGCTGTCGTGATGTTCTTCGTCAACCAGCGTATCCAACTCGCTTCCATCTACAGGGAGATATCGAGGGAAACGACTGCCATGAAGGTGAAGACACAGAAGATGACCTTCCTCGACCGCTACGGAGTAATAGGAGAGTACCTCAGACTGGAAATCAAGAGCATCAGGCGAAACAAGGTGGTCCGCTCACAGTTCTACATCGGTATCTTCTATACCCTGCTGCTGTGCTTGCTCCTTGCTTTTACCAACATCTACGACAATGCGTTCATGACGGTCTTCATCCTCATCTATTGCTTTGCTTGTCTGGGAACCATCACGCTCACCAACATCATGTGCTCTGAAGGCAACTACATGGATTTGCTTATGAGCAGGAGGGAGTCGGCACTGGCACTCCTCAAGGCCAAGTACTTCTTTAATTGCATCATGCTCATACTGCCCTTCCTCATCTCGCTCATCCCTGTGTTCCAACATAAGTTCACCTTGCTCGACATCGCAGGTTCTATGTTCTTCACTTCTGGGTGTATTTTCCCATTCTTGTTCCAACTGGCCGTGTATAACAACACTACCATCGACCTCAACAACAAAGTCACAGGGAAAAACAACATGAGAGGTTCCAAGACTCAGGTCATCATGTCGTTTGCCGCTCTCTTCCTGCCCATGTTCATCATGTATGGACTGGTAGTGGCCTTCGGAGACAACAAGGTGGGAGCACCCCTTGTGATGCTTATCCTCGGACTTGTCGGAACCGCTCTCCATCCCCTGTGGCTCAGAAACATCTATAAACGCTTCCTCGCGCGGAGATACGAGAATATGGAAGGATTCCGAAGCACAAGGAAATCTTAATCCAAGTCATTCAACTTATTCGAAATCATAAAGAAAAACATAACAAACATTATGGATTTAACGGTATCTAACGTCAGAAAAACTTTCGGCACCACTGTGGCGCTCGACATCAACCAGTTCGTGATTCATTCTGGCGACCTCCTTGGACTCGTCGGCAACAACGGAGCCGGAAAAACCACTCTTTTCCGCATCATCCTCGACCTTCTCAAACCTGATTCGGGAGAAGCCACCATGTCTGGCGACATCGACGGAAACATGGTGTCATACGTCACCTCTAAATGCGAGGACTGGAAGGACTTCACCGGTGCGTATATTGACAATGGGTTCCTCATCGATTACCTCACCCCGGAAGAGTACTTCTATTTCATCGGAAAATCCTGTGGCATCGACCGGGAAGTCATCGACCAACGACTGATGAAGTTTGAGCACTTCATGAACGGGGAGGTGCTTAATCATAACAAACTCATACGCGACCTGTCGGCTGGAAACCAGCAAAAGGTAGGCATCATCGGAGCCATGCTCAACAATCCGCAGATGCTCATCCTTGACGAGCCTTTCAATTTCCTCGACCCGAGTTCCCAAATCGCTATCAAGTATATCCTTGAACAGTACAATAAGGAAACTGGAGCCACCATTCTCATCTCCAGCCACAACCTCACCCACACCATCGACATCTGCTCGCGAATCACACTGCTCGAACATGGAGTCATCCTCAAGGATTACTCCAAGGAGTATGCCAACCTCACCGCTGAAATCGATGCCTATTTCCGTGGCGAGGTCATCGACACGCCGGTAGCATCGGTCGAAATCAATAGCATCGAGATTGATGTAGAGGACCCTGCGTCGGGCTACGTCGTCGAGGGGCAGAATCCAACGGAACTCGAATAGTCTCTTTTTGATTCCTTTGACTATGGTTCGACGTCAGACCAAATCATTCCTCTGTTTAGCCTTGCTTTTGGTGGTTGTCGCTCTTACCTCGTGCCGTTCTTCTAGGCATGGTGGTGATGTTGACTATCGACAACTGGCAAGAGCAGGACTAAGGCTCGGGATGGACATTGAACCGAACGACAATTTCCAGTTGATGCTGGAGGCGGCATCATGGATGGGTGCGCCTTATCGGTATGGAGGGAACACACGAAAGGGAACCGACTGCTCAGGGATGGTCTCTGCCATCTATCAGCAGGTTTACCGACGTAGCCTACACCGCAGCAGTTCCGATATTTACCAGCACGACTGTCACCACATCTCACGAAGCGCTCTCCGCCAGGGCGACCTCGTCTTCTTTTCCACCTCCAGTGCCAAAAAAGCTAGCCATGTAGGTATCTATCTGAAAAATGAACAATTCATTCATGCCAGCACTTCCAAAGGTGTCATTGTCAGTCATCTTGATGAGGACTATTACAAAAAGCATTGGCTGAAAGGAGGTAGGGTGAAGTAACCCAAGGTGGAATGAAGTGAAGGGATTCAGGTCAAAAAATCCGAAATTTGAACCACAGAAGCATGGGCTGCTGAAAGGATTTTGCACTTGGTTGTGTGCGTTGACACAATTTTCCGTGATGGTTTCTTGTGCTGATGATGAAAAAATCTATTATTTTGCACTTTGTTATTGATATACATCAAGAAAATGCATATTTTTAAAATGTTTTCGCACACAAACTTGCATTTTATTCATTTATTGATTAATTTTGCATCGTGTTTTTCATAGTATTAGATTTAAGGTTAACAAAGGTTGGGGATAAGGCGTTATCCCCTTTTTTTATGCCCTGAAGTCTAAAAGGTATTCTTGTTCATTCTCATTTTTTCTTTGGTTGCTTGTTGAACTTATAGGTGACGCTGAAGAGCCAGTAGGCGGGAAGAGATACAGTGCGTGTCTCACGTATGCCTCGTTCGTTGACCACATATGCCACGCGCTTGTATTGGTGCAGAATGTCAATAGCTTTGAGACTCAATCCTATTTTGTTTTTGAAAATGGATTTGGAGAGTTTCATGTCCCATTCGCACGCCAGTTTGTTCAGTTCATCGTTTGAATAACCTTGACGTTTAATCAATACACATTCCGTTTCCCAATCTATACCAAGAGGCAACTTGGCGGAGAGCCAGAAATCACCCTCATAATCCCAAGTATCACGATATTCCAAATCCTCTCTATCATTTAATGGCTTCCTCCATTCAGCACTTAGACGGAATCCTCCCGACACGTCTTTATAATGAGTTCTGAGTTGGATATGTGCATAGTTAGTGAGTTCGTTGTTGTCCATCTGCCGAGGTTGTCCTGTAGCACCGTCAGCGACGTAGTTCTTCATCCGTTGGTAATGGCTCTTCAGATTGTAGTTGATGGTGATTGGAAGTTTTGAGATGTTTGCAAATTGTTGTCCACGAGTAGTGAACTCAATATCCCATGTGCCGTCGATATTTTCCGGTTGGTTGGTATAGACACCCGCGTCATAGCGATAAGTGTTGATGATTCTGTTGAAATAGTTTGTGTATTTCAGACTGTGTTCCAGATAAGCGGATGGTTTCTTCATAGGCCAGTTCCACGAGAGTTCCGATCTCCATGTCGTGGGCGACTTCAGATGCTCGTTACCTTGATAGATGTTGATTTTGTCCGACGTCAGTGGCAGGGTTATCAACAGCGTGGCATCGGGGAGACTGCGCTCAAGTGAGGATGATGCATAGAATTTCCATAACGAGTTTCTGGCATTATCGCCTCTCCATTTCGAATGAGTGAATGTCAGCGAGGGCTCGAAGAACACGGGTGATTGTATCAGACAGGTGTCAACGGTGTATCGGTTGTAATTTGTGCGTCGGTCGGTGATGGAGAGGGGAAGACGGAGCTCGATTTTCGTGCGTAGTTTCCGGTCTTGAACAAGATGCTCATAGGTGTAATTCATGCCCACGTCATATTTGTTCTCATTCATCTGGCGGTGATAACTGTTCTGAATATCCCGCACCAAAGAAACGGCATCGAGAATCGTCTCCCTGTCCTTGACGTGGTTGAAAGTGTAATTGGCAAAAAACCTCGTGTCTGTTCCATAGAACAAACGTGATATCTTGTATGAGAGGTCGGCCCTTGCCTTGACATGGGTGTTGGGACGGTCGATGTCTTCCTCGATGTCAATTTGAGTCAACTCTGGGTTCCACGTCAGATATCGGTTGAAGCGGTCTGTTTCATCAGTGCTTTTCGTGTAATTGACCCCTGTTGTGAAGTCAATGAGGTCGCCGGAATACAACTTTTGGGAAATGTTGAAATACTGGGATGCACTATATTCTTCCTTCTTGCCATTCATCCAACGTTTGCGGGCACTGATCAAGGATGGGTCGTTGATTGCCACCCCCATGCTGAACAGAGAGTCGAGTACGGTAAGTCCCTGCTGTCTCGTGTCGGTTCCCGATTCATAGTAACGCTCGTCGCTGTCGTCTTTCTTGTTGTTGAAACTCAGTTTCGTCTGGCTTTGCATCCAAAAAGGCATCTTCAAGGTAAAGGTGTTGGCCAGAGAGACCCCGATGTTCCTGTTTACCGTGGAATTCTGTGATGTACTGAAGGTGCTGTTCTCGTTGTGATAGATTTCCTCGAATACATCTGAACCTCTTTCTGATTTCTTGCGGTTCAGTTCCACCGTCAGCTGGTTCTTGCTGCGCTTATGTTCCGTCAGCAGTGTGGCCGTCAGCAGATTACTGGTCGTTCTCCCCTCTCTCGCTCCGCTGTCGTATGAATATCCGCTGAATGTATAGTCGCCCATGTTCAGGTTGTTCATTCCTCCCACTATGGCCATATGCGAGACATCAGTAAAACGGAGTCCGAACAGACGGGCCAGATATGCGTCTTCAGTTCCAGCGCCAACCTCCACATTAGCCATGTAGCCTTTACTGTATTCCTTCTTTAGGTTCACATCCATCACGTATTCTTTCTCTGCGGTTTCGTCGCGAAGCACCATGGCCTTCTCGGGTGTCTGGTCATAAACCTTGATTTCTTTCACGGTGTAGTAGGGCAGGTTCTCGAGCATCAGTTTGTTGTTGCCCCGGAATAAGTCCTTGCCGTTGAGCAACAGGTTATCTATCTTCCTGCCGTTGACAAAAATCTCGCCATTCTTGTTCAGTTCCGTACCGGGCATCTGACGAATCAGCGCATCAAGCATACTGCCGTCGGCCACGTTGAAGGCGTCGGCATTATATACGATGGTGTCGCCACGATAGTACATCTTCACTTTCGTGGCCGTCACCACCACCTCGTCGAGAGTTCTGTCTGTGAAGGTGTTCCTCCTTTTCATAAACAAGTCAGGCAGATTGTAATAGTTCTGCTTGCCTACTGACTTCAAGGAATGGGCGCTGGATACCGTCTGGTAGTCGGGATGTGTCAGCTTGATGATGCACGACCGAAAGGCCTTGTCTCTCTTGACCTTGAACGAAAAATTGCCGTCTTTATCTTGAACACTATCCACCACCACACTGTCGGTCGTCATCAGATATGCATTCACGTATGGGATTCGTATGCCTGTGAAGTTGTCAAGCACTTTGAAGTTTAATTGATAAAACTCCTTGCCCAAGGTCGGGTCTTGAGAACCACTGACGATGACGGCCTGTGGCTTTACCGACAGAGAAATGGATAATACAGTCAAGAACGATACTATCCGTATTGAATGAAGAATCCCTTTTGCCATTGTTGGATTGCCTTATGTGATGCAAGTAGATGACAAAGTTATGAAAAACGCATCGAAATGACAAGAAATGGAGTTTGCAAATCCTTTGCCTTTGTTTTTGGAACGGTTTTTAGTGATAATCTTATCACGAATAATCGAATTGGAGTATTATTCAATCAACAACAAATCAAACCGCTTCCTTTGAAGAAGCAGTTCCGATGGGATACTACCTAGTTGGTGGTACGGCTTCACTTGCCGCATGTCTGCGGTCAAGCAGTTGTTCTATAGTCCATCAGGAAACACACAAAAGCCAAGGAGGTAAGGATATTACTCTCTCTCCTTGGCTTCTTTTATGTTGTGGTTGTAGAAGGGCTTTATCAGACTATCATGAAAACCTTACCGACTTCATTGAAGTGAAAGCACGAAACTGTAGTGGTGAGGCTGGTTGCCGGGGATGGTGTATTGGGGGAGTGTACGTTTGCCCCAGGTGTCGGCACCGCCTACGCCATGAACGCTCAGGTCGATATTGAGGTTGACGAAGCGTCCGCGTTGCAGTTCGTTGGGGTGTTTCACCGTGAGGTCTTCCTCCCCATAATCCCAAGCACGGATACACAGAGGCTGGCCACCATTGATTTTTAGTTGTCTTGATGGACTGCCTATCTCCATCCATCGGATGTCGCAGCGGTTGCCGTTGTCTTGGGGATGGATATAATCTGTTTGGTAGTCACTGAGCGGCATCGCGTGGATGCCAATGAACGCTGAACGCTTGCGGTCGGGATAGTTCTCCCAAGGACCGCGCCCGTAGTACCGTATCTTTGTGAAGTCGGCGGGCAGGCGCATCCTCATGCCGAACTTCGGCATTGTGGGCAGTGAAGCGCCAGCTTCCGTGGGACGGTAGTCCATCTCCACCAGTATGTCGCTGGATGAGGTGATGCTGTAGCTGATGGTCAGGTCCGCTCCCACGGCCAACGATGTTTCTGCTATCACCTTCAATGAATGTTCGTCACTCTCAGTGCGGATGGATTTTAAGGTTCGGTTGGCGGCCGCGTCCTGCCAAACGGCCACACGCTCTGCGAAATGAGCGGCTTGCTGGTTGTCGTTCTCCGGCTTCCAGAAGTAAGGCTCCAACGGGGCGGCCAGCAGTTCTTGTCCGTCGGATACCCAACTGGTGAGGGCACCCGTCTTGTCGATGGTGACAGTGCCGCGGTCAGTGGTCACGACGAAGCCTTGGGCGGTCTGCTGGGCCTTGGCGGCTGTGCCCTTTAAGGACGTGTCAAACACCCAGGGGTTGAGCACGAACTGCTCCTTGGCTACAGGATACCCTTTACTTGCCCAAGGAGTATCCTCGTGAAGAAGGGCAAAGACGTCCAGCGTCAGTTCGGATTGGCGGTAAGGTTGGGGGTAAAGAATCTTGAACATTCCGTCTTGGAGCGTCGCAAAGTTTTCTGCTATCAGTTTACCATTGTGGCGGATTTGGTAGATGTAGTCATATTCATTGATGTCGGTGAAATAGTCGCGGTTGACCACACTGATGTAACCACCGTCATGCACGAACTCCAAAGGTTGATAGACGTATTGCACCTCGTAATAGTGGGGATGGGGTTTGCGGTCGGGACCAATCAGACCGTTGATGCAGAAGTTGATGTCGTTGGGTTTGTCGCCAAAGTCACCACCGTAGGCGAAGTAGCCGTCTTTCTCCAGTCCCTGGTCCACCCAGTCCCAGATGGCGCCGCCACAGATGGACGAGTCGGCGTAAATCACGTCCCAGTACTCCTTCAGGTTGCCCATGGAGTTGCCCATGGCATGTGCGTACTCACGCATCATGAAAGGTTTGTCGGTGACTGCCTCTGCATTCTTTCGGAGGTCGTCGGGGTAGAGGTAACTGTCGTCCCAGATGCAACTGTAACGGCGGTCGCTGTCGTAGAACGGCGGACGGGTGCTGTCCAACTCTTTTACTCTGTTGTACATCGCCTCGATGTTAGGACCTACAGCCCCTTCGTTGCCGAGGCTCCAGAGAATGACGCAGGGATGGTTGAAATCGCGCTTCACGAGCGATTCCGCCCTGTCCACATGACTTTGTTGCCAAGCCAAGTCGTCGCCCATCTCTTTGTTGGCATAGCCGTAACCATGGGTCTCGTGATTGGCTTCGTCCATCACATAGATGCCCCAACGGTCGCATAGTTCGTAGAGGTATTCGCGGTCGGGGTAGTGCGAGGTGCGCAGGAAGTTGATGTTGGCTTGCTTCATCAGTTGGATGTCTTTCTCATAGGTCGCGTCATCCACGTATCGTCCTGTCTTGGGATGATGGTCGTGACGGTTCACACCACGCAGTTTCACGTTCTTGCCGTTGATTTTGAACACTTCGCCCACAACCTCCACGCGTTTCACGCCAAGGTGATAGTCGAAATGCTCAATCACATGGCCTTTACTGTCGCACAACTCCACACTGAAAGGATAAAGGTTGGGCTTCTCGGCCGACCAGAGACGGGGATGGAACAAGACACCGGGTAGTTCAAGGGTGATGGTATCACCTGCGGACAGTTTAGAAACGGTTTGTTTCGCCCTAAACTTCACCTGGGTCGCTGGTCTGTCTGCTTGGCTCTCATTCACATTCAGCACGACTTGCAGGTTCTTGGCGGCTTTCTTTCCTGTATTGCAGATGGAGATTCGGGCTTTCACCAATGCATTGGAGTAGTCGTCGTTCGGCTCGGCGGTCACCTTATAATCGCAGATGTGGGTCTTGGGACGCACCCATAACTGCACAGGGCGGTAAATACCCGACAGGCGCCACATGTCCTGGTCCTCAAGATAGGAGCCGTCGCTCCATCGATAGACCTCGACCGCAAGACGGTTCCGTCCGAC